>DATHEQ010000342.1:0-12096 GCA_035318505.1 Polyangiaceae bacterium | reverse complement strand
CTCTGGTTCTCCGATCGCGGTGTGGGCGTTCCCCGCGAGCAGATGTCGATTCTCGAGCAAGTCACGGTGTTTCAAGAGTCGGCCGGCGAAGGCGGCGCCGATCACGGTCCGGCCAATGTTCACTGAGGCGCCTTAACGAGGCGGGGGGCTCGATGTCATCGGACAAGGGCAGGGAGCTCGCGCATCGCGTCGCTACGCTTCTCGTCGAGAAATCACGTGCAGAAGAAGCGGTCGCCGTGCTCGCGGCGTGGGCGGCAACGGGACCCAACGACCAAAAGGGGCAGGAGCTTCTGGCGGAAGCGCTTCGCCTTAGTCCCGGTAGTCCGCTGGCGGGCATGGCGTTTCAGCGAATGGAGGGGGTCCCTGGTGAATTTGGCCCTCTCGACGAAGCCATTGCCCGGTTCGACGAGAATGGTCTGCTCGAAATTGAAAAGCAGTACAAGCGACCCGTTTTCAACAGGGCGCAACTAGGTTTCAACAACAACGTTCAATATCGGGGCGCGACTTACCACGTGCAAACCGAGGACTCGGGCATCGACCGCCCGCACATCATTACGCACCTCTTTGCGGACGGTGGACGCGTCATCAAGAGCAACAAGCGCAATTATGTCAAAGAGGTCAAGCGCGCCGACGTCGTTGCTTACGTGCGCGGTCTCATGAAGGCTCAGCACATGGAAATGTGCATCGCGCTTCGCGAGGGAAAGTTCGACGAAGTCATCGCCGGTCGCGCGGTAGGGGGCATGTCGGTGCTCGAGGGGCCGCCGGAAGTGACGGTGCATCGAGGCGCGGGCGAAGCGGTACGCAAAAAAGCGCCGCCCTCTTCCGACCGAATCAAGAGCGCGGACGTCATGCGCGTTCGGCTCGCGACGGTGCGGAGCTTGTGGGGCGGACCGCAACACTACGAACCCAAGGGCGACGATGTCGTCATTGGATCACAAGGCGACATTGCGCTCACGGGAGAGCGTTTCTCCGCACCGAAAGAGGCGGCGTTCTCCTACCGAGGCGGCAAGGTCATGCTCATCGACCTCGAAGGCGGCAACGGCGTATTCGTTCGTATCCGCCAGCCGGTGGAGCTCGTTTTCGGCGACGAATTCCTGGTCGGCGATCAGGTGCTCTGTCTCTTGGCAAATCCGCCGGCCGACGACGGTCCGGGCCCGGGCCCGACCTACTTTTATGCGTCACCGCGCTGGCACTCGTCGTTTCGCCTCGTGCAGATATGGGAAGGGGGCCAGCACGGAGCGGCCTGCGTAGCAAGAGGGACGACTTTACATATCGGTCGCCAGCAAGGCGATATGACGTTCCCCCACGATCCTCTCGTCAGTGAGATTCACTCCGCCATCGAAGAGCAGGCGGGCGCGATCGTCCTCACCGACTTGGGGTCGCGTGCCGGGACGTTCGTGCGAATCACCGGCCAAAGAGAAATAATCAACGGCGACGAAATCGCCATTGGACGAACCCGGCTCAGGGTCTCACTACCCTGACATCAGAAGCGCTGTCGGCGGCCACGCGCATTGTCCGTGGCCGCCTCGGTCTGTCGTTTACGAAAACCTGCGAGGCGAAGCAACGCTCTCGGGTATGGCGAAGGACCGACAGTGCCGTGGCGGCGCCTTCCCTGTGGAGAAGGCGCGCGCGACACGCGTTCCTATTTGACCCAATAGCGGGTCATGCGGCGGTCACCCTTCTTCGTTAGCTTACCTTCGGCAACGAGAAGAGAGAGTGCGCGGCCGAGGTCGACCTTCGACCCCGATTTCGACATGACATCACCTTTGCTGAAGCCGGGTCGCAGACCCTTGGCCGCAGAAAGGGCGGTGTCCTTCTGCTTGGCAACCTCGTCCGGAGAAGCACGACGACGCCTTCGGCCGCCTGCACCGCGGCGAACCGCAGAAACGGGAGCCCCCGCACTCCCGGCCGGGCGACCGCGCGGACGACCGCGCGTACGGCCAGTGCCAATAGCGCTGCTTGCAGCGCGACCAGCACCACTCTGGTCAGCCAGCTCACTGAGAGACGCGTTTCTCATTGCGTCGAGCACTGACGTGACGAAGGAGGAGGCAATTCGTTCGAGTTCCGTACGTAGAGTTCCCATGAGGGCGGCTTATCCCACACCGCTACCCTTTTGCAAAGGAATTATCGCGCGCGCATTCGATTTTCTCTACGACTTTCGTCAAACGCTTGGTCGCGACAGTGTTCGATTTGGTCGAATTCGTCCAACCGTTCGAGAGAGAAGTATCTTCATACCCCCCATCAGACTGCTCGAATCAAGGGATCGAAAGGCCGTTCATCGCGCATGGCCTTCACACATCAGAAGTGGGTCGCTAGCGACAACTCGGCTTTTCCTGGCACAAGCGAGGGAATGATTGCGACTTTCGCCGACGGTCGCCAGAGGATCAATGTTCCGACGAAGCTGGCCGCTGCGACTCCGGCGCCAATGAATCCGATACGCGCGATGAACTCAGCATTGTGGAAGCCATTGCTCGCGCTTTGCAATTCTGCACACAGCTGCTCTTTCCCCGGCAACGGTGGGTTGCACGCGTTATCTGAGCCGAGTGTGCGGCCCGCTCCATCGGCATGATCATGTTCAGACGACGCGCGGAGCGTGTATCCTATTCCCACACCGACACCGGCGAGTAGAACCGCTGCCTCGCCAATCAACACGTAGGTTCGGGCGGGCAATCCCGAGCTCGACGAAACTTCGGGAATCGGTGGCGCCGCAAGAGCGACCGGGGCCGCAGCATGCAAAGGGCTCAATGACGACACCACGGGACGCTTGGGCAGTGGTGACAAAATCGCGTTGGCCACGACGGCGTCGGTCTCGTTGAGCGAAACCTGTGTCGTGAATGCCGCATGCTCGGGCGCGGTGACGACGAGGGTATGCCGTCCCGGATTCATCGGGATTGGCTTTCCCAGCACTGCGGATGGCATTAAGTGCCCGTCGACGGTGAGTGAGGAATTGGCGGGTTTGGGAGGAACCAATAGCGTGATGGTCGGAATGCGCCGCCGTAGCGAGTCGCGTTTGGCTGGCAGCTGGGCGCGAAATTCTTCGTTCGCTCCCACCGTCAGATCGTCCGAACGCTCGTAATCGACCAATGCTTCGACGAGCAAACCCTGCTGCTCTTCGCAATACGCAAGGTGAAATCGCAGGCCTCCGGTTTCTTTGATCGCGATGGCATCCCGTAGTTTGGAAGCCGCCAAAACCCAATCCTTGGCGTCTTCGGCCGCGCGCGCCTCGGCGAAGAGAGCGCGCGCGAGAACGATTTCGGCCGAGATGGGATCGGCGACGAGCGGCGATGTCCCGAGGAGCAACGCCAAAAGCCACCCCAGCAGCCCTTTCTTCATAAGGCCATCGAGTTAGACGAACTTTCCCGTACTGGCTAGCGCCATTTTGGCCCAGGGTTGCTGCGTGCCGCTAGAAAGGCAGTGCGCGGATGATGCTGGTTGCTGGCGCGGGTCCCTTGGGTAACGCCGAGGCGCTGCCGGCGGGCGCATTGTCGCTTGTTGCATCGTCGCCGAGCTCGGTGGGGGGAGGGGGCGCCAGCCGGGTCAACGTACTTTCATAAACGACGTCCCGAGGTGCGTTGACCAACGAGCGGCCGTCGTCGATCGCGGGTCGAGCGCTTTCGCGCACCCCGACGCGCAAGCTTGCTCGATAGAGAAGCATGAGCGTAATCGACAGAAGGGCGATGATCACCGCGCTTAGCCCAACGAGCGAGCGATGGCGACGCATGGCGCCGCGACGTTTGGCGCTCGGAACCTCGGGATCGGTGGGAGCGATGTGAGCGGCTGTCCCGTCGCCTTTCGTCCACTGAAACTTACGGTGCTCGCGGGCGCGCTTTGCGTGGCGAGAGTCTTCTTCACCGTCGTCGTCCGAGGACGGCGGTTCGCGAGGAGGAGCCGGATCGTCGTTGTCCGTCATGGTCATAGACTCGACGAGCGGTAGACCGTAGCACAAAGGTTGGACAGCGCGCCGCAAAGTCGCTAGAGCGGCACTCGCCGAAGCGAGATTCCAATGCGCGGGCTTTATGCAATCGTCGACGTGAGCACGCTCACGCGTCTTCACCTATCGGTAGTGGACGTGGTGGGCGCTGTGGTCCTTGCGCACCCCGCCGCGCTGCAGCTGCGCGCGAAGGACCTGGCGCCACGCGAGACTTTGCACTTATTGCGCGTGCTTCACCCGATATGCCGCCTGGCGGGCGTGCCTCTCTTTGCGAACGATCGCGTCGACCTCGCCGCGCTGGCGGGATGCGAAGGCGTTCACGTCGGCCAAGAAGACATGCCCGCTGCGACCATTCGACGCATCGCGCCCACGTTACGCATCGGCGTCTCCACGCACACCCTCGAGCAAGCGCGACGTGCGCTCGCCGATCGCCCCGATTACATCGCGTTCGGCCCCGTCTTCGAAACACATTCGAAGTCTCGTCCCGATCCTGTCGTCGGTATCGAGGCGCTGCGGGTCGTGGCGGCCGATTGCCCGCTGCCGGTCGTCGCCATCGGAGGAATCGATCTCGAACGTGCGCGCGAGATCGGCAGCGCCACCCACCTCGGCGCCGTGATTGCTGGTTTACTTCCCGAGCGTCTCGAGAGCGGCTCGCTCGCTGCGATCACCGAACGCGCGCGGGCATTGCACGCGGCGCTCGCCAGCAATTGACATAGGGTGCGCGGTGGCCCCTCCCGGACTCGAACCGGGAAGTCTCTTGCGAGACGAAGGATTTTAAATCCCCTGCGTTTGCCATTTCGCCAAGGGGCCACATGACTACTCGTTCGATTCTCGCCGCCGGGCCGCGCGTCGTCATCCGAAAAGGCGCCGCGTCGCCCCTCTTCAAATTCCGAACGTGCGGCGCATGAGTGATGCGGCCTCCTCGCAGCGGCGTAAACTGTCGCGTGCACCGCCGATCTCGCGGTCAGCTCGATCGAGCTCGCCGGCGAGCTCCGCCATTTTTTCTGCGCCGGCGTCGGGTTGTTTGTCGATCTGCTTTTCGATGCGGTCGAGCTCGCTCTTGACGCGCAGCGCGGCCTCGGTGCCGCGTGCGAGATGTTGGTAGGCCTCGGCGCAGCTGTCGCGAGCGCCGCACACGATGGGCGACGAGCACGGCGTGGTCGTCAGCTCGTCGGTGGGCCGCCGCTTGTTTTCATTGGACGCGGCGCGCACGACTTCGAGGGCGCGCAGGACGTGTCCCGCCTCGACCCGATCGCGATCCCGATCGCTTTTGCCGCACCCTGCGGCGAGCGCAATGACGCCGCCCACGGCGGCGGACAACAAGATGTTTGCGCTATTCAACGGCGCCGCCCGTGTCGACCGGCGCTCCTGCGATGGCGGCAGAGAGCCGGGGAGGAAAGCGACGCTGCATTTCGCGCAGCCAGCGTGGTTCTTCTTCGTGGAAGACGTCCCCGGCGAGGACGGAAGTGACGAGCTTGCGCATCATGTCCCGCTTCTTGGTCTGGAAGAGCAGCTCGACCAAGCTGCCTTCGTAGAAAGCCTGCACGACCCCCACGTAGGTGTCACACGCCTTTTTGATCATTCGCTCGTAAGACGCCCAATTGGGTCGAGAAAAATCACCTCGCGCGAAAGCGTCGCCGATGCAAGCTGCGGCGAGCGCGCCCCCGCGCACGGCCAGATGAAAGCCCGTCGAGAAGAGGGGATCGATGAAACCTGCCGCGTCGCCCACCGATAGCCATCCGTTGCCGCTCGTCTCCGCGACGCGGTAGCTGAAATCGGCCGCGGCGCGCGCGGGGAACACTTGCCGCGCGCCGCGCATGATGTCCTGCATGACGGGGTAGGCGGCGACGATCTCGCCGAGGAGCTGATCGAGGCCGCCGGCCGCGCGCGCCACCGAACCCGGTTCGAGGACGACCCCGACGCTCGTGCGATCGCCGCGAAAAGGAATGACCCACAGCCACCCCTCCTTGATGATCACGATGCGAATGTCCCCTTCGTCGGTCCCCGAGAGGCGCTGGCAACCGTCGTAATGCGAGAAGACCGCCAAGGTTCGCTCGAGATGCGGGATTTTGATCTTTGCTCCCGGTTTGCGCGCGGCGAGAGCGTCGCGACCGCTCGCATCGACGACCATGGTCGCCTCGAGCCGCTCTTCGCCGCCGTCGGGGCGCCGCACGAGGACGGCGTTGCCCCGTTTTGCCTCTTCCGAGAAGCCCCGCACGTGCCATCCCTGGCGCACGTCGGCACCGAGCTTGGCGGCGTGCTCGAGGAGCACGAGGTCGATGTCGCCGCGGGGACCGTGGAATGCGTAAGGCCGGCCCTCGCGAACGGCGCCCGCGAACTTGAAGCTGACCTCTTCGCCCGTCGCCCCGTGGAGAAAGCGTGCGCCATGTTTGCGAATGAACCGCGCCTCGAATTGGGGCGTCACGCCGAGGTCATCGAGCACTTCCAGCGACATCGGCAAAAGCGACTCGCCCAGATGAAAACGAGGAAAGAGCTCTTTTTCGAGGACCACGACGCCAAGTCCGGCGCGGGCCAGCGTACCGGCAACCACGGAACCGGCCGGCCCTCCGCCGACTACGATGACATCGCGCCTTCGTCCCTGCACAAGCGGAACTCAGTCGGCCGGCTTCGGCGGCGGACCGAGCTGAATCCTCTCGCCCATGTAAGAGCCGATCAAAGTGAAAAGGACGCCGATCGTCGCCATGATCACGTACATGAAGGTCGGCATGGTGCGCACCGTTTGGCTGCGCACCAGATAGAAGATGGTCGGAATGGCCGCGAAGAACGACGCCACGACCGGCTCGATGAACGTGCGCCCGGGGGAGATGAGGCCGACCAACAGGCCGCCCAAAAACCAAACCGGTATCGTGATCAGCATGCCGTTGCCACCTTCGAAATCGAAGAGCGGCACCACGATGGGCAAGCCGATGACGAGCGCGGCAGTGAGAACCCCCTGCACGATGAGTGAGATCAGCATCCAGGTCAGGTTGAAACCCTCCTGCTGGTAGCGGCGCTCGAGCTCCTCTTCGCGGGAGCGGATGCCCCTTCCGAGCGCCTCCATTTTGGCGCCGCACGAGCCGCAGCGGTGATTCGGCGGAGGCGGGGTGTTCCGGAAGCCACACGACGGACAGACGATGGTCTTTTGGTTGGCCATGGGCACGCTCTCTCGAGGGTTTGCTCGGCTTCATCCTATCATCGTCCCTCGAGCAGAAGGCAATCGAATCAGTGCCTTAGCCAGGTCCAGTCGAAGCGCGCCGCCGACGCGACGCGAGGAGAGGATGTAAGGAAGTGGCCGCTGTCCGCGCGCGGCGCAACGAGAAAAGGAACGCGAGGAGCTTGGCGTTGTCAGTTAAGTTGATGGCTTCCCATGGGTAAGAACGGCGAATCCTCCGAGCTCGTGGCGAGTGCCGATCCATTGATCGATCCCGAGCTCGTGGCATTGCCCCGCCCGCCGCGTCAGGAGCGGACCATTTCCCTCCTGCTGATGGGACTGACCGGGCTCTTGGCGGTGTTCATGACCGCTGCGCTCGCGAGCGACGTGACCTACGCGTTTGCGGGCAGCGCACCGGAGCCGGTGGGCGAGCTGTCGCACCTTGCGCCCGCGTCTCCGCTCCGCAACACCTTCGTGCGAGCGGACGGCCTTTTGCGCCGAGAGAGCGCGATTCGCTACCATCGTCCGCTCGAAACCGACACGTTTCAGCTCGTTCCCGTGGCGGGCAATGACCGCATTTGGGTCGAGCTCCGGGTGCCGCCTGGCCCGCCGAACGCCGTCGCGGTGCCCCCCACGACGTTCGTCGGTCGTTTGCTGCCGATGCGAAGCATTGCTTTCGGCTTTGGTGGACTGCGGCGTTCGGTCGAGACCTCTGCGGCGCCCATCGCGCCCGATGCGTGGGTGCTCATCGATGGTGCGACCCCCACCTCGTCGCAGTGGACGGTGGCGCTGGCGGCGCTCCTTGCCCTTTTCGCCGGGTATAACCTGCTCATGATCGCACGTATTCTGCGCCCCGCGCGCTAGCGCCGCGGATAGCCACTGGAGATCCCGGGCCATCGGGAGTAAATGTGCCCGAGCGTCATGCCCAAAGTCGTCTTCGTCAACGAGCACCGCATCGTCGAGGTTCCGCCGGGAAAGAACCTCAAATCGCTGGCCCTCGAGCTTGGCATCAACCCGCACCGCGAATTCTTTCGCGGCGTCAATTGCGGGCACCTCGGAATCTGCGGGACCTGCCAACTTTGGGTAAAGGAGAGCGCGCCCGGCTCGACCAATGCGCTGAATCTCCGGGAAAAGTTCGCGGGCATGCGAGGCCTCCGGCGGCTCGCTTGTCAGGTCAAGGTCCTCGGGGACGTCGAGATTACGACGATGGCGGGCGGCGATGCTCGGCTGCGCTCGCCGCGCCCCATCGCATCGCCCCCGAAGCCGACCATCGACCCCACGGCCACGCGAAAGCCGATCGACGAGGCGAGCACCGCCGAATTCGTGCTTGGGCATCCCTCCGCGGTCGGCACGGGCACACGCGTTCCCACGAAGCGCATGGCCACGGAAGAAAGCGACGAAGAGGCAGCCGACGACGAGACATCGGCCGAAGGAGGCTAGTCCCATGTCGGACGGCGGGGATGTCGTCATCGTAGGGGGCGGCATCATGGGATGCGCCAGCGCCCTCGCGCTTGCAAAGGCGGGAGCCAAGGTGATCGTGCTCGAGCGGAGCGTGCCGGGTGCGGAAGCGTCGAGCGCGGCCGCGGGGATTCTCGGCGCTCAGGTCGAGACCGGCGACGCGGATCCAGGATTCGAGCTCGCGCGTCAGAGTCGCGCGCGTTATCCGGCGTGGTCCGAGCAGCTCAAGAATGCGACCGGGATCGACGTCGGCTATCGTCAATGCGGCATCTTGCGCGTCGTTTTCGACGACCAATCGAAAACCGACATGCTGCGCGAAATCGCCTGGCAAAAGACAGCCGGGCTCGCCGTCGAGAACGTCGAAGCCGATGAGCTCCGCGCCCTCGAACCGAAACTCGAACCCAAGGCGAATTTTGCTCTCCACTTTCCCGAGGAGGGGCAGGTCGATCCGCCGCGGCTCTTGCGTGCGCTCTACATCGCGGCAGCGCAGGCGGGCGCTACTTTTCGGACCGGTGCCTACGTGCGCGCCGTGGCAGTCGAAGCCGGCGCGGTGCGCGGCGTCGTCCTCGAGGACGGCTCGCGCATCGCATCGGATCGTGTGGTGCTGGCCGCCGGAAGCTGGTCGACCCTGGTCGAAGGAATTCCGCTCGAGCCCTCCGCGGTGCGGCCCGTGCGCGGGCAAATGGTCGAGCTCGAAACGCGCGAGCCGGCGCTGAAGCGCATCGTGTTCGGTCCGCGTTGTTACCTCGTTCCGCGAGAGGACGGGCGGGTTCTCGTGGGCTCCACGCTGGAGTTCGTCGGTTATCGCCGCGAGGTGACGGCGGGCGCGATCCGCGATCTGCTGGGGGCCGCCATCGAGCTCGTGCCTTCGCTTTCCGACGCCGTGCTCGGGCGCACGTGGTCGAACTTCCGGCCCTACAGCGAAACGGGGCGGCCGCTCATCGGCGCTTCCGAATTGCGCGGCCTCATCCTCGCCACAGGGCACCATCGCAACGGTATTCTGCTGGCGCCCGTCACCGCCGAAATCGTGCGCGCGCTCGCGCTCGGCGAAGCGCCGCCGCTCGCCGTGGGGACTTACGCCACCTCGTCCAAGATGAAAAAGGCGGAGAAAGTCAGCTAGCGCCTGACCGCGGCATAGAAGGCCGCTTCGCGGCGGCGCACGCGTAGGAGCATGTGCCCGTCTTGGCTGGCTTGCATCACTTGAGCCGCGTTCGGCTCGATCGCGCCATCGGCTTCGATGACGACGTCGCCGCTGCGAAGGCCGGCTCGATCGCCGGCTGACCCTGCGGCCACCTGCACCACGGCGGCGAAAGCGTGCGGAGGCATCCCGAGCTGCGTGGCTTGCTCCGGGGTGAGATCGCGGATGACGAGACCGAGGCCCGACGGTCCTGCCGGCGCGGGCGGAGTGACGACCGGCTGCGTCGCCGTCTCGGGTCGCGCGACGAGCTCCACTTTGGCGCCGTAGTGTTTGCCGGCACGGACGACCTCCAAGAGCACCGTCTGGCCGACGTCGTGGGCGAGAAGCTCGCGAATGAAGTCCTGCGCATCGCGCACCTTCTTGCCATCGACCGCAGCCACGACATCGGCAGGCCGAAGCTGTGCTCGAGCTCCGGGTCCGTCGCTGGCCACGCTGTTCACGAGCGCTCCCGTTCCTGCCACGACGCCGAGCTCCGGCGCGAGCTCCGGAGTTACGTCTTGAATTCCCACGCCGATCCACGCGCGCTGCACGCGCCCGGTTCGGACGAGCTGATCGGCCGTGCGTCGCGCGAGGTTCGAAGGGACGGCAAAACCGATACCTTGCCCGCGGCCCACGATCATCGTGTTGATACCGAGCACCTGCCCGTCGAGATTGACGAGCGGTCCGCCCGAGTTGCCTGGGTTGATGCTGGCATCGGTTTGCAGATAGTCCTCGACCGAGTTGACGCCGACGCCGCCGCGCCCTTTGGCGCTAACGACGCCGGTGGTGACCGTGTAACCGAGCCCGAAAGGCGACCCGATGGCGACCACCCATTCGCCCACCCGGACGGCGTCGCTATCGGCAAAGCGCGCCGGCACCAAGTTCTTGGCATCGACGCGAATGAGCGCCAGATCGGTGGCCGGGTCGCGCCCGACGAGCCGCGCCGGCAAGAGGCGGCCGTCGCGCAGACGCACCGTGATCGTCAGCGCATCTTCGATGACGTGATTGTTGGTGAGGATCGCGCCGTCGGCATTGAAGATGACCCCCGAGCCCAAGCCGCGCTGAATCGGCGTTTCGCCAGAGCCCGATGGGCTCTTGTACCAGCGGATCCCCTGCGGCGTCGGCTCGCGCACGTTCACTTCGATCTGCACTACGCTCGGGCTCACCTTTTCGGCGACCGCGGCGAACCCGTCGGAAAGCCGGCGCGCCTCGATGGGCGCGGCGGTCGGCTCAGCGCGCGCGCTGGACGTGGAAACGAGCGGCAGCGCGACTGCGAGCGCGTACGCGGCCCGAGCACCGAGGCAAAACCTCATGGGAGCTCATGGTACGGCCAGGGGCTTTCGAGAGCCAGCGTGTGCTCGATCGTCTCCAAGTAGAGTCCGTGCGCCGGAGCGGTCATCCCGAGATGGGCGCGCGCGCCGCTCGCGATCGCCTTGTCGATCGTTCCTTCGGCGAGTCTTCCCCGGGCAACGTCGAGAAGGGTGCCGACGATGATGCGCACCATGTTGTGCATGAAGCCGCTGCCGACGACGTCGACGGCGAGAACGCGCGAATCGCCGTCGAGATGCTCGACGCGCACCTGTTCGATGGTGCGGATGGTGTTGACGCGTTCGTCGGAGCTCGAGCGAAAGCCCGCGAAGTCGTGCTCTCCTACCAGGGATGCCGCCTCGGCGCGCATCTTGTGAATGTCGAGTTGGTGCGAGAAGCGAAGGGCGCGTCCCTCCCAAAAAGGGTCGCGCAGCGGATCGCGCAGGATGAGGTAGCGGTAGCGTTTTCGCTTCGCCGAAAAACGCGGTTCGGAGCCGGCGGGCACGAGGGCAGCGTGTCGAATGGTGATCTCGCTCGGCAAATGCGCGGAGAGCCCGAGCGCCCACCCCTTCGGTGCAATGGTGCGTGTCGGATCGAAGGCGGCGAGCTGTCCGCGCGCGTGCACGCCCGCATCGGTACGGCTCGCGCCCCTCACTTCGCCGACGCGCGGGTCCATGGCGCGAATGGCGCCGAGCAGCTCTCCGGCCACCGTGCGCGCCCCTTCCTGCGGCGCCCAGCCCGAAAACGGCCGGCCATCGTAAGCGACGGTGAGAAGGACCGAATGACTCAACAAGCGGGTGATCTTGCCGATGTCAGTCGGCGCCGTCGAGCACGTCGATTTGAATATCGAACAGCGGCCCCGTATCGAGATCGCTCGCGTCAGTGGGCACGTCTTGCGCCGTGTCGGCGGACGTGTCGTTCGGACCAGCGTCGTTGACGCTGCCCGCCATTCCGCCGGATCCCGCGCTGGAACCAGCTGCTCCGTCTCTTCCGGCGTCGGTCGTTCCGCCGTTGCCACCCCTTCCCGCGTTGCCACCGGTGCCCGCGCCGCCGCCGGTGCCCGCGCTGCCA
>DATHEQ010000341.1:0-9709 GCA_035318505.1 Polyangiaceae bacterium | reverse complement strand
ATGTCGATACGTTCGGGGAGAATCCTCGCGGGGTGCACGCGGTTCAGGTGTTGGACAAAAAGAGCGACTTTACGTTGAGCAGTCTCACCGCCGCGGCGTTCGATAGCTACTTGACCGCCTTCGATCCGCTGCTCGCCGCGCTTTTCGCAGACTACGACGGAGTTCCCAATACCAATCCGCTCAAGGCTAAATTGGCCGAACAGATCGCCTTGCTCAAAGGTTGGGATCGCCGCTCGTCGGTGAGCTCGACTCCGACAACCCTCGCAGTCTTCTGGGGCGAGGAACTGTGGAAGCAAGCGACCGCCCGCGGCGATCTGGGGGGCTTGTCGCCCTACGACTATATCGTCACGAAACTGACGCCCCAGCAGCGGCTCGAGGCGTGCGCCGCTGCGTCGGATAAGCTCCAGACCGATTTTGGCAGCTGGAAAATGCCGTGGGGGGAGATCAATCGCTTCCAGCGACTAACGGACGACATCGTTCATCCCTTCGATGACGCGGGTCCCAGTATCCCGGTCGGATTTGCGTCCGGTCGATGGGGCTCGCTCGCGTCCTTTGCGGCGCGTTCCTATAACGGAACCAAAAAGATCTTTGGCACCAGCGGCAACAGTTTCGTTGCCGTGGTGGAATTCGGAGAAACGGTACAAGCTCGCGCCGTAACCGCCGGCGGCCAGAGTGGCAACCCTTCTTCGCCTCATTTCAAGGACCAAGCAGCGCGTTACGCGGACGGGAACCTCCGCGACGTGTACTTTTACCCGCAGCAATTGGAAGGGCACATCGAGCGCGAGTACCATCCCGGCAATTGACGTTTCGAACTGCGGAGCCCTCCGCATCCGCCGACAGCTCGATTGCGCGGAGCGCCCTTCTCTGTCAGGGTCGCAACGGATGCGCGACGCATGAAGTGCAGCGCGCTGGCGACTTCCACGAGGGCCGAGCACGAGCGACGACATGACCGACCAACGCTCCAAGGAATTGGTCAGCACGGGGGTAGCAGGGCTCGACAACGTGCTGCTCGGCGGGTTCATGCGCGGCGGTTTTTATCTGGTCCAAGGCGATCCGGGGTCGGGAAAAACGACGCTCGCCCTGCAGTTCATGCACTCCCGCGTGCGGGCGGGCGATCGCTGTCTCTATATTTCGCTCACCGAGTCGCGCGCAGACCTCGAAAGCGCTTGCCGGTCGCACAGCTGGTCGCTCGACGGCATCGAGGTGCGCGAGCTCACGCGTTCGGCAGCCAATCTCGAGGCCGACAGCCACGTCTCGGTGTTCCATCCTGCCGATACCGAGCTGTCCGACATTATGAAGACCCTGCTCGACGAAATGCGCCGCGTAGAGCCGCAGTACGTCGTGTTCGATGGGCTGTCGGAACTGCGCCTTTTAGCGGGGGAACCTTTGCGGTATCGGCGCACGTTGCTCTCGCTGAAAGAGATGTTTGCAAAAAAGGGCGTCACCACCCTGCTACTCGACGACCGCAGCGCTCCGTTCAGCGGCATGCAGCCCGAGAGCCTCGTCGGTGGAAACATCGTGCTCGAACGGTCGCTCCCCGTCTATGGCCGCGCACGCCGAAGGATGTACGTGACCAAGGTGCGCGGCTCGCATTTTCGCGAGGGCTACCACGACTACGAGATCGTGACCGGCGGCGTCATGGTGCATCCGCGTCTGGTGGCCGGTGAGCACCACGGCGACTTCCAACCCGAAGTTTGCAAGAGCGGTATCGCCAACCTGGACATCATGCTCGGTGGAGGCCTAACGGCGGGGTCCACGACCCTGTTGCTTGGACCTGCCGGCGCGGGAAAATCCACGGCCAGCATGCAGTTTGTCGTCAACGCTCTCGCAGCCGGGAAAAAGGCCGCTGTCTACATCTTCGATGAGGTCATGCACACCTTGCTCGAGCGCTCCGAGAAGCTCTGCCTTACCAAGCCGGGCGGCATCAGTGCGTACGTGAAAGAAGGCTCACTGCACATCCAGCAGATCGACCCGGCGGAAATGGCGCCCGGCGCCTTTTCGCACGAGGTGCGGCGATCGGTAGAGGCAGGTGCCAAGGTCATCGTCATCGACAGCCTGAATGGGTACCTCAATGCGATGCCCGAGGAGCGCTACCTCACCACGCACCTGCACGAGATGTTCGCGTATCTCAACCAGAAAGGCATTCTGACCATCATCGTCGTGGCTCAGCACGGGATGCTGACGAGCAGCGCTCTACCCGGCGACATCGACGTGAGCTACCTCGCCGACACCGTCCTTTTGTTTCGCTACTTCGAGGCCGAGGGCCAGGTGAATCAGGCCCTCAGCGTCTTCAAAAAGCGCACCGGCCCGCACGAGCGCACGATCCGGCAGCTCACCATCGACACTTCGGGCTTTGCGATCGGGGAGCCATTGACCCATTTTCGCGGCATCATGACGGGTTTGCCGCAATATGACGGCGCCAGCAAGAGCATCAGCACGTCCGGCGGCCCTTTCCGACCGCCGCGCACGGAACGGTAGTGAATCCCTCCGATAAGGTATTCGAAGAACGCGTGCTGGTGCTCATGCCCAGCCTGCGCGATACCGAGCGCACCTTGCAACTCTTGGCGGACGCAAGCGTGGCGTGCGCGGGCTGTGCGGACGTGCTCGGGTTGTGCCGTGAGCTGCGCGCCGGTGCGGGCGCAGTGCTATTGACGGACGAGATCATTTCGGCGGACATCGACCGGCGACTCGAGTCGGTCCTCTGCGAGCAGCCGGCGTGGTCGGCGCTCCCCATTCTCGTGCTCGCACGCGAGGGCACGGGAGAGCGCATGCAGCGAGGCGCGCTCGGCGCGTACAACAGTGTCATCATCGTCGAGCGGCCGGTGCGTACGCGATCGCTCGTCAGCGCGGTTCAATCTGCTCTCCGCGCGCGGCGCAATCAATACGAAATCCGCGAAGCCATTCGAGAGCACGAGCGACAAGCCGCGGAGCTGACGGCGCAGGACGAAAAACTGCGCTTTGCCCTCTATGCCGGCCGCCTGGGCTCGTGGGAGCTCGACCTCGCCACACAGGAATTGGTCTGCTCCGACACCTGCAAAGCCAGCTATGGGCGTCCACTCGACGAGCCCTTTACCTACGCGCAGCTGCACGAAAGCATTCACCCCGATGATCGCGAGCGGGTGCGCGCTGCCATCGACCAGTGCCTTGCGACCCAGAGCCTCTACGACGTCGAGTATCGGGTGATATGGCCCAACGGTGAAACGCACTGGGCGATGGTGCGCGGCCGCGCCGTCTACAATGCACAACTCCAACCCATCCGCATGGCCGGCGTCTCTCTCGACGTCACCGAGCGCGAACGGCTACACGAAGCGCTGCAGCGGTCGCAGGCGGAGCTCGCCGAGCAAGCAGATCAACTTCGCACGGCAGACCGCCGCAAAGACGAGTTTCTGGCCACGCTCGCGCACGAGCTACGCAACCCCCTCGCTCCCATCACCACCGGTCTCTCTTTGCTCACTGGTTCCTCCGATCCGGAAGTGGCGCAACGAACACTGGGGGTCATGCAGCGTCAGGTTCGCCACATGGTGCGGTTGATCGACGATCTGCTGGACGTGTCTCGCATCACCATGGGAAAACTCGAGCTGAAACGCGAGCGCGTCACCGTCGTCAGCATCGTCGAATCGGCCATCGAAGGCAGTCTGCCCAACTTGCAGCGCGGTCAGCACAAGCTCTGCCTCGACGTGACCGACGAGCAACTCTTTCTCGACGCCGACCACACCCGCATCGCGCAAGTCGTCAGCAATCTGCTGAACAACGCCAGCAAATACACGGCGGACGAGGGCACCATCGAGCTTTCCGCGCGCCGCGACGACGATCACGTCCGAATCGAGGTCCGTGACAATGGCCTCGGGTTTCCGAAAGAATGCCTCGAAGACATCTTCCAAATGTTCGGTCAGGTAAACCGAGCCCTCGACCGATCGCACGGAGGATTGGGCATCGGTCTCGCACTCGTGCGCAAGCTCGTCGAAATGCACGGGGGCACCGTCGACGCCTACAGCGCAGGTACGAACCAAGGCAGCACCTTCACCGTTCGTCTGCCGCTTGCCGCGGGGTCTCTGGCGCAAGTCGATAAAATCGCGAATTTCGTACCACCGAGACCGGCAGAAAAGCGGGTCCTCGTCGTCGACGACAACGACGATGCCGCGGAGCTGCTCGCGCTGATGCTGCAGCAGGGAGGCTACAAGACGACGATCGCCCACGACGGCGCCGAAGCGCTCGATGCCGCGCACACGATGACGCCCGATCTCGTCATCCTCGACATCGGTCTACCGGGCATCAGCGGCTACGAGGTGGCCGAGCAGCTTCGTGCGGACGCGAGCCTGTCGGAGGTTGCGCTCATTGCACTCACCGGGTGGGGCACGCCCGAGGACAGGCGCAGAGCGCTCGCCGCGGGTTTCGACGTCCATTTGACCAAACCGGTGACGGCCGAAGATCTGCACGACGCCCTCGGGCGCGCGCTTCTGCTCAGACAGCGTGGTGCGATAGCCGGCTGAGGGGGGCCGATGGCCCACGCATACGCTTAACGAGCCGCAGCGCGTGTGATGCCAGCGGGCGCCGAAATCGTCACGAGCGACTGGCACGGTCAGCGCTTCTTCGTAAGGTAGAAACGTAGGAGACCAAAAGCATGGTGCACACTGCCGCTGCGTCATCTCTTCTGCTCGTCGCCGCTCTCGGAACCGCCTGCGCATCCAGCGCGAAACCGGCGCCGCCGACCGATGAGCAACCCCCGGCAGGGGAAAAGGTGGACGTGACCATTCCCGCCGCCGAGACCGCAGAGCTCGAATCGTTGCGCCGATCGGTCGGCGAGGTAGCCGAGCTGACCGCCGATACGTTCGCCAACCGATACGCGATGCGATACGGGCCCGCGCTTGGCTATGAACCGCTTGGCTCACTGGGGCTCGAGCGGATCCTGAGCTCATCTGTCGCTCCCTCGACGGTCGAGCTCGATGCGCTGGCCAAGCACGGATTCGTCATCTCCCCGGAGCGTGCGTTCCCGACGTTCACCTATGGGTATGCGACGCTCTACAGCCAACACCTACCTCTTTATGTGTCCGCTGATTCCATTCTCGATGCCGTCCACCGATCCTATGACCGCATCCTTCAGCGGCTCGAGACCGGTGTTCTCGGCCCAGAGCTGGAAGCACTTCTAGAGAGCTTGCGCTCGGCACTCGCCAAGAGAGGCATGGGCGACACCGGCGTCATCCGCGACGTGGATTTTTACCTGAGCGTGGCGCTCGGTTTACTCACTGGCTCCGCCAGTCCCGTGGCCGGCGCCAGCCCGAGCGAGGTTGCCGCGTTCGTGGCCAGCGCCATCGCGGCCAAAGAGCCAAAGAGCGTCGTTTTGTTCGGCGTTTCGCGCGGCGTCGACTTCTCGCAGTTTGTCCCGCGCGGGCACTACACCGACACCGAGCAGCTCAAGCGCTATTTCCGCGCGATGATGTGGCTAGGCCGCATCGATTTTCGACTCATCGAAACCCAGCCGAGTGGGCAGCAGGTTTTTTACCGACGGCAATTCGATGCGATGCTCGCGCTGCATAGCCTCTTCGACGCAACCAACCTCGCTCGCCACCAAGCGATTGACGAGACCATCCAGTCGTTCGCGGGCGAGAGCGACAATCTCAAAGTCGCGGAGGTCGCGCGCCTTTTGGCCGATCTCGGCGCACCAGCCGACGCTACCTCGGTGGACTTGCCCGATCAGCGGGTGGCGCAGGCCATTCTCGACGGCGGCTACGGCGCACAGCGCATCGCCAGCGATATCATGTGGAAGGAGTCGGCGAGCCAAGGTCCGTTGCCTCTGCATCGCACGTTCCTCGTCTTCGGGCAGCGATACGCCATCGATTCCCATGTGTTTTCCAACGTGGTTTATGACCGCGTGCCCGCCAAGCGCATGATGCCGACACCGCTCGACGTCGCCTTTGCAGCTCTCCAAAACGATCAGGGCGGTGCCATGCTCGACGCGGAGCTGCGCGCCTTCCCCTACGCGCCGAACCTTGCGTCGATGCGCGTTTTGGCCGACGCGCACGGCCAGGAGTTCTGGAGCGCGAACCTCTACAATCTGTGGTTGTCGTCCCTTCGGGCGCTCTCGCCTACCGGCGCGATCAGCGATCCGGCGTCGGTCGGAATGCCCCTCGTGACGGGGACCGAGCCATGGCAACGACGCTTACTCAATACGCAATTGGGTTCTTGGGCCGAGCTCCGGCACGATACGATCTTGTATGTCAAGCAGTCCTACACCACGGGCGACGTTTGCGAGTTCCCCGATGCGTACGTGGACCCCTATCCGGAATTCTTTTCCGCGTTCGAACGCTTCGCCGATCACGGGATGAATCAGGTCGTGCCGGTTGCCCGACGATCCACCGATGTCCAGCTGGCGCCATCGATCGCCGAGTACTTCGAGCGACTCGGCAAGACTGCCTCCATGCTGCGGCAGATGGCGCTATCCGAGCGCAGCGGCCTTCCATTTTCACCGGAGATGATGGCCTTCATCAACCAAGCCGTCACCGTTCAGCCGACCTGCGGCGGCGCCCTCGCCGATGGGTGGTACCCCAAGCTCGTCTATGGGGAACCGACCAAGTTCGACCCCACCATCGCCGACGTTCACACCCAGCCGGCCGATGAGAACGGCAACGTCGTCGGTCGCGTCCTGCACGTCGGCACCGGGAATTCCCGATTGATGGTCGTCACGACGAACACCTGCACCGGGCCGCGCGCCTACGCCGGCCTCGTCTTCTCGTATTACGAAAAGACCACGGAAAACTTCGACCGCTTGACGGACGAGCGCTGGGCCGCCGAAGTGAACGCACGGACGCCCGTGGACGTTCCGTGGATGCGCGATCTCTTCGGACAGTGAAACGAAGTCGCTCGAGATGAGCGACCGCGCCTATTTCAGCGTCGTCTCGAATGTGGAAATCCCAGTCGCAGCCTTGTCGAGGAACGGCCGATAGCGGACATCGCCATCTACGTTGTATTTTAGCCACGAGATGGCGTAACGCGCGTTGAGTCCGTTCGGGGAAAACGCCGATTGATGGCTTCCGCCCGTCGCTTCGACGTATTGCTTGATGGTGGTCGCGGGAATGCTGTCGTAGTGCACCTTTCCGTGCTGCGCGGGCGGCGCGGTGGTGTCGGTTTGGCCGGCTAAGATGAGCGTGGGCGCAACGATCTTGGGAAAACTTCCACCGGTCTGCCAGGGATTGAGCGGGATGGCGGCCTTGATATCTGTCGGATGTAAATTCGCAGCGTGGAGCGAACCGCCGCCGCCCATCGAGTGACCCATGACGCCGAAGCAATCGGAGATCTTGCCGATGAGCGGGCTGGTCGCTCGCGTATTTTCAGCTTTGAGTGTGCCAATCGCAGCCCACAATGCGGCGGCGCGCACGCTCGGCTGATCGACGTTGGTGTTGAGAGGTTCGACGGTCACGCCGACATACCCGTGCGACGCCACAAACTCGGCCCAGGGTGCCAACAAGCTCGACGCTGTGATGAAACCCGGCATGATCGCAATGACGACGTAAGGTCCCGTGCCGCTCGGCGGATAATAAACAGTGAGCGACTTGTAATCCGGGGATGCCGGCAACCCGGTATACGACATGACGGCGAGTGCACCTTTTGCGGAAACGGAAGTTTCGGTTGGGGTAGCTGCCGTGAAGGGAGCGCCGCATTTGCTCGTGCCGCCGTCCGTGGGCCCCGCGCCACCCGTGCCGCCCGTCCCGCTGTCCGTTCCGCCATCTTTCGAACCGCCGCTTCCGGCGGTACCCGCGCCGCCGTCGGTTCCAGCGGTTCCACCCGTTCCACCTGTCGCGCCGGCCGCTCCACCGGTGGTTCCGCCTGTGCCGGCGGTTCCACCGGTCGCACCGCCCGCTCCACCGGCACCAGCCGTTCCGCTGGATCCGCCCTTGCCCGCGCTTCCCCCTGTTCCGGTGGTGGTCCCGCCGCTTCCGCCGGTGCTTCCGCCGGTGCCGGTGGTTCCACCGGTCGCGCCGCCAGTGCCCGTCGTTCCGCCGGTGCTTCCACCGGTGCCGCCGGACCCCGTGGTCGCGTTGCCGCCGTTACCGCCGCTTCCACCCGTCGTGGTGTTGCCAGAACCGCCGCGACCTGCCCCCGGCTTGTCGACGCCTTCATCCGCGCTCGAGCAGCCGACGATGATCGCCAACAGACAAGAAGAGAGAGCAATGTGACGCGACATGGTCAAACCTCCGCGAGAGGGGTGGACAAGCGCGGCACGTCCGAGTTGTGACTTTGCGTCACGAGATTGTCGGCACGGCCGCAACCGCGCATGAGCAACGGTTCATCAACGGTGATGGGGCGATCAATTAAGGCCAGGGTGGCAGAAGATGCTCCCACTCACCAGCATGTCCTTGCATTGCGCGTTAAAAAGCAGTGTTGGCAAAAAAATCTTTACCGCATGGATGCGGCATTGTCGGCCGTGGAAACAAGTTTGTGTCCACACATCCGATGGATTGAGCAGATATTCACATTGAGCACGGAGGCCGCGCGGCAACGTCGATGCGCCCGGCCGGCGCCCTCGCGACGGCCTTTTTTCTCTCTATGCCGTCTTGCGCACAATTGCACGGCCAAGAAAGGATTGCCTCTAAGCGCGCCGCACGATCGACGCCTGCTGAGTCGCGCCACCCGACAAGCGTGGATAGGGCGCTCGACATCACCGGCGCGTGAGGCGTTGGTGCATCGCGCGCGTAACGTGAACGGCGACGGCGCTCGCCATGAGAATCGCGCGAGCGAACCCGGCGACGCCCGTGAGCTTGGGCATGAGACGCTCGTCGCAAATCGGCACGGCGCCAGCCAATGAGGTGGGACGCTGATTCGGCGCGGGTCGTCATGACGTCTGCGCCAAGCCCTGGCGAGGAGCTTGCCAGCCCATGCGCAGCACCAGTGCGCGCGCGACCGCTGTCCGAACCCTCTCCAGCCTGCCAACGCGCTCGACGGTCGGTGTTGATGAAGCTCTCGCGTCGCTACCCGCGTTGACGGCGAGAATTGCTAACCATTTTGTCGAAATGCCTTCCGAAGGTCGGCCTGCACATCCGCCCAGGCTCAAATTGAACTTTCAACGTCACGGCATAAATGCAATAAGACCGGACAATCTACCGAGGTGGAATCCAATGATGACATTACGAATTCGACAGACATGCCTGGCCATGACGATGAGCGCTGGGTTTTTCATGGCCGTGGGATGCGGCGCTGACGCATCGGACATGGCGAGCGCTTCGCCCCGATCATCGCGGGAGGGCGTACCCGCTCACGCGTCCAACCGCCCTTCGGTTGAACGTGCATCCCAGATCGCCCCCGAGGATCCCCCCATCACGCGTCCTTCCACGAAGGAAGCGTGCGATGGATGCCAGGGCCTTTGGAGTGCGCACGGCATCGAGCCCGAGGAGACGTGCATCTGCAAGACGAACGACGAAGGTCGCGAGTGTACGGATGGCCATGACTGCCAAGGCGAATGCCTGCTCGATGGCGACGCGGAGTTCCACGTGATGGACGCAGCCGATCCGGCTCGCGGATACTACCGGGGCTACTGCGCCGGCTACGACACGACGTTCGGTTGCTTTCGGCACGTTCCGGCTGATATCCAAAGTCAGCTTCCGCTCACCGCCGAAGAAGCGAGCGAGATCATCTGCGTCGACTGAACCGATTGCGCAGTCTCGATGTGGCTCGAGGAGGTTTTGCATGAAGGCCGTCGTTCTCTATCAATCGGCGA
>DATHEQ010000340.1:0-3544 GCA_035318505.1 Polyangiaceae bacterium | reverse complement strand
CGCTCATGCCCGTATTGCGGCTGACGAAGCGGTAAATGAGCACCGAGGCGGCCATGACGACCAGTACGAAGAGCCCCACCTTGGCTGCTTTCGTCCATTCGCCCATGCTGCTCTGGCAAGATCTCCTCGGGGCAGGGTATCAAACAAGCCCGAAGGGGCCCAATAAAAGCCCCTCCGGATCCAAGCAAGCGCGCCCGATCGCTGCAGCATCATCGGACGGCGCGACCTGCGCGAGCTACACTCTTCCTCGTGCGGCGCGCGATTCCAGTCCTTGGTCGGATATTTGTCGCGTTTCTCGGCATGCAGTCATGGCCCGTGCTACCTGCGCGCGCGGGGGGATCGGGCGCGCCCGCGCTGAAGTGGACGGACAGCATTGGTTCGCCGCGACCCATGGCTTCCGTCAAAACGCGCGATGGGGACCTGGCGACGATATGTCCGGACGGCGACAGCGCGCTGCGCACGGTTGCCGCGCAGTTGGCCGCGCACACCGTCGCGGCGGACGACGTCGAAGCCATCACCTATGCGTTGCGAGCCGCGGGCGATCCCCACGTCTGGCCGCGGGCGTTCCTCTTGGAGGGCAAATCGATCGATCCGGTCGAGGCGAAAACGCGCATCAAAGTGTGGCTCAGCACGTTTCGTCAGCCGGCGCGCCTGCGTTGCGGGATCGTCAGCGAGCGGAGCGGGGACAAGGACGTGGTCGCGGCGGTGGCCATCGACGCGCAGGCCGACCTCGCGCCGATCCCCGTGCGCGCTCGCTTGAGCAGCTGGATCGATGTCGACGCCAAAGTGCTCGGTCTCGCGTCCGGCGCCAAGGTGATCGTATTGGGCCCGACCGGAGCGCCGCGCGCGCTCCTCACGTCCTTCTCCGATGGCCGCGTCAAGGCGCGCGCCAACGTGGACCGCGAGGGCACCTGGCTCTTTCAAGTGTTGCTCGACGGCGCCAACGGACCCCGTCCCGTTCTCGAAGCGTACGTGTTTGCCGGCGTCGAGCCGCCCAGCGCTCAGCCGCACCATCCTGCGCCCGGCGAAGAAGCCGGCAGCGAGGGCGAGAATGCGATGGCGCTCGCCCGCATGATGATGTACGCGCGCCGCTCCGAGTCGCTCCCCGGGCTCGTGCGGGATGCGGCGCTCGATCGCGTCGCGCGAAGTCACGCCGAACGCATGATGCGCGCGAAGCAGCTCGGCCACGACGTGGGCGATGGCGATCCCAAGGAGCGGCTCGAACGTGCCGGCATCTCGCTGCTCCAAGTCGGCGAGAACGTCGCCCATGCCGCCAACGTCGTCCTCGCGCACCGCGCCCTCTGGAGCTCGCCTTCGCACCGCGACAACCTCTTGCAGCCTCGCTTCGACCGCGTCGGTGTCGGCGTCAGCTCGGACCCTGACGGTAGTGTGTGGGTGGCCGAGCTATTCGCGACGTCGGCGGCCGAAAGGCTGCCTCCGCCGCGATCGCGCTGACCTCACTGGATGTGAAATTCGACGCGGCGGTTTTGTTGCCGGCCAGCCTCGGTCTCATTCGGCGCGATGGGACGCGCGGGTCCGTAGCCGTGCGCTTCCAGTCGATCTTCGGCGATACCGTGATCGCTCAGGTACTTCATGACGCTTTCGGCGCGTTCTTGGCTCAGCTGGTTGTTCATGGCGACCGACCCGCGGTCGTCGGTGTGCCCTTCGATGCCGAGGTGTCCGATGTCGGGGTTGGCGCGCATGAGCTTCACGATCTCGTCGAGAATGCCGAAGCTGTTCGCTTTGATGCTCGCTTTGCCCGTCTCGAACTGGATCTGCTTCAGGATCTGGATCTCGGTCGATCCTTCGACGCGCTTGATGAAGGTCGGGCAGCCGTTGGTCTTGGGATCGGGGGAGCTCGTGCCCGGCTCGCGCGGACAAGCGTCGCTCACGTCGGGGACGCCGTCTTGATCGTAGTCGTCCTCGGGACACCCATCCATGTCCTGGATCCCGTCTTTGTCCTCGGGCGTATCGGGGCATTTGTCGAATTCATCGGGAATGCCGTCCTTGTCCCGGTCGGGCGCCTGGGGGCAGCCGTCGGTGGCGTCGGGCTCGAGACGATCTTCGGGGACGCTGGGACAGAGATCGACGTCATCGGGAATGCCGTCGTGATCGGCGTCGCCGCCTTCGCGCTGGATCCGCTCGCGGATGGCGCGCATGCGGCGCTCGGGTGCGGGAGCCTCGGAATCCTTGATGGTGGCGTGGTAGCCAATGACCGCGAGAATTCGCACGTCGGGTGCGCCGTAGCCGGTGTCGAGGCGCGTGCCGAACCCGCCGCCGGCCCAGAGTTGTCCCGTGGCGTCGAGGGCCATGCGCCCTTCGGCCAGCCACTCGAGCGGCGTGTTACGGGCCGACAAGAAGGTGCTCGACTCGACGCGATTCGAGCCGACGAAGCTTTCGAGGCCGGTGGAGAAATTCATCGACCCGCCCACGCGAATGCGCCCGTCGCGCATCGGCCAAAACGCGCCGAGCCCGAAGTTGAGCTCGTCGCCGACGATCAATTCGCCGACCACGCTCTTGGGGCGAAAATGCCAGCCAGCGTTCAACACGACGATGAGGTCGCGGAGCGTCGTTTCGGCGCTCACGTTGAGCGCTGTGTGCGTCGAGCCGTCGCCGCCGTAGGAGAAAGATGCGCCGCTCGGAACGTAAAACGACATGCCTGCCGCGACGAGCCATCCCTTGTCGTCGCCTTGGTACAAGAGCCCGCGCACGTCGAGGCGCGCGTCCATCAGCGCCGGCGACGTGAGCGTGCCTACGCCTCTGACGTTGGCGGGCGTCGGGTCGGAGCCACTCTGATAGAGGATGACGGGAAAATTCGCGACGAAGGTCACGCGCCCGCCGAGCTCGGCGCCGACCGTCGCATAGTCGATGAGCTGAGGCGAAACGGGACTCTTCGAGTAAGTCTGGAGCGCCGGGTTATTGTCCTTGGCAATCGTGCGAAGCAGGAGCGGGCTCAACGTAAGGCCGAGCCCCATCTGCGCGAAAAGCCGCGTGCGCGCCGATGTGTAGGGACGCCACACGGCGAATCCGTCGTCGGGCGCGCCCGCCATCGTGAGGCGGTCGAGATAGAGCGTTTTTTGCTGCGCGGTCGCGGTGAGCGGCGTCAAAACGACGACGGCGAACAGAAAGAGCGCGACGGCTCGTGGCAAGCGCGTCCATCTCCTATGCATGGGGATCTCGGCCCCGAAAAAGAGATCCAATCGAGGATGGCTCCGATCTACCAGCGTAAGGCAGGCGTGCTGCTCACGTCGAGTTTTTGTAAGCATGCGAGAATGGGTGCATCAGCCGCGATGTAGGTAACGATTACGCGGAGCTGCCCCGCGCGACGCGCCGGCGGCGAGAGGCCTCTCGGGGCGGGCGCGCGCGTCGTCGTCCTTGACGAGGATGGCTAGGTATGATTACTTCCGCGCCCCTGCCCGAGCGACGGGCACACGAGCACGAGCCATGAAGCGTACCTACCAGCCTCACAACACCCGCCGCCGGCGCAAGCACGGCTTTCGGGCCCGCATGAAGACGGCAGGCGGAGCGAAAGTGCTCGCCAACC
>DATHEQ010000339.1:0-16618 GCA_035318505.1 Polyangiaceae bacterium | reverse complement strand
ATCGAGCGCATGACGCGCGTCGATCGCAACGTCCTCCGGCTCGGAACGTGGGAGCTCAAATACCGCCCCGACGTCCCCCGCGCCGTCATCCTCGATGAGGCCATCGAGCTCGCCAAGCGGTACGGAAGCGAAGAGTCCGGCGCCTTCGTCAACGGCGTGCTCAACCAAGTCGCCGAAAACTTGGGGCGCACCGACGACGGAGCGATTGTCACCGACGCGGAGGGCGAGCCTCCGACCGGAGCGTCGTGAATGGAGCTGCGCTTCGTCAACCCCGAGCTGCGTCGTCTCGACGAGCTTCAGTCGGAGGTTTTGGCGTGCGGCGTTTTTCTCGACGAGCGTCCGCATCACGGCACCACCGGTCTCGTTGATTGGCGGCTGTCGGGGCTCGTCTCGCAGCTCATTGTCCGATCGTTCGTGACGGGCAAGCGCGGTGAAGTGGTGATGCTGCCGCTACGCCCCAAAATGCCCTTCGACAAGGCGCTGCTCTTCGGATTGGGTCCCCACGCTGACTTCGACGACGACGCGTTTCGCGCCGTCACCGAGCACATGCTCGCCGTGATGGAAGGGCTCTGCGCCCGCTCCGCCGTGGTCGAGTTACCTGGACGTCACCGCGCCGCCATCGACGCCGAACGCGCGACCGACATTTTGTTCGAGCTGGCCGGTGGGCGTCCCGAGCACGACATCTGGACGCTCATCGAGACGAGCGAAGACCAGAAGCGGATCGCGGCGCGGGTGAGCGAGCAACGCCGCCGCGATCGGCGCATCGTCCTCGGCCCCTGAAAAGGGTGCTAAGACGAAGTTCGGCCCCACGCCGCTCCCGTTTGGATGCCTTCCGCCCACCGCGCCCCTGACAGCGACGCCCAGCCGAGCACGGATACGCCCGAGCCTTCGACTGCGTCGCCCGTTGCCCTAGCGAGCATGCCGCCGGGACCGCTTCGGCTCGTGCGCGGGATCGTGCGCACGGTGCGCCCGCATCAGTGGATGAAGAATGTGTTCGTGCTGGCGCCTCTCGTGTTCGCCAAAGAGCTCTTCGATTGGGAGCTGCTCGTCCGTGGCGGCGGCGCGTTCTTCGTTTTCTGCCTTCTGGCGGGCGCGGTGTACACCATCAACGACATCGTCGACGCGCCCGCCGACCGCGTGCACCCCGTCAAGCGACACCGTCCCATCGCGGCCGGCGTGGTCCCCATCCAAGTCGCCAAGGTGCTGGCTTTCGTTCTCTTCGCGGTGGCGATGGCCGGCGCGCTCTACGGACCGCCGCTCTTCGCCTTGGTCGGGTTTCTCTACTTCGTGCAGAACATCGCTTATTCGCTGCGCCTGAAGAGAATTGCCTATGCCGACGTTGGGTGCATCGCGCTCGGCTTCGTGCTCCGCGTCGTCGCGGGTGGGCTCGCGACGCGTATCCCGGTCTCCGGCTATTTGCTGGCGTGCACCGCGCTCTTGGCGTTGTTCCTCGGTTTCGGCAAAAGGAGCCACGAGCTCGCCGGCGTTTCGAGCGCGGCGAGCCGCAAACAACGTGCCGCGCTCGAGTCGTACACTTCACGCGCGCTCGGTCGCGCCCTCGCCGTCACCGGCGTCGCCAGCATCGTCACGTACGTCGCCTACACCATCGACCCCTCGACGCGCGAGATGTTCCACTCGAACTGGCTCTGGCTCACCGCGATCAATCCCATCTACGGCATACTTCGCTTCGTTCACCTCGTGCGCACGCGTCCCAAGGCGGAAAGCCCAACGCAGGAGATGCTGCGCGATACGCCTTTTATGTTGAATCTCTTGCTGTGGATCATCGTGGTCGTCGTCATCGTCTACCGGCTCCGTCCCAGCGCGGCGATTTGAAAGAACGTCGGTCCTCGGCGCGAGAGCTTCTCTGCTCTTCCTACGCTCGCGGGCGCGACGAGGTGAGCGTCCGCCGAAAGTGATGCTTCGTCCGTAAAAACCCGCATGTCTGGCGGCGCTGCGACATCGAGGCCGAAAGCATGTACTGTGCGCCGCCTTATGCTTCGCGCTGCATCGGCCGTCCTTTTCGTCTTCGCTCTCATGGCGGGCTGCGTCGCCATGCCCGACCCGCCACCTCGCCCCGAGGATCTCTCCGCGCTCGCGGCGCAGTACGATCGTCCGAGCGCGACGCTGCCCGTCGACCTCGTTCAGCGCTTGATCGACGAAGGGCGGCGCCGTTCCGAGCTCGGGGATCTTCTCAATCGGCTGCGGTTCGTGCGGACGGCCATTTCCGACACCAGCATTGGTCTGCATCAGAACGGCAATGCGGACGACTTCCTGCTGCAAGGAGTCATCAACGCCAGGGTGCCGTGCCCTGGCGACGGTCCCGAGCCCACCACTGACGGTGAGGTCAACGGTCTGCTTCGACTGCAGCTTGGCGTGGAAGACTCTCGGCTGCGGCGCGGTTTTTCCGGAAGCGCCGAGCGATGTCGCTTGCTGGCGGTGTCCCCCTCCGCGCCCGACCAGCGCGTTCTCGTGAGCGCGACGATGGTGGGCGACCTCGGCGCCGACTTGGGAATTGGAAATACGATGCCCGGCGACATTCTACTCAAGTTGACGGACGTCACCGGTTCCCTCACGGGCGAGACCGGTACCATCGATTTGTCCGAGCACGCCTACCACTTCCGGCTCGTTCGAGGGGACGCGCTCGAAGTTTTGTTTGATCCCGCGTCGCTCGGTCTGCCCGACCTCGGCACCGTGGTCTTCGCCTTGCGGGCGGATGGCTCCTACGTCTTGCGCGAGAGCCGCGGCGAGTGGGTTTGCGGCGGCGGAGGTGAAGCGTGCGTGCTGCGTTGATCTGGCTCGTTGTCGCGGTCGTTCTCGCGCTTGGCTCGGTTTCGTCGCGTGCATGGGCTTACCAAGAGAAAGGCGAAGAGCGCGTCGACTACACCGCGTACACGCTCCGCCCTTGGGAGTTGTCCGTCGGTCCCTTCAAAGCCGAGGCCGGCGTTCCCGGAGGGCTCATGTTCGGGACTTATTTGCCGACGTGGGCCATCGGTCCCTTTGTCGACATGACGATTCCCACCGGATTCGTGAAGCTGCGCGACCCGTTCGGTGGGCCGGTGGCGGCATCGGCGCGCGTGACGGTCGTCTATTTCGATGCGCGTTCACTGGCGGCGGATGCCACGCAAAATAGCGGCAGCAGGGCTGGGCTGCTCGTTCTGCCCATCGAGGCGACGATATCCGCGCGCTACCAGCGTTACGTTTCGCAAAGTCTGCTCTTCACCTACGTTTTCGCTTCGGCGGGGGGCAAAGAACCGAGCGACACGAGCATTCGCGGCGCCGCCGGCGTCAGCAATTTCAGCATCTCGACGATGCTCGAAGTGCGCGTGACGCAGGTCTTCTCCCTGACGCTGCTCGCACGGGTCCTAGCGCATCAAGGCAATGCGCACGTCACCGCGCAGTTTTCCGAAGGGTCGACAACCGTCGACGCCGATCTCGGCGCTCGGCCGCGACAGCGAGAGTTCGTCGCGTGCGCCATCCCCGGCGTCGCGTTCAGCTGGGAGCACGTCAATCTGCACCTCGGGCTCGGCTATGGCACCTGGTGGCTGCCCATCGTCGAGCTACCTCTCACCACGCCGCAGATCATTCCCGACCTGAGTTTCTACGTGCGTTTTTAGCTCCCCTTGCGCAAGAGCGCACAGCTGCGCGCGCGGGAGCACGATCGTCGCCACGCAGCCTCGGGCGTCTTTGCGGTTTGCGACCGAGAGGCGCCCTTCGTGGGACTCGATGATCTCTCGGCTCAGTACGAGGCCGATACCGGTGCCCGTGGGTTTGGTGGTGAAGAACGGAACGAAAAGGACGGCGTCTTCGGCGATGCCCGGTCCCGAGTCGATGATTTCGATTTTGATCTGACGACGCTCGTCGATGGACCAGACGACGTGCACCGCGGTCGCGGCCGGCATCGATGCGTCGCCGGCATTTCGCAGCAGGTTGATGAGCGCCTGCTCGAGCAAACCTTCATCGGCGTCGACCACGGCGTTCGCCGGGCCTTCCAGCTTCACCGGCACCCGTTCCTCGAGGAGCGCGATGCGCCGTAACCAGGGCTCCACCTCGAGGGGGGCATATTCGGGAGGGGGAAGGCGCGCCAGCCGGCCGTAGTTGTCCATGAAGCGCTGGAGCGACTGCGAGCGGCGCGAGATGACACCGAGCCCGTCGCGGATGTCCTCGATCGGCGGCGGTCCGGGGAGCGCGAGCGTCGACCCCAAGCCCTGGGCGATGGAGGCGATCGGTGCGAGCGAGTTGTTGATCTCGTGGCTCAGCACGCGAATGATGTCTTTCCAGGCTTGCCGCTCTTCGTCGCGAAGCAAGCGAGAAACGTCGCCTGCCACCACGAGTGTGTGACGTCGTCCCGCTTGACGGAAGACGCCGTACCGAAGCTCCCATGCGCCCTTGCCGCCCGGCAGATCGAGCATGATCTTGCGCGGCGTTTCGCCGGTGAGCCACGCCGATAGCCCGAGCTCTTCTGCGCTCTGACCCAGCGACCGTTCGGCGTGGGTGCCGAGCAGCCGTTCTCCCGCCGGATTGACGACACAAAGCCGCTCGGCTTCGTCGAAGGCGAAGATGGCCGTGTCGATGGACTCCATGACTTTGCGCAGCAAGGTCGTAGCCTCGAGCGCCGAAAGACGTTGCTCGCGAAGGACATCGGCGAGCGCGTTGATGGCCGCGAAGGCGAACGCGACGTCTTCGTCGCCGCGCTGACTTTTGCCGCGAACCGAAAAATCGCCCTCATGCACCGCAGATACGAGGTTGGCGAAAGTATTCAAGACATGGCTGACCGAACGTCGGATGCTGTGCGCAAGCCCGAGTGCAATGCCGATCGCGAGCGCCAGCGCCGCCCATTCGATGCGCGAGCCGCCGCCGGCAATGAATACGGCGGCGAGCGCGATGGCCGGCAGGGCACCGAGAAGCGAAAGCCGCGCCAAATGCCCAGCGAAATCGGCACGGGGCGGTGTTTTCACGAGCGCGGCGGAGCGAAGCGTTGAAGACGGCGATAGAGAGCGCTCCGACTCAGCCCGAGCTCGCGCGCCGCTTCGTTGACGTTGCCCGAGGCGCGCTCGAGGGCGCGGTCGATCAGATACCGTTCGGCTTGCTCGAGGGTGATCGCGTCGGGTAGCGGGGTTGGCGTCGCATTTCCGTCGAGTCCGAGCAGCGACGCATCGATGATGTCGCTGGGAGCGAGAACAGCGGCGCGCTCCACGACGTGCTCGAGCTCGCGTACGTTGCCGGGCCACGCATATTCGAGAAGGCGCGCGTTGGCGTCCTCGGAGAAGGCGAGTGTGCGCTCCATTCGTTTCGACCACTTGGCGAGGAAGTGATCGGCGAGCGCGGGAATGTCTTCCGGGCGTGCGCGTAGCGCCGGGAGACGGAGCTCGACGGTGTTGAGGCGGTACAAGAGGTCGGCGCGAAAAGCGCCCGCGGCCACCTCTTTGCCGAGGTCGGCGTTCGTCGCGGCGAGCATCCGCACGTCAACCATGACCACCTTCGACGATCCCACGCGATAGAGCTCGCCGGTTTGCAGCACGCGCAGCAGCTTGGCCTGCTGCTGGAGCGGCATGTTTCCGATCTCGTCGAGGAAAAGCGTGCCCCCGTGGGCGGCTTCGAAGGCGCCGGCGCGGTCGGAGCGGGCGTCGGTGAAGGCGCCGCGCACGTGGCCGAAAAGCTCACTTTCGACGAGATGCTCCGAATAGCCTCCGGCGTTGATGGCCACGAAAGGCTTTTCGGCGCGGCGCGAGGCGGCGTGGATCCTGCGCGCGAGCACCTCTTTTCCCGTGCCGTGCTCACCGGAAATCAGAACCGTGGCGTCCGACGCTGCGATGCGACGCGCCAGGGCAAGAATCGGTCGCATGGCCGGCGAATCAGCGCCCGGGGCGTGAAACCCCGGCTCATCGCGGGCAAGGTCGGCGCGCTCGCGGATGGCGCGCGCCACCGCGAGCTGCGTCCGCAGCGTCGTGAGCAAGCGCTCGTTGTCCCATGGTTTCTCGATGTAATCCCGCGCGCCGCGTTGCATCGCTTGCACCGCGGTGTCGATCGTGGCCCACGCCGTCATGACGACGACGGGAAGCGCGCGATCGACGGCGCGCAGCTCCTCGAGAAGCTCGAGGCCCTCGCGCCCCGACGTCGTGTCGCGCGCGTAATTGAGGTCGACGAGCGCGGCGTCCACGCGATGCTGCTTGACGTGTTCGAGCACTTCTCGTGGGCTCGAAGCAGAAAGGGTTCGAATACCCTCCCCCTTGAGCAGCAAGCGGATGGCCTCGATGACGTCCGGTTGATCATCGGCCACGAGGATGCACGCGCTGTCGTGGGCGGCTGGTTCTCCCGCTTTCATGAGAGCATCATAGCCAACATCTTCGATCGCTCGCTCTTCGTGTGACCATCGTTATGACACGATCGGCGCCGGGGTTCATGACCGGATCGCGAGCGACGGTGATGCGCGTGCCGCGCGCCGGGCCGGTCCGTAGCTGGCGAGGAGAACGACCAAAACGAGCGCGGCGCTCAAAACGACGGTTTGTATCGGCGATAATCCTTGCATTTCGGCCGCGCTCCGCAGAGCCGTCACCACCAAGAACGCGAGACAAAGTCCCACCGCCCCGCCGATGGCCGCGATAACGAGCGCCTCGCGCATGACCAGGTGCACGAGCGCTCGCGGCGAAGCGCCGAGAGCTGCGCGAATGCCGAGCTCGGGCCGGCGCTGAGTGACGGAGTACGCCGCCACCCCATAGACGCCGAGCACGGCGAGCAGCATGGATAAAAAGGCTGGGATGGCGATGAGGCGCGTGGTCGTGCGCATTGGCCACAGAAACTCGTCGATGTGAACGCGGAGCGGTCGCGTTTCGACGGGCTGGCTATGGTCGAGCGCATAGACGCTGTCGCGCACGGGACGCTCCAAGGCGTCCGCGTCGTTAGCCCGGAGCAGCGCGAACATTTCCGACCGCGGCTCTTGCGCGAACGGTCGGTACATCATGCCTATCTCTGCCTTATGGTAGGCAGCGACGTCGTCGACAATGCCGATGATCTTGCACGAGGTCTTTTGCTCGATGTGGACGATTGTCTTGCCGATAGCGTTCTCTCCGGGGAAAAGAAGATTTGCAGCGCGGCGACTGAGCACCGCTACCGGGGGCGCCTTCTCATCGTCCTTGGTCGTGAAGATGTTGCCTTCCAGCACCTCGATGCCTGCTGCGGCGAAGTAGTCTCCCTCGACGACGGTCAGGTGGGTGGCAGGTTCCTCCCCCGGCCGCGGCGGCGGACGGCCCGGGATCGCGAGCGGTATTTGCTCATTGCCGCGGTTGAGCGGCGTGATGCTGGCGAGCCCAACGGCGCTGACTCCCGCGATTGTCCGCAGACGGCCGATCCAATCGGTGAAAAAGCGCGCGTTCGCTTGGCCGTCCTCGCTGTCGCGCCTCACCATGGCTTCGAGGACGGCGGTCGGCTCGAAGCCGAGCTTTTTGCGCTCGTTCTCGACGAGATCGAGCGCGCCGCAGACAGCGCCCGTCAAGAGTGCGAGTGCGATGGCAACTTGTGCCGTCACCAGAACCCGCAGGATACCGCGGTGCCCTTTGCCCGAGCTCGCGTGGTTGTCGTGCTCTTTCAGCGCTTCGGTGACGGCGGCGTCGGATGAGCGCCAGGCAGGCCACAATCCGGCCACGATCGTCGTCAGCAACGTCAAGCCGGCCGTGATGGCCCCCCACGACGCGTCGAAGCGGAGGTCCCAAAAGAGGCGCATTCGACTGCTCACCCGTTCGGGCATGGAAGCGATGAACAGGTCGAGTCCCCATAACGACACGATCGCGCCGAGCGCGCCGCCCGCTACGCACAGCACGAGGCACTCCGCGAGAAGCTGACCGATGAGCCGCCCGCGCGGCGCGCCAAGGGCCGTGCGGAGCGCGAATTCGGCTCGGCGCGCCGCGCCTCCGGCGAACAGAATGCTGCCGACGTTGGTGGCAGCGACGACCAATGTGAGAAGGCCACCGAGCAGCATCAGTAAAGCGATACGGCTCATCGTCCCCATGAACACCTCGTGCAGCGTCAGCACTTGCGCCGACTTGCCTCGATTGGTGTCGGGAAACTGCTCTGCTAAGGGTACGGCGATCGCTTCGACTTCGTCATTGGCGTGCGCCGGAGTGGCCCCCGGTTTGAGGCGGCCAAAGACGATGAGCCAGGTCTTCGTTCGATTGGCGCGCATCTCGGAGTCGAAAACGAGCGGCGTCCAAACGTCGGTGAGACCAGGAAACGCGAAGCTCCGTGAGAGGACCCCGATGACCGTCCGCTTTCGCCCTTGTAGCGTGATCGTTTGACCCACGGCGGCGGCGCTCGACCCAAAGCGGCGCTCGGCGAACGCATGTCCCAAGATGGCGACGGCGTCGTGCCCCGGCGTGTCCTCGTCGGCGCTGAAGTCCCGCCCGGCCGCCATCGTGGCGCCCATGAGCCGGAAGTAGTTGCTCGTCGCCGCAAAACCTTTGGTGCGCTCTGGTTCCCCTCCTCCTTCGACGATCTCGTGAGCGCCCTTGAGGGCGGCGATTTCCGCGAACTGGGTGGTCTCTTCCTTCCATTTGAAGTAGTTGGCGACCGGAACTGCTTCGCCGAGATCTTTCGCCGACGATTGGCGGGCGTCGCCGCGACGTTCGAAGAACCAGCAGACGCGCTCGGGATCTTTTACGTCCGGAAACGGATGCACCAGAACGGCGCTCACCAGTCCCATGATGGTGCCGGTGACGCCGATGGCGAGGGCGAGCGTCAAAACGACGATGGCGCTGATGGCTCGACCCTTCCACAGCATGCGCACGCCGAACTGCAGATCGCGAACGAGGTTCTTCATGATTTCTTAGTTCCGGAGGAAACGGTTCACGAGCGTCGGGTCGCGGTCACGCAACCGCGACGCGTTCTTCCGCGGCGAGGCGACCGTCATAGAGGTGCACCGAGCGCGTCGCGTAACGCGTGTAGTCGTGGTTATGCGTGACCATGCAGATGGTCGCTCCTTGCGCGTGTAGCTCGCGCAAAAGGCCCATCACTGCTTCGCCGTTCTTGGAGTCGAGGTTTCCCGTCGGCTCGTCCGCCAAGAGGAGCGACGGATTGCCGACGACAGCACGTGCCACCGCGACGCGCTGCTGCTGCCCGCCCGACAACTGGCTCGGCATGTGATTTTTGCGATGGGTCATCCCCACGCGCTCGAGCGCGCTCTCCACGGCCGCCCGCACGTCGCGCGTCGCCATTTTACGGTAGCGAAGCGGCAGCTCGACGTTCTCGTAGATGGTGAGGTCGCCTATCAGGTTGAAGCTCTGGAAGACGAACCCGATCTGCTCGTTGCGAAAGTAAGCGCGCTCGGTGGGGGACATCGATCGCGTCTCTTTGCCGCTTAGCCGGTAATGACCCGCCGTCGCCTCGTCGAGCAGTCCCATGATAGAAAGAAGCGTCGATTTTCCGGACCCGGACGGGCCTTCGATCGACAAGAAGTCGCCCTGCGCGATGTCGAGATGGATGTCGAGAAGAGCGTGGGTTTCGACGTCGTCGGCCTGAAAAACCTTGGCGATGCCCTCCATGGCGATGAGCGCGCGATCGGATTCTTTTGCCATCGTGGTCCCTCGGTGAGGCTTAGTAACGTTCATCTTACGGAAAGTTCCCGCAATGAATCCCACTGCGACGAATCGGAGACGATCACCTTGTCGCCGGGCGCGAGCCCGTCGAGCACCTGAACGCGCATGGACGTCGTTCGACCAAGTCGCACCGCTATGCGGCGCAATTTCTGATCGGCGTCGAGCCTTAGCATCGTGCTCGAAGTCTCGCCGATCGTGCGCGGCGGTTTGCGGATCGACAGCGTATTGGCGATACGTTCGACCTCGATGACGCCGTCGATGCGCAGCTCTGGCCTCGCTGCCGGCGGCAAAGCATCATCGAGCTCGACGTCGACGGCGACGGTGCCCGATTTCGCGGCGGGGTCGATGCGCATCACGTGGCCGCGTACGAGGCCGGCGCGGGTGTCGATCGACACGCTTTGCCCTTCGCGCACGTCCTTGGCTTGTACTTCCCCGATTTGCAGGACGGCCTTCAATTTGTCGCCGCCCGCCACTTTGGCGAGGAGCGTACCCGGGCTCACCCATTGCCCAACGAATACGGGCGCCATCTGCAAAACGCCGTCGAGGCCCGCGATCACCTCGAGCGATGCGAGCTGCGCTTTGTGAAACGCGACGATGCGTTCTAGCGACGCGATCTGTTCGCGTTGCGGGCCGAGCTGGGCCTCGCGATCGCGCTGCAAGTCGACGCGCCGTCGCTCCTCGAGCGCCAGGCGGTTGACGAGGGCCTTGTCCTTCTGGTCGAGGGAGTAAACATCGACCGATGCGGCAAGGCCGTCTTCACTCAATTGCTGGAGCGTCTTCGAACGGCGACTCGTATCGGCGTGCTCCGCAGAGAGCGCCGCGATGTTGGTGTCTCGCGCGAGCTGCGCGTCCGCCAGCAGGGCCGCCAGCCGCCCGTATTCGACTTTGGCGAGGGCCAACTGATGCTCCCCCTCCAATGCGCGCAATTGAAAATCGGGGTTGCTCAGTCGAACGACCACCGTGTCTTTTGTGACGCGCGCACCCGCTTCGAAGAGGACCTGATCCACGCGCGCGGCTTGCACCGCGCTCACCCACACTACCTTCTCCGGTTCGAGCACCCCCGGCCCCTCGACGTCGTAGGTGAGCGGACCGAGTGTCGCGGTGTCGACGAGGATCGAATTGGCGTCGGCGGTCGGCCCCTGCGCGGCGGAATAACGAAGGACACCCGTCACCGCCGTCAGCGCGACGGCGCCGAGGGCGACGACGAGAGGCCAGCGTTTTCTCGGCCGTAAGGTGCGAACGACGTCCACTGGGCTTCGGTGGAGCAAAGGTCGATCCACCCCGCGATCGTTGAAATGATGAACGATTCTAGGTTGGAGATTGGTCCGGTCGCAGAACTGGGATCCCACGCATGGGACGGTCGCCAGCCGGCGCGGCGCTCGCTGACGAGTTAGCGAATCTCGTCTCGCGTGCTGCTTCGCGCGCCGCCCCCGAACCATTGGGCCAGCAGGTGCGCCAGCAGATCCACGCCGCTCGCCGACGATATCGCCAGGCTCTCCGAACTGCCCCCTCCTAAATGCTTCATGCGGGTCGGCGCTGCGCGCGCATTCACGAGCCGCTCGTCGTAGCGCGCCGACGGAGCCATTTTGCGCAGCATGGTGATGAAGGTCGTGAAATTCAGCGTGCTCGAAGGCGCGAGCGCCGCGCCGAGTCCGGCGTATTGCGCGCCTCGCTCGCGCAGCAGCCACGGGCGCTCGCCGCTCGCGCGGAAAACATAGAGCACGTTCTCGCGCTCGGTCGAGACGCTCTTTTCATCGCGCGTCACGCTCTTTCTCATGACGAGCCCGCCGGAGAGGATCGCGCGTCCGGCGCTGAACTGCTTACCTTTGGTCTCGGTGCGCGTTTCGGTCCGCGTATGGTGAGAAGCGCGAAGGAGCGCGAGGATATCGTCGTAGGGAAGCCGTGCCCCCTCGATATCCGGCTCGATCAGCGCGTCCGGCTCGAAGGCGAAACGGCGAATCGCGAGCATGGCGGCGCTCGGCATGACCTCGGCCGTGTCGGCGGCCATGGCATCGTGTCCTCGGTTGCGCAGCTTTTCGCATAGCGTGCGCGCTGGCGCTTCATCGGCACTATTGAGGACGATAGCGGGCAGACCGGCCACGAGTTTGAGACGTTCCTCGTAAGCGGTGGTCCCGAGATCGGCGGCGAGAAGAGCCGCCTCGGTTTCCACCGGCGTGGCGAGCGCGAAGAGCGCGACGACATGCACGAAACGCACGTTAGCACTTGCGTGACGCTTGCGCCGAAATCCGGCACCTCGTGAACGCCCGAACGCGGCTTGGTCTTGCCGTAAGCGGCAGGAGTACGGCATAGCTGATAGGCGAAGCGCGATCATGGGACGCATCCCCCTCTTGGACGAGCTGGCGGTCATCGCCTGCGCAGGCGTTTTCGTGACCGTATTGCTGGCGCGCCTCCGCTTGCCGACGGTCGCGGGGCTGCTCGCCGCCGGAGCCATTCTCGGACCGAACGGCTCTCGCCTGCTCGAGTCGGCAGAGGCGATCGAAGAGCTGGCCGAGGTGGGCGTCGTTCTGCTCCTCTTCACCATCGGTCTCGAGTTCTCGCTGACGCGCCTTTCGCACATTTGGCGACAAGTCGCGGCGGGCGGCTCTATTCAAGTAGGTCTGACCATCGCGGTCACTGTGGTGGTCGGCGCGCTGCTGCATCGCCCTCTGGGGGCGTCGCTCTTTTACGGATTCGTCTTTGCGCTGTCGAGCACGGCCATCGTCTTGCGCGCGCTCACCGAGCGCCGCGAGCTCGACGCGCCGCATGGGCGGTTCGTGGTAGGAGCGCTCATTTTTCAGGACCTCTGCGTCGTTCCGATGGTGCTCATCGTTCCGCTCCTCGGAAGTGCGAAGCACGCTGGCGCCGCGGTGACCGAGATCGCGATCGCGCTCGGCAAAGCCGGCGTGCTGGTCGTCGGGATCGTGCTCGTTGCACGCCTCATCGTGCCGCGCGTCTTTCTGTGGGTGACCGCCGTGCGCAGCCGCGAGGTGTTTCTCCTCGCCGTCATCGGCGTCTGCGCGAGCACGGCGTGGCTGACGTCACAAGCCGGTCTCTCACTCGCGCTCGGCGCGTTTCTCGGCGGCATGGTCGTGGCCGATACGGAGTACGGACACCGCGCCATGGGGGACATGCTTCCACTGCGCGATGTGTTCACGAGCATTTTTTTCATCTCGCTGGGAATGCTTTTCGATGTCCGCTCCATATTCGAGCAGCCCCTCCTCGTCTTCGGTTTGCTCGCCGGCTTTCTCGTCGCAAAGGGCATGCTCGCCACCCTCGCCGCGCTGGCCATGCGATTTCCGGCGCGGGTGGCATGGCTGGCGGGGGTCGGCTTGGCGCAATTCGGAGAGTTTGGCTTCGTCTTGGCGCAGCTCGGCCGAAGCTCGAACCTCGTCACCGACTCCGACGTGCGGAGCCTCCTCGCAGCCGGAATCTTGAGCATGTTCTTGACGCCGTTGCTCGTCCGCGCCGCGCCCCACATCACCGCGGGAGAGAAGCTCCTGCGCCCTCTCGAGCGGCTTCTCGGTGCACGCGGTGTCGACGAGTGTGCACCCGAGCACCAGGGTCTCGAGGGTCACGTGTTGGTGGTCGGGTTCGGCGTTGCCGGTCGCCTCGTCGCACGCGCGCTGACGGCGTGCGACATGCCGTACATCGTCCTCGAGCTGAACGCCGAAACGGTGCGCAAATCGCGCGCTTCGGGGGAGCCCGTCTACTATGGCGACGCCACCAGCGTCGAGGCTCTCGAGCACGCGGGCATCTCCCGTGCGCGCGCCCTCGTTCTTCTGATGAATGACCCCCAAGCAACGGTTCGCGTCATCGAGGCTACCAGGCGCGTCACGACCGAGGTCCCCGTTTTCGTGCGGTCGCACTTTTTGGCGGAGCGCGAAAACCTCATCGCGCTCGGAGCGACCGACGTCATCACTGAGGAGGTCGAGGCCGGGATGGAAGTGCTGGCGCTCGTTTTGCGGCGGCTCGCCGTGCCGCGCAACGTCATTCAAGACCAGCTCGAGCAGGCTCGCGCGGCAACCCAAACGAGCGTCCGTCGCGCCATGGTGCCGCGCCGCACGTTGGGCGTCGCTGAAGAGCTGGCGGATCTCAAAATAGAAAGCGTGCTCCTGCGCAGCGAAAGCCATGCGGTGGGCCGCACGCTCGCGGATATCGCGCTGCAAAGCCGAACACGCGCGCTCATCGTTGCTGTGAAACGCGAGGGCAAGCTCCTCGACCATCTCGAAGCGAGCCAAAAGCTCGATGCCGGCGACATTGCTTTTCTCGTCGGCTCGACACGGGCCGTAACGAGCGCGGTGCGACTACTCGACCACGGCGACCAAGATCAGGGCGACGGCGCCCGCGTTAGCACCGTGGGCGAGCCGAAGACGGTCGGGTGAACGCCAAACGCTCGTCTAGCGGCGGCTGGCATACTCCGCCCCGCGAGTTTCGTCGAAAAGGTCGGTCGACTCGTCTTCGTCACCACGCTTGACGGCCTCGGGCCCCGGGCCGCCGTGATGCAAACCACCTGGATGTTCGCCGCGAAGGTAGGCGTTGCGGCTTTCCTCGGAGCTGATGCCACCGAGCTGTTCTTCGGCCATGTGCCGAATGGTCGCCTCATCGGCGTGAGCCTGGTGCGAAGGGGCGCGGGTCGTCGTCGTCGTCGTCGTCGTCGTCGACCGCCTTTGACTGCGTTGCTCGCGCCAATTTTCCGCATGACGGACGGCGAATGTGAGGACACGACGAAGAGCGCCTGCAATTGAATTCATCATTTGGTTGAGGTTGGTGCGCCGATCCCTTGCCGGTAGTCGGTCGGGCGGTCACTGGACCTTGGTCAGAGGTCTTCACCTTTTGGTGTTCGAGCGACGTGTGACCGAGCATGCTGCGGGTTGGCGGTGCGGCGTCGCACGCTCGGGTGCGCAATGGAACGCTTGCAGATCGGATCAGCCGACCCCACCCGCGGTTACCCCCGCCCCATGCTGCAGCGGGACGGCTGGGCTTCGCTCGACGGGCTTTGGTCCTTTGCCCTGGACAGAGAAGGAACCTGGACGCGCCCCGATCAGGTCGTCTGGGACGATCGCAAGATCTTGGTGCCCTTCGCCCCCGAGACGGCAAGAAGTGGCATCCACGATGTCGGGTTCTATTGCGCGTGCTGGTACCAGCGGCCGTTCGTCGCTCCCAACCTGCGCGACGGCGAGCGCCTCATTCTCCACTTTGGCGCCGTCGACTACGAAGCCACGGTGTGGATGGACGGCGCCGTCGTCACTCAGCACCGGGGCGGCTACACGCCTTTCGAGGTCGACGTCACCAGCTTGCTCGCGTCGGGGCGCGTCCACACCATCACCGTGCGCGCGTACGACGACCCGCACGACCTCGCCAAGCCTCGGGGAAAGCAAGATTGGCAGCTCGAGCCGCACTCCATCTGGTATCTGCGCACCACGGGCGTGTGGCAGTCGGTTTGGGTCGAAGTGGTGCCGCAGACGCGCATCGTGCTTCTGCGCTGTGAAGCGTCGCTCGAGCGTTGGGAAATCGATATCGAAGCCGAGCTCGGTGGCCCCGCGCTCCTCGGGGCGGAGCTCGCGGTCACGCTCAAATATGACGACACGATTCTGGCCGACGACGTCTATGCGGTGGTTGGCGGCGCGGCCAATCGCGCCATTCGGTTGTCTGACCCCGGCATCGATGATTCGCGCAACGAGCTCCTCTGGAACCCGGCCCATCCGCGCATCATCACCTTGGACGCGAAGCTGCGCGATGCGAAGGGAAAGATCGTCGACGCGGTGAGAAGCTACACCGCGCTGCGGGCGGTGAGCGTCGAGGGGGACAGGTTTCTACTCAACGGCCGCCCCTTCTTCCTGCGCATGGTGCTGGACCAAGGATATTGGCCCGACACCGGCATGACACCCCCCGATGACGACGCCGTCCGCGCCGATGTCGAGCTGGCGAAAGCGATGGGTTTCAACGCCGTTCGCAAGCACCAGAAAATCGAGGACCCTCGCTATCTGTACTGGGCCGACGTTCTCGGGCTGTTGGTATGGGAAGAGATGCCGAGCGCCTATCGCTTTACGAAACGGTCGGTCGAGCGGCTTACGAAAGAGTGGATCAACGTACTCGAGCGTGATCGATGCCACCCTTGCATCGTGGCATGGGTCCCCATCAACGAGTCGTGGGGCGTGCCCAATCTGCCGCGCAGTCCAACCGAGCGCGACTACGTGCGAGCGCTGTATCACCTCACCAAAACGCTCGATCCGTCTCGTCCGGTGATCGGCAATGACGGGTGGGAAAGCGTGGCCACCGACATCGTCGGCATCCACGACTACGACGATGACCCTTCGCGCATCGCGCGCCGGTACCATGCCGACGAGGTACTCCCGCGGCTCTTTCGCCGCGAACGACCAGCGGGCAGGCTCTTGGTGCTCGAAGGACAGAGGTCCGACTTGCCTCTCGTCCTCAGCGAGTTCGGTGGAATCGCGCTGGGCGCCAAGCCCGACACTTGGGGTTATTCGCGCTGCATGACGCTCGACGAATTCGGCGTTCGCTTTGCGCAGCTCTTGGAGGTGGTCCGCTCGCTCGGCCTTCTTTGCGGGTTCTGCTACACGCAATTCGCCGACACTTATCAAGAGGCGAACGGCCTACTTTACGCAGATCGCACGCCGAAGCTGCCCCTCGAATTCATTTCCGCGGCGACGCGCGGACCGCGCAGCTGGCCGCTGTTTCTTCAGGAGGGCGCGCCCGACGCGAGCCCTGCCGACGAGTAACCTCTTCGCACTCGTAGCGTCAACCCTCTCGCCGAGCTTCGTTTCTAGGCAATGCACCTTAAGCCAACCGTCGGGCCTCCACCCTGCTCCCACCGTCGCCGCCCTGAGCTGTACGGCGCGGTGCCACCTCGCCCGTGGAATGAATCTTGAACCGTAGTACCGCGTAGCGATGAGTCTGTTTCCAACCCTCGACGAATTGCCTTCAACCAAGGTCACCATGCACCAACACGCGCTCTCCGATCTCGTATGCCTCTCTCACCTTCGCTGGGATTTCGTTTTTCAACGGCCGCAGCA
>DATHEQ010000338.1:0-14877 GCA_035318505.1 Polyangiaceae bacterium | reverse complement strand
ACGGTGCAGCAAAACTCCCGCCCTCGAAATCGAGTTGACCGAACGGAGCGAAAGACGGCACGAATCCGCAAGCGCCAACGACAACGTTGGTTTCGCGCTCGACCATCGCATAGTCGCCGAATGGAGGCTGCTTCAAACGGTCGAGCCAGCGGTAATTCATCGCCGACCACTCCAGCCATTGCGCTCGTTCTTGCCGGGCTCGCAAATCGCCTTCTTCTCCGAAGATTCTCGAGGCGTCAGCCAAGTCAGAGAGGGCGAAAGGTCGTATGCAAAGTCGGTCCGTTTCAATCGATAAAATCATGGTCGGCTAGATTGAGCACCGCAGCGGTCATGGGGCAAGCCGGGAGCTGGGGCAGTCGACCAACGACGACGGTGTCGGTAGCCCCGGTGCGGAGGATGCCCGTCGCATCGCTGCCCGTCATCATATGATGATTGTTGAGCTTGGTAGGGCCGTCGGGGGCCATGTTGGGAACGCCCTCTTCATTCGGTAGATCGTTGATGATTGCGGGATCCGCACCGCGCGGTCTGATCTGCTTGTAGATCCGCTTTCGTCATCGCGACGATCCGCCCGATCCGGTCATACCAGGGGCCGCCGCCGACCCGATCGATCGCGTTCACCGGCGAGCCCGCGGGCCCCTTGTTGACGCTCAGCATCGCGCGCCAGACCTTCGAAGACGAGCCGGGCATCGACTCTTCCGCCATCTGTCGGCAAATTTCGTCCGCGCCCGTAAGTCCGTCGGCTTTGCCGAAGCGGAGATCTCCACCGAACCCGTTCGGGCTGCCCGAAAGACGCTGCAGACCCGCCTGGCTCGTGACGAAGAAGCTGAAACGGGGGAGATCTGCACCTCCGTCTCCGCCCTCGCCGCCACTGTCGCCCGGCCCGCCGTCCATGGTGGTTGCGCCGCCTGCGTCGCTCGTGCCGCCAGCTCCCGCGGCGCCACTTCCCGTGCCGCCCGCTCCCGCGGCGCCACCCGTACGTCCGGTGCTTCCCGTGGCGCCGCTTCCGGCACCTCCCATATTTCCCGCGGCGCCGTCACGACCACTGACGCCGCCCGCGCCGCCGCTGGAAGTCGAACCGGCGGCGCCACGACCAGCGGTGCCACCCGCCGTTCCCGTGGTTGCGCCAGCGCCGCGGAACCGCCAGCACCGCTGTTGCCCCCGCGCGGTTCGATCGCATCAGTGCCACACGCTGGCGCCCAAAGCGAGACGGTCAGCGTCAAGACGGCATTGCAAATACGGCGCGCGACGATCCCATAGCGCACGGCTTCTTTCTCCTTATGCGACCCCGCTTTCAATGCGAGCACGGAGCACGCGTCTTCAGTGAGGTGACTTTTAGCTGCTGAAAGAGGGGGTTTTTTTTGTGGATTCATTTCAACTCGACCACTGACAATCAAACAGACCGATGAGCCGCGCGGCCAAAGACTTGCCCGCACGGCCAAAATGTCGCCGCTCGTGTTGCCGGCCTTGATCGCGGCTTTCGCGTCTCGAGCGTTGACCTCATCCTTCTCCCATCGACCAACGCCGGTCCGCCCGCTCCGAATCTCACCTTTTCGAGGGGGAGCCCGGCGCCTAGAAGACCAGCCGGTACAGGCGCACCCGGCGTCTCGGGAGGATTCTGCGGACGTACGGCAGGGTTCCGGTTCGAAAAAATCTTAACAACGGTGCGCGATTGGCAGAGGGCGGCGATATAGTCCCTCGATTCGGTCGACGTGCATCGGTTCTCGCGCTGGCGAGAACCGCATTTCCGAATGAGGCCGGATCGGGAGAATTCGCGTGGAATCGCCCTTCGTCGAGATTCGAAAGTTGACCAAGCGGTACGGCGAGTTCACCGCGGTCTCCGATCTCGATCTGGAAATCCCACAAGGGGAGATGTTTGCGCTGCTCGGCCCCAACGGCGCCGGCAAAACGACGACAATGCGCCTGCTCATGGGCATTCTCAAACCGACGTCCGGTACGGCTCGGATCGGCGGCCTCAGCTGCTTCGAAGATCGCGTCGAGGTCAAACGCCTCGTCGGATTTTTGCCAGATGATCCAATCTTCCACGACTATCTGCGCGGCAACGACATCGTGCGCTTCGTGGGCGGGATGCATGGCCTGGCCGATGCGGAGATTCAAGCGCGCGCCCAGCACCTCTTCGAGCGCATGGATCTGCTCGACGCGGTAGAAGAGTATGCCGTCAACTATTCGCGAGGCATGAAAAAGAAGCTCGCGCTCGTGTGCGCCCTCTTGCATCGGCCGAAACTGCTCATCCTCGACGAACCGACGAGCGGGCTCGATCCGATCGCGACGCGGCGACTCCACGAATTGCTCGTTGAAAAAGCGAGCCAGGGGACGACGGTGCTCCTGAGCTCGCATCTGCTCGATCAGGTGCAGAGACTTTGTTCTCGCATGGCCATCATCAGCCGTGGAACGCTGGCCGCGGTGGGAACGTTGGACGATCTGCGCAAGCGCGCGCAGGCGGAGAGCTCGCTCGAAGATGTGTTCTTCGCCGTCGCCGGCGAAGGGCGTGCCGCGACCGATTCCCCATGACACCCGATCCTGGCCCGCTGCCGCCCTCGACACTGCGCGCAACCTGGCTCATCACGGCCCTGGCCTTCTGCAGGCTGAAGAATCAGTTCTCGCGCATTGGCAGAAAAAAGTCGCCTGGCGTGCGCCAGGGCACGGCCCGTAAACGGGCCTTCGGCGGGCCGATCGTAGTCATCTTGGCGGCCCTTTTCATGTTCAATGGTTTTTCTCAATCGACCGGTCTCGTCAACCGCATTGCGCTCGCCGCCGAACGGCGCGCCAACCCCGATGTCATGCTGGTCGATCGCCACGTAATGACGGTGCTCGACAATGTCGGAACGTATTTGCGCGAGCGGGACCATGGCCACGAGCTCGAACCGATCGACGAGTCGCTCGCCAAAATTGCGGGGCGTTTCCTCGATCGTCGAGGCGTTCGCGACGACGCCGAGCGAGAAAGACGGACGGCGGCCTTCGTTCGCGCTTACCAAGAGCGCGGGAAAGCCGGTTTTCGCGAATCCAGCGTACCCGGGGCGGTGGTGCTCCCCTCCGCCAAGAGCTGGTTCGCTGGTGACGGCGCGCGTGGCATGCTCCTGCCGCTCGGGCTCGTCGCGTCGCTCTTGGCTGTCGCCGTCGTCCTCTTGAGCAGCTCGGCGGTGAATCAAGATGTCGCCAAAGTAGAGTGGAGCTTCGAGTGGTTGTTCACGTTTCCCGTGCCGGCGCGAAGCCTGTTGCTCGCGCGCGCGCTCGAAACGGCTATCGCCAATCCGATGGCGTGGTTCGTTCCGTTTCCCTTTTTCACGACGGTCTTCTTGTGTGCGGGACAGCGGCTCCTCGCGCCTTTGCTGGGCGTCGTCGCGACCATCTACCTAGGGCTTCTCGCAGGGAGCCTTCGGGTCGTGCTCGAGACGGGTCTCAGGCGGTACTTCTCGCTGCGCAACGTTGCGCGCATTCAAGCGCTTCTCTCCGTGTTCGGCAGCCTCGCGTTCATGGCATCGGTGCTCGTGGTCTCCTCGCCCGATCTGCTCGAACCCGTCCTGGCGTTCGCCGAGCGGATGCCGACGAGTGCGGTCATGAACCCGCTCAATCCTATCGGGCTTGCGTCGGCCGGCGCGCTTGGTCGGTGTTCTGCGTGTATTGCCTTCGCAGCTGCCGCAGTCCTGGGCGCCACGACGCTCGGTGGGTGGTTCGTGCGCGATGGACTCACGACCAGCGCCGGGCCTCATCAGGGGCGACGTCACACGAAACCGAGCCGCGCGGAACCTCGACTTCCCCTCGGAGCCGTCGCCAGGAAGGAACTTTTGCTCCTCGTGCGCGATCGCAAGCGGCTCGCGCAGGTGTTCCTCTCACCCGTACTGCTCTTCGGCTCCCAGTTCTTGTTCAATGGTCGTTGGGCGCGAACCTTCGTCGCCGAGCCTCGACACGCGGCATCGATGGCCTTCGTGGGAACGGCGATCGCCCTGACGACGGGAGGGCTGCATACGATCGCCACCGATGCGCCGGCGTTGTGGCTCTACTTCACGGTGCCGAAACGCGTCGAAAGCCTGTTTGCCCAGCAAGCCCTCTTTTGGAGCGCGCTCGTTGCACCGCTCGCCATTGGCGTATTCGTCGCGGTGGTTCCGGGGCACGGCGCGGCACTCTTCTATCACGCTCCCCTCGTTGCCTTCATGCTCGTCGGGATCGTGCTCCAGGCTTTCATCGTGACCGCGCTCGGCGTTTTCGGCACCGACGTGCTCGACAACGATCCGCGCCGGCGCGTGCGCCCATCGATCGTGTACCTGGCGACGCTCCTGACGGGCATTTTCGGATTCGCCATCTACGCGCCTTCACTGTGGGCGAAGATCGCGCACCTCGTTTTGTTTGCGCTCCTTGCGTACGCGTTGTGGCAAAAAGTGAGTGACCACGCGAGGCTGCTGCTCGACCCGAACGAGCTACCGCCCCCGTGCCTGTCCGTTGCCGATGGGGTCGTCGCGGCGCTCGCGTTCTTCGTCCTACAAGGCTTCTTCACCTTCGTTCTGGTCACGGCCAACGTTCCCCTCATCGTGAGTGTGGTCTTCGCATTCGGCAGCGCCGGCCTTCTCGTCGGTGTTTTTGCGCTCTACACCATGTGGCGAAATCGCGTCCCCGATCTCGCCGCAACGCTCGGCCTCGTACTGCCGCGGGGCAAGGTGCTCTTCGGTATTGCCACCGGCGTATCGGCCGGCCTCGTGACGGGGCTTTTGGCGAGAGGTTATTTGCTGGTGGTCGACCGTGTCGACATGCTGAGAGCGCTGCGTCCAGAGCTCGATCCGCACAGTATCCGAAGCGCGGGCGTGTCTCTCTCGTTCGTCGTGCTGGCGACGATCGCGGCGCCCATCTTCGAAGAGTTCATTTTCCGCGGCATGCTGTACGGCGGCTTTCGTCGTTCGTTCCGACCGATCCATGCAGCGCTGGCAAGCGCCGTCGTTTTCGCCATCGTACATCCGGCCATCGCCAGCCTACCCGTCTTCGTCATGGGCTTCGTCGCGGCGCTCGTCTATGGCAGGTTCCGAACACTGCTCGCGCCGATCGCGGTTCACATGACGTACAACGCGATCGTGGTCGCGATGAGCGCGACGTTATGACCATGGATCTTCCCGTCCGCGCTCAACATGGCACGCTAGAAGGGAACGAGGGCTACGCGAGATGGAAAAACCGCTTTCCCGCGCCAAGGGAGTCGCATTCAAGGAGCTGCTCATTTGGCTCGACCAGCGGCTGGGGCGCTCTACGCCAAGTTTGCGACCGAGCTGTGGCAGTCGTACTACGACAGCGGAGACTTCATGAGCGAGCAGCTTTCGTCGCCTGGGCTCAGAACTGCGACAGAAACTCCAGGAGCGCCGCGCGTTCGGGTGCCGTCATGGCGTGCTGTCCCGGCGGCGCGCCGAGCGGGTTCAGCGGTGGAATGAACGGGAGGATGAATAGGCTGTAGGTGTCCACGATGGCGGCGAGCGTGGGCATGCTGTTGTCGTGAAAATACGGCGCGGTATTGGCAATGCCGCGGAGCTGCGGGATGTTCATCCCTTCGAAGTCGGCGTGGTCGCCGGTGATGAGCGCGCGGCCAGGGTCTGACGTCCACCCCTGCGGCGCGAAGTTCTGCCCTACTGTGGCCGAGCCGTCGGGGTTCACGAGCGGGAGGAATGGGCTATTGGGGTCATGCAACACGAGCGGCGGAAGATCGGTGACCTGCACGGTGCGGGTCGCGTCCGTGTAGAAGCGCAGCCGATAGCGCGGAAAGTCAGCGCCCTGATTGAACGAGGGGAGCGGCGGTACCATCCCCTGATCCTTCGCGAGCTGGGCGAAGTACGTGATGATCGACGTGCCGATGTTCAAGGACTCGTTGCCCGGACGCGGCACGTTGACGGGCACCTTGATGTCGAGCCCGGGGACGGTCTGAAATTTCACATTGCCGTCGTGGTCGACGTCAACGAAGAGACCAGCGCGGACGCTCTCGTTCTCGACGCGGTCATCCGTAGCCTTGCCGTGGCAGGCGGTGCAGAAGCGCGCGTACACGTCGCGACCGGCCGCGAATGCAGGATCCGTGTCCTCTGGTTTCGGCACATTGTCGACAACAGCGAGATTCGTGGAGCCGTCGGCGTTGAATATCGATACGCCCTGCAGATTTGCTTCCGCCGTGAGGGCGCCAAAGACGTTTGCGGCGCGCGACGACGAGAATTGTGTGCGTTCGAAGTCAGCGATGAGCTTGAGCACGCCATTGCCGATGCTGTGGTCGACTTCGCTGTGAAGCTGGAAGGCGCCGAGCGCCTGAGCCTGCAGCGTCCCCTCGCGGCCATCGACAAGAAAGCGACCGGAGTAAGCGGTGTTGTCGACGCTCGGGACCGAACGCCACACCTCAATCATGCGGTCAGCAGGAGTGACGATCTCAGGCAGCTTCCCCGCTGCAAGCGAGTCACCCAGACGGGAGCCGGGCACCACGGTCGTCGCCCACCAATCCTGCACGGCGCCGTTCGGTGCCACTGCTGTCCATGCCGGCGGCACCTGAATGAGGTCGACGTTGTCGGGCAATCGAAGCGTGATGCGAACGAGGCCATGGCGAAGGTTGTTGAACGTCAGCGGAGACGCATGCGGATCGTCTGCGTCGATGGCTTTGAAGAGCGGATCGGTGGGATTGCTGGCGAGGCGCGCCTCGACATTGGCCGCGCTCATCGCGCGGTGCTCGCCTATGACGTGACACGTACCGCACGCGCGGCCGTTGCTGTTACCCGGAGGCTCATCAAAATGACGCTCGCCCGCATGCGCGCCGTTCGCGCCTAAACGCGCTTCCACCGGGTCGACCGACGGACTGTTCGGCGAATCCGCGCCGGACGAACAACCGCAAATCAAAGCGATGCACACACCGCCAGCCAATACGGCTTGTTTTTTCATGATTGCACCCCCCTCGGCATCGTTTTACGAAAATGCCACCCGCGAGGCTATTCCGTGCAGCATGCGTCACGCAAGCACAGTCTCGCCGAGTGTGGAGCTTCACGGCGCGTAGGGCACGCTGATCAAAAGCGGAGCATCGTGCCGGCTGCGATTTCCCCGCGCAAAATCGACGATTCCTGAAAGAAAGAGCTGGGGCTCGGGCTCCAAGCGAGGGCCGGCGCTACATAAAATGCGACGCCATTGCTCACCGCAAGCGCCGCACCAATTGCCGGGCGGACCTCCGCGGCGATGAGCGCACCGGAGACGTCGTTGGCTTCTGGGCGCAGAAGCACCGAACCGGGCGCTACGCCGGAAATCACCAGCAATCCCAAGCCGAGCTCGGCAAAAAGGAACATACGGTGCGGTATCGCGTGAATCACGATCATGGGGTTGAAGAGAGCCGAAACGAGAACATCGGTGGTCGCAGGTTCCGAGACGAACGAGGCGGCTCCTTTGACGCCGAGCCGCACCTCCACACCGGTCGCCGTGCCCGCCACCCGGTAGCCCGCGTCCACGCTCACGCCCACGGCAGGTTGTGGGGTTTGCCGCGCGCCCGACAGCCAAAAGTCTGCACCGGCGGCAGCACGCAGGTGGAAGGCGGAACCATACCTGCCGCCGTCCGCCACCGAGTTCGCCTCCTTTTGATCGGCGAGCGCGCCGGGGTGCGCGAGAGGCACGAAGGTCTCGGGAGCGCGCGGCGATGTTGTCTTGTCCGACGCATTTGCGGCAACGGGCATCGGTCGCATCAGGGCCTCCACGCGCTGCTTGCTACCGCCAGTGACGTTGATGGAGGCGCGAAAGGGCTCGAAACCATCCTTCTGAAAAAGGATGAGATGAGCGCCTTCCGCGACGCGCACCGGCTCGTCGATGGGCGTCTCGCCGCTCGGGCGATCGTCGACGGAGACGCGCGCCCTCTCCTGGGTGCAGCGGAGCTCCAGCTCACCGATTCGTTTGCGCAGCTCACGCTGCTGCCGGTTCGCGTCGGCAATGAACTCCGGCGGGATTTTCTGGACGTCCTTCAGAAACCTCTCGAAGGCCAAGAAGGCTTCGACATCGTGACCGAGTGCCTCTTGTTCGATACCGATGTTGTAGAGATAACCGGGCTCTTGGTAGGTATCGAACGCTTCTTTGAACAGCGCGAGGGCCCGCTCGTGCTGACCCTTGTCGGCAAGTCGCTGCCCTTCGCGAGCTTTTTTTTGCGCCGACGCCTTCACCTCTGCGCCTTGCGCAAGCGCGGTGCGCGATGTGATCAGTGAAGGACCCAACATGAAAATCGGCAGAGAGACTGTCGTCAAAAGAATTCTCAATCGCATGCGCGCGGGACCCTACCACAGGCAACGCGAGACGCTCGTCATTCCGAGGCGTGTTGAGCGCGCGCGCACTCCTCGCTGCCGACGGCTCAGGGGACGAAGAAAGCCGGCTTGTTTTCGAGCGTGATGATCTGATCGCGGTCGGCGCGTAACCGTCGCTTTTCGGGGCGGAAGTTGGGAGTTTCGAATGAGAGCTCGTGCATCGCTGCGTCGCGCGGTAGATGCAGCGGAAGTGAAACGGTGCGTCCGTCCACCTTCACCGCGAGGCGGGCGCGCGCATTGCTGATCGTGATCCGGATGGTCTCTTGCGACGAGCTCTTCGATCGCGGGTCGCGTGTCTCCGCTGCCTGCTGCGCGGCGCGGGCATCGTCGCCGACAGCCAGATCCGTCCCCTGCCCGACCGTGGCGGGCGATTCGTCGGCGGAGAGCGAGCCGGGCACAATGCTCAGCGGAGCGGCGGTCGCGATGGGCGGGGGGCCGGAGGGCTCTCGGCGAAGGGCAACTCCGGCGACGATCGCCGACACGGCGACACCGCCGAGCAATGTCAAGCCATGAGCGCGCGACCAGCGCGCCGGCGCACCGCCACGAGAGCGGCGCGATGCATCGCGCCCCGGCGCGCTTGCAATGCGCTCCGACGAATCCGGCGAGGCGTGAGAATGGAAAGGGTCCGCTGGAGCGAGCAACGTCCCGCTTCCCGGCGTGGCAACGACCGGAGACTCCCACGCGAGCGCACTCTCTAGATCCTGCACCATTTCCTCGAGCACTTGGTGACGCTGCAGCGGGCTTTTCGCGAGCGCCTTCATGATGATCGATTCGACTCGGACCGGAATCGATGAATCGAGCGCCCGCGGAGGCAGAGGGGACTCGCGCAGGTGCGCCGCGAGCAGCTCGCCGGGCCATTCGTAGGTAAAAACGGGCCGACCGCAAAGCATCCGATACAAAACACACCCCAAGGCGTAGATGTCGGCTCGGTGATCGACGCCGCCAGCACCGGCGCATTGCTCCGGCGCCATATAGAGCGGTGTCCCCATGACGACGTTGGTACCGGTCGTCTGCCCGGGAGGAGCCGCGTGGTTGGTCAGTTTGGCGATTCCGAAGTCGAGAATCTTGACCAGCTCCTTTTCGCGGTTGACGGGGTCACGGATCAAAAAAACATTGCCCGGCTTCAAATCGCGATGAACGATGCCTGCCCCGTGCGCGACCGCTAGCCCCTTCGCTATCTGACGACCGATGTCGAGGCTCTCTCGAAGCGACAACGTGGTCCGAGTGACGCGCTCTTCGAGACTTTCTCCTTCCAGGTAGTCCATGACGATGTACGCATTGCCGCTAGGGTGGACACCGCAGTCGTAGATGTCCACGAGAGCGGGGTGCCGTAGGGTCGCCGTGGCCCGCGCCTCGCGAAAGAATCGAGCGACGGCGTCTTGATCGTTCGAATACTCGGGGCGAAGCATCTTGATCGCCGCCTTACGACCGAGCAAAGGGTGCTCCGCGAGATAGACGGTGCCCATCCCGCCTTCACCAATTTTGGCGACGACGCGATAGCTCCCCAAAGTCTCGTCGATCATCGCTTCCGTCTCCGAAGGGGCGGACTGTAGCTCACTATGTTTTTTGCGCCTGCGCATGTCTCTTGGTTCGCCACCGCGATTGTTAAGTGGTGACGGTGGACCGAAAGCATTTGCGCTGATAGGTTGCGCGCCGACTGAAGGACGTTTTTCACGATCGGCAACGATCGTGGGTTGCGCGCAACGGCCTTCGGTTTAACGCCAACCACTTCTCTCGCGAACGTTCATCGCGACTTACGAGGCATTACTTTATGAAAACATCTTGGATGCTGGGACTCACCTTCGTCGTGGGGTGCGGGTCGATCTCCGCCGACAACGGAACGGGCGACGCGGCAACGAAGGATGCGCCGAATGCCGACGACTCACCGGCTGACCGCAACGCGACCAGCGGCGGCACGGGTGGCGACAACCCGACCGGCGGAACGGGCGGAACGGGCGGAACCGGCGGCGCCGGCGGTAGCGGCGGCACCGGCGGTTCGCTCGAGGACGCGAATGGAGGCAACGACGCGCGGCCCGACATCACGAGGCCGGACGCCGGAACGATCATCGATGCAGCTCGCCCCGACGACGTCACCTCCTCCGACGGCTCGGTGATCTTCGACGTACGCCAGGAAACAGTGTCGATCGACGTCGTTGTCAACGATTCGCGTACAATTGACGCTTCGCTCCCAGATTCGGAAGGCGGCAAGGGCGGCACCGGGGGTGGGAGCACGGGCGGCACCGGAGGCGGCGGAATCGGTGGAACGGATGGCGGCGGCACCGCCGGTACCGGTGGAACCGGTGGCGGCACAGGCGGCACCGGTGGCATCGGCATGGACGCTCCCATCGACCTCGGGTGCCCTGCCGAGACCGACCAACAATTCTGCACGCGCCTTGGCAAGAACTGCGAAACCGTGAGCGGCACGGACAATTGCGGTGGATCGCGCAGCGTGAACTGCGGAAGTTGCGGCGCCGGAAAAGGCTGCGTCGATCGCGTCTGCAAAACGCCGGTGTGCGATTCGCTCTCCTTCACATCCGAAATCTTCGTGCCTCTAAGCGTAGGCTACATCCAGGATTTCATGATCGCCGGAAGCAGCAACGCGCAGAGCCTCATCTACGCTCGTTCTCCCACGGCATGCGATACCCCCCTCAGCATCTTTCTCGCGGACGAAACGTCTCCGGGTAACGGCAACTACTTCCCGCGGGACATGAGCGCATGGTGGAGTACCAACAGCGTCAGCTGGGCAGCGCTGTCAGGCGACGGTCTTACCATCATCGTCTCCGTGGCCCAGAACTTTGGCGAGGCACATCGCCCAGCCCTGCAGGCTGTCAACTTCGGTTCGATCGCGACCGCCGGATTCGCCGCGATCAATAATTTCGTCGGAGGTACGAGCGCAGTGTTGAGCGGCCATGCCATCTCGACCAATGGTCTCGAATTTTTCTATTCGCTCACCGGCCTCCCGGCCGGCGCGAACGGCGTCTACCGCGCCACGCGCACCGCAGCGACCTCGGCTTTCAGCGCCGGCACGAGAATGACCGCTATCGCTGACACCTTTGACTCCGTCAGCGGTGTTTCGTCGGATGGTCTCACGTTGTTCATGAACCAAGGTTACTCAGGCGCCGTTTTCACGCGCAACAGCACGAGCACCGACTTCGCCGACCCCAATGCAACCGCCGTCACCGGGTGGCATCACAAGCCCGGCCTCGGTTGCACGCTTTTCGCGACGAACACTTCGGGCGGGTGCTCGGCGCAGGACATCTTCAAATATACTCCTCAGTGAGCTGCCGTCGCGTTGGCGGCAGCGTCACTGCCGCCAACGCGCAGCGCGGGCCGCGGTCGCCGGCAATCGACGCCGCCCCCCAACGCGCTGCGAGCGCGCGCACGGAAGCTATCGTCCAAGTCCTACGGGATGACGGTCATTTGCATTGATCGTAGGCGCCCCAGGAACACGACACATCGCAGCTTCGCGTCATCGCGCGGTGGCCGGACGATGCAGTGGGGAAACCTCGTGAGATTGTCTACACGAGCACGGTGCCCATCACTACGACGATAGCCTATCCGTATTTTCAAGGGGGAGCTCGTCTACGAGGCCGAACAGACCTACAGCTGCGATGCCGCCAATTGCCAGGCCACCCGACGTGCGCTTGGGGACGTCAGCACGAATCGCATGACGAGTGACGGTCAGAATCTCTACTGGTGTACGTTGGGCCAAGGTGATCGCCCGGGGGAGCTCCGACGCGTCGCCCGAAACCGTCGCTGATCGGCAGCAAACCGTCGCCCGGGCGACCTGCGAAGGCGCGAGTCGAAACAGATCAGTGGCCTGAACGCTCGGCCGAACGGCATATCTCGCTTGACACCGCGCTTCGCTCTTCCATGATGGGTGAGTCCGCGCTGGTCGCGGGCATGGAGAGCACTACATGGTGACCTATGAGGTGAGGGCCGGCGGCCCGATTGTCTTTACCGCCGTCGTCGACGGGTACGGCCCCGTGACGATTACAAGTCGCAGATCGACGATTTTCAACGGGCGATTGACGAATCGGTCAGTCCTCCAAGCTGCATTGCGACAGGTCGAAGCCTTCGTCGACCAGCACAAAGACGAGCTCGCCCCTGTGTATGCAGCATTCGCGGCGCCCACCGCAGCATAGAGCCCGTCCGCACACGACCGCTCTGGCACTAGATGGTCGACATCTTGTGGCTCCTCGTTTCGCGGATGAACAACGTGCCGAATACGAAGGTAATCGCGGCCACGATGACCGGGTACCAGAGGCCGGCGAAGATGTTGCCATTGGCCGCGACCATGGCGGCGGTGGTGAGTGGCAGCATACCGCCGAACCAACCGTTGCCGATATGGTACGGAAGTGACATGGACGTGTAGCGAATTCGGGTGGGGAAAAGCTCGACCAAGAATGCGGCGATCGGGCCGTACACCATCGTCACGTAGACCACCTGGATAAAGACCAGCAGAATGAGCATCGGAATGTTCATCTCGGCCGGATTGGCCGTGGTCGGGTAATTCAAGGCTTTCAGCGTGGCGGTGAGTTTCGCTTCGTCCCAGCCTTGAATTTCAGTGTTGTTCAGAGTCGTGATGGGACGAGCGCCGGGCGCACCCTCGGTCGTCACGTACGACAAACTGCGCTTCGACAAGAAGTCCTGAACTTTATCGCACTCGCTGTAGACCGTCCGCGGGTTGGGGAAGAGGTGCACCTGGCAGTCCGTGGCTTGAACGCCGATTTGCGTGCTCTCCGAGAAGCGCTCGAGCGCTGGATTGCCGTAGTGGGCCATCGCCTTGTAGATTGGAAAGTAGGTCAGCGCGCCCAACAAGCAGCCGGCCATCATGATGCGCTTGCGACCGATCTTGTCGGAAAGCCACCCGAAGAACACGAACAATCCCGTGCCGAGCATGAGCGCGACGGCCACGATCAAATAAGCCGTCTTCCACTCGATCTTCAGCGTGCCTTGTAGGAAAAAAAGTGCATAAAACTGCCCCGTGTACCAGACGACGCCCTGGCCGGCCGCCGCGCCAAACAGCGCGAGCAACACGATCTTCAGGTTTTTCCACTCGCCGAAGCTCTCCTGCAATGGGGCCTTACTGCCCTTGCCTTCGGCCTTCATCTTCGCGAAAACCGGCGATTCGTTGAGTTTCAAACGAATGTAGACGGAGATCGCGAGCAGGACGAGCGAGACGAGAAAGGGAACACGCCAGCCCCAGCTCTTGAACGTGGCCTCTTCCATGCCCAAACGGCAGGCGCCGATGATCACCAGCGAAAAGAAGAAACCGAGGGTGGCGGTGGTCTGGATCCAGCTCGTGTGAAGACCGCGTTTGCTGTCGGGAGCGTGCTCCGCAACGTAGGTCGCCGCACCGCCGTATTCGCCGCCGAGTGCCAAGCCTTGCGCAAGGCGCAAGAGCACCAAAAGCGTGGGCGAGAGCATGCCTATCGACGCGTAGGTTGGCAGAATACCGACCGCCGCGGTCGACAAGCCCATCACGAGAATCGTCACCAGAAAGGTATATTTGCGACCCACCAGATCGCCGATGCGTCCGAAGACCAAAGCACCGAAAGGGCGCACCAAAAAGCCTGCCGCGTAGGCTGCGAAGCTGGCGAGAAGTGCGGCCGTAGCGTTGCCCGAGGGGAAGAACAGGGCTGCGAAAAAGGGCGTCAGCGTGGCGTAGATGTAAAAGTCGTACCATTCGAATACGGTACCGAGCGAAGACGCGAAGATGACGCCCTTCGCTTCGCTGAGAACGCCGTCGCCGGTATTCACGGCTGCACCTTGCAAACTCACCATTTCGGGCTCCATTTCTCACACCACGCGAAGCGGCCGCGCGCGAGGCCGCCCTCTCAGAAGAACAGTTGGGCTTGCACTGTCGCGAGCATATCTTTTTTGGTCGTCGTACCGCCGGTCGTCGCAGGCGTTTTCGTCGACGCGTAGCCCAGGTCGGCCTTCACGTTGAAGGTGTGCTTGGTGACCCAGAAGTTCAATCCCGCGTGAGGAGCGATGATCTCCAAGCTGCTGTTCTTGCCGTGCACATATTCGATATAAGCCAGAGGCTCAATCCAGGCATGCCGAAAGCCAGCCTCGGCAAAGAAGGTCGTTCCCCCGGCAGCGAGGCCCCCGATGGGCGATGCACCTTCGCTGTAGTTGAAGACGTTTGCCTTGGCGATGATCTCGTCCTCGTCGCTGAGCGGATATTCGGCAAACACGTCGGCGCTGATGGCCAGGTAAGCGCCGGGGTTTCCATTCAGCTTGCGCACCGCGTTGGGCTGCAGATCGGCGCCGACGCCCACCGATACCAGCGGCGTGGGGGAGAAGTAGATGCCCTTCAAAAAGAAATCGGGTTCCGAGCCGAGCAAGTTGAGACGGAGCTGACCGGTGAATCGGGGGATCCCCCCCTCGTTGAGCGGCGTCTGGGCGGGCGCATTCATCGCCGGAGGAGGCGGCGGCACCGCGGTGCGAACGCCTTCGAATACGCCCAGTCGGTAATGAATGAGGTTATCGGCCAAAAGGCCTCGGAACTGAACCCCAGTGTCACGCCAAACTTTGCCCGCCGGCAACCGGATAGTGGCTGCGTGGTAATCAATGG
>DATHEQ010000337.1:0-19772 GCA_035318505.1 Polyangiaceae bacterium | reverse complement strand
TTCCCATCGACCCCAGTCGCTTCGATCTGAACGATGTGTGGCGGCAAATCATCGGCGAAACGGAGCTGACGAACTCCGACAGGCCGCTACGCGTGGAAGTGCGGGGTGACCTCATTGGTGTTTGGGACCGCGACCGCGTGTACCAATTGCTTGCCAATCTCGTCGGCAACGCGGTCCAGCACGGCGAGCCGCGATCGCCGATAAAGCTCCGGATGGACGGCGGGGAATCCGAAGTCATCATCGAAGTCGTCAATCGAGGCGAGCCCATTGCCCCGGCGGCGTTGCCGTCGATCTTCGATGCCTTCCGCCAAGGCAGAACGGACCACCACACTCGGGCCAATGGACTTGGACTGGGGCTCTTCATCGCACAGCAGATCGCCCGTTCGCACGGCGGAGAGATCACGGTCACCTCGTCGGAGAGCGATGGGACGGCCTTCCGTGTTCGCCTACCGCGCGGCGCCACCCCCGGCGCCCAGCTAAAGCAAGGAAACGTCGCTGCTACCGCGTGACGCTCTACGACCGTCCGCCCACGCTCGAGTGGTGCGCGCGTAGGGTACGCACGACCGCATCCTTCGTTCGCGGTGACGTGCAAGCAGGACCGGATCGCCGAACAGCATGAGATGAGAGCTGAAGATGAGGGCTTCATTCTCCCCGAGATTGCCCGTCGCCGCCGCCTGCAGCTTCACCAATCGATGCGAGGCATGAACCCCATACCATCAATTGATTCGACGGCGAGAGAGAGGGTGTGCACCTTATATTCATCGTGGTGCTACCCCAAACCCCAATGACGTGCTTGCACGTCGACCGCATCCGCACTGTGCAGCCGAGCGGATCGGGTTGCTACGATTGCGAGCTGGTGCACGGCACGTGGCTCCAGCTGCGGATGTGCATGCAGTGCGGTTACGTCGGGTGCTGCGACTCGTCCAGGAACAAGCACGCTAACGGGCATTTCCGCACGACGCAGCATCCGATCGCGCGTTCCATCGAGCCGGGCGAGGAATGGGGCTGGTGCTACGTCGACCAGCTGTGGTTCGAGAAGCTCGTGCCCACCGCCTGATGGGGTTGACCGGAGAGGCATCGCGCTTTCTAGATGCGACCGAGCGCCAGGCTCCGAAGGTGACAGATGCTGGCAATCCGCTCGCGAAGCCAAGTGTGCGCGTGATCGTCGTTGCGACTGTTATCCCATATCTGGGAGTACTTGTAGCTCGGCAGCTCGATGGGCGGCTCGACCACTCGAAGGCGCGCCATCTTTGCCAAAATCTCCGCGCCGCTCGCGGAAAGCGTAGCGATGTGATCGGTCTGCTCGAGAAGGTGCGGCGCGAGCAAATAATAAGGAACGCGCAAGGTCACGTGCCGGCGTTTGCCGATGGCGGCAAGAGCACGATCGATGTGCAGCCCGGGTATCGCATCGGCACTGGGAGCGATCTCGAGGTGAGGAAGTTTACTGTACGTTTCGAGCGTCAACCGCTTGCCCACTTGTGTGTGGTCTGCCCGCACCACGCAAACGGCCGGGTCGTCGTAGAGCGCCTGCTGATTGATCTGGGACGGCACGTCTTCGAAGATTCCGAGAGCAACGTCGACGCCTCCCTCGAGGATCGACTCTTTGGCGGTCGCAACAATGGCACGCAGCTCGACCTCGACATGCTCTGCCTCGCGCCTCAACGTGCGAAGGAGCTCCGGAATGATGAGGATGCCGAACAAATCGGAGCACGCGACCACGAAACGGTAAGACGACGTGGCCGCGTCGAAGCTCGGCCGCTCCTCGAATACATCCGCCAGCGCCCTCGTCGCATTCGCGACCACGGTCGCAAGCTTCTCCGCCTTCTCCGTCAAGACATAGTTACGGCCTCTCAGCACGAGCAACTCGTCTTTGAAATGTGCCCGCAGCCGGGCCAGGGAGTGGCTCGCGGCAGGTTGCCCCACACCGAGGCGCCTCGCCGCACGGGTGACGCTCTTTTCGCGCAGGAGCGCGTCGAGCGTTGCGAGGAGGTTCGCGTCGATTCCGGCCAGTTTCATCTGCGGCACCGTATCATCGATATCGACGATTGGGTTGCCAGCCGGCGACGGTAGTCGAACGGGCGAGCCCATACCACCGCGGAATTCATCGATTCATCAGCAGTGAACCTCGGCGGTTTGTCACCATGGTGCCTACCGCTCACAGCGGAATCGCAAAAAATGTTCGCACGTACCTGAGCGCACGCCGTGCCCACAACGACGGTTGGTCATGCATGCCCGACATGCCAAGTATCGATTGGCGCGCGACGTCATTGAATCTTACAGTCGCGGCATGATGAAACCGACGATCGGTCGGCTTTTTGAACTGTTGATGGGTCCGGCGGTTCATACGGAGTTGGAGATTGCCCAACTGCTCGGCCTCGATCTCATGGTGCTTCGAGCGCGGTTGGTCGATCTGGGAAAACGCGGGATACTCCGCGGGCCATTCGAAGGCGAGCACGCAGTGACGTGGAAGTCCTGGTTTCCGACGCTTATCGCGACTGCCGACGCATCGGAGCGATCCGGACTCCGTGCGGCCAGCGCCGTTCCTTTGCGGAGAGCGTGGTGGGACGACATGTGGGCCAACGAATAGACGCTCGTTCCGCGGTGTCGGTGCGGCTCGGGCGACGAACGCTACGTCGCACCCGCTTTTCAACTCAACGTTTTGATCGTTCGGGACCAAAGGCACCTGGCGAGCGCACTCGGCCGTGATCACATTGCCGCCGCCAACAACTGTCCACAACGAGAATCCGGTAACGCCGTGCCTCTGCAAGCATGGCGAGCGCACTCGCTTTCGTTTCTTTGCGCCCCGTCCACCGCGACAACCAACGATCCCGAAAGGGGCGCTCAATGATCAATCACAAACACAAAGTCGGCGACACCGCCGAACACATGAAGAACGCCGTTATCGAGGCGCTCGATAGGATCGGTCACGCCGCGACTCAAGCACTCCACCAAGGTGACCAGGCTCTCTCTGATCTTGCCCACTAGGCGAAGGGGCCGGCCGTCGAAACCACCAATAAATTGAACGAAGTGGGCGACAAGATTGCCGGCAGGCTTGCCAGCACGGCGCCATCCGCGGGCGCCAAGATCAAAGGGGCGGGCGACAAGATGAAGAGCGGCGCCCATTGACGACTACGCGCCGAGGACGCGCTCTGTAGTGCTTTGCGTTGGCGCAAACAGGCGATTATTGCCTACACATTAGAGCTCGAGAGCCTTCGCGCGCTCGGAAGCACGTGCTCCGATACGTGCGCGTTCGGTTCTTTGCATTCGCCAAAGGCGGCCACACCATGTCCATCATTCACGCAGTCGCAGGCCGCCGCGCGCGTGCTTCAGCCTACTGTCGTTCGGTCGCCGTCGACCCACTGCGTCGCCATGCAGTGGGTGCATGCCTGGGATATCGCCTATCGATTGGATTGCTAGGCGAGACAGGCGTAGTAGTTGCTATGTTCGACATGATGCGGAAGCCTCGCATTGATCACTCACAACAAATTGGACGAACGGAAAGAAAAATCATGAAAACAATATGGGGCTGGACCGCCGTCGGCTTATCGACTGCGGCGGTGATGAGTATTGCCGGGTGCGGGGGCGCCCCCGTGCCGAATGCGAAGGTTGCTTCGTCCGAGGCCGCCATTCGAGCCGCTCAAGAAACGGGGGGCCGGGATGTTCCGCAGGCGGCGCTGCATTTGAAGCTCGCCGAAGAACAGCTTCAAGCGGCAAAAGCACTGATTCGCGACAATGATAACAAGAGGGCCGAATACGTGCTGATGCGCGCCCAGGCCGACGCCGAGCTGGCGATCGCGCTCTCACACGTAGCAAAATCGAACGTGCAAGCGGGTGCCGCAGTCGACGCCGCGCGCGCCGTTCGCTCCGGAACCCCCACGCCGTAAACAGCTCTACGAGAAACGAAACGGAGAATCGCATGAAAGCCTTGCAAAAAAGTATCGTCGTGACGGCGGGTAGTGTCCTTCTAGTATCCGCTTTGGGGTGCGCAACGGCGCCGGTTCCTCAGGAGCTCTTGGACGCCCGCTCGGCGTATCTGCGCGTGCAGTCCGGGCCGGCGACACAATACAAACCGGATCAAGTACACGAAGCCAAGATATCGCTCGACAAGGCGGAACAGTCCTACGTCGACGACCCAGGGGACCAGAAAACCAGGGATCTGGCTTACGTTGCCGAACGAAAAGCGCAGCTCGCCGAAGCCAATAGCTCCAACGCGCAGGCGCAGAGCGCGAAGGGCCAGGCAGACGACGACGCCAAGCAGACGACGAAGGGTCAGCTCGCCCAGGCTCGCGGTCAGCTCGCCACCGCCAGCGTCCAGCTCGCCGGCAGTGAACAGAAGCTCGAAGTGGAGAAGAAGGCTCGCGCCGATGCCGACAAGAGGGCCAAGGACGCCATGGATCGGCTCGCCGCGTCGGTTGGGGCGGTCAAGCAAGAGCCTCGAGGAATGGTGATTACGCTGTCGGGTAGCGTCCTCTTCGCTTCGAACAAGGACGCGCTCCTACCCGCGGCACAGGAACGGCTGGGCCAGGTCGCTGACGCTCTCAAGACTCAAGACGACCACAAAATCGTCGTCGAAGGCCATACCGACTCACAGGGGTCGGCTCCTTCGAATCAAGGTCTCTCCGAGCGGCGTGCGCAATCTGTCGTCAGTTTCTTGGTTTCGCGGGGCGTGCCCGCCGATCAGATCCGCGCTGAGGGGCTCGGCCAGACGAGGCCAGTGGCAGACAACACGACAACCGATGGGCGAGCCAACAACCGCCGAGTCGAGATCATCGTGAAGCCGATCGAAACCCGCTAGGCAAACATCCTTCGTCTTTGCCTAACCGATAAGGAGAGCAAGCCATCATGAACATTCGTCCGCTACAGGACCGCATCATCGTCATTCGCATGGATGAGGAAACAATGACGAAAGGGGGAATCGTCATTCCGGACACCGCCAAGGAAAAGCCCGTCGAGGGTAAGGTCGTCGCCGTCGGCAATGGCAAGGTTCTCGAAAATGGCACGGTCAGAAAGCTCGACGTCAAGGCGGGCGACAGCGTCATGTTCGGAAAGTACGCCGGCACCGAGATCAAGATCGACGGCGAGGATCGTCTCATCCTGCGCGAGGACGACATCCTGGGTGTGCTCGAAAAGTAACCTGCGCCCCCCCCAAAAAAACGAACGAAGACCTTCGAGGAGTCCACCAAATGGCAGCAAAAGAAATCGTCTATACGAATGCCGCACGCGGTCTCATCCTGTCGGGCGTCAATGCGCTCGCCAACGCCGTTAAAGTCACCCTCGGTCCGAGGGGGCGCAACGTCGTCCTCGAGAAGAGCTACGGCTCACCGACCATTACCAAGGACGGCGTCACCGTCGCCAAGGAGATCGAGCTCGAGAACAAATTCGAAAACATGGGGGCGCAGATGGTCAAAGAAGTCGCCTCCAAGACTTCAGACGTCGCCGGCGACGGCACGACCACAGCGACGGTACTGGCCCAGGCCATCTACCGCGAGGGATCGAAGCTCGTCGCCGCTGGCCACAATCCCATGGAGATCAAGCGAGGGATCGAAAAAGGCGTCGAGGCCGTCGTCCAAGCGCTGAAGAAAAGCGCCAAGCCGACGAGGGATCCCAAAGAGATCGCTCAGGTCGGCACCATCAGTGCCAACGGTGACGAAACCGTGGGCAAGCTGCTCGCGGAAGCGATGGAGAAGGTCGGTAAGGAAGGTGTCATCACCGTCGAGGAGGCGAAGAGCGCCGAAACGACGCTGGAGGTCGTGGAAGGAATGCAGTTCGACCGCGGCTACCTCTCGCCCTACTTCGTCACCGATCCGGAACGCATGGAAGCGGTATTCGAGGACGCGTACTTGCTCTTGTCGGAAAAGAAGATCACGGCGATGAAGGATCTTCTGCCGATCCTCGAGGCGATCGCGAAGGAAGACAAGCCGCTCGTCATCATCGGGGAGGACCTCGACGGCGAAGCGCTGGCGACGCTCGTCGTCAACAAGCTGCGGGGCACGCTGAAATGCGGGGCAGCAAAGGCGCCCGGCTATGGCGACCGGCGCAAGGAAATGCTGCGGGACCTTGCTGTCCTGACTGGTGGCCAGGTCATCGCCGAAGAACTCGGACTCAAGCTCGAGAACGTCACGTTGGCCGATCTCGGGCGCGCCAAGCGCGTCGCTCTCGATAAAGACACCACCACCATCGTCGGCGGCGGCGGGAAGAAGGACCTAATCAAGGGGCGCATTGCGGAGATCCGTGCGCAGATTGAAAATACGACGTCGGACTACGACCGCGAGAAACTCGAGGAACGGCTCGCCAAGCTCGCTGGCGGCGTGGCCGTCGTCAAAGTCGGTGCTGCCACTGAAACGGAAATGAAAGAAAAGAAGGCACGCGTCGAGGACGCACTTCATGCCACGCGCGCCGCCGTCCAGGAAGGCATCGTGGCCGGTGGTGGCGTAGCTTTCATTCGCGCTCAGCAGGCGCTCGACAGCGTCGAAGTACCGGACGAGCAGAAGTTCGGACTCGCCATCATCCGTAGGGCCATCGAGGAGCCACTCCGCCAGATCTCGGAAAACGCTGGCGTGGAAGGATCCATCGTCATCAACAAGGTCCGTGAGGGCAAGGGCAGCTACGGGTTCAACGCGGCGACGGGCGAATACGGGGATCTCTTGGAGCAAGGCGTCATCGACCCTGTCAAAGTCGTGCGCACGGCGCTCGAGAACGCCGCCAGTGTCGCTGGCCTCATGCTGACAACGGAAGCACTCATCGCCGAGCGACCGCAACGCAAGAAGGATGCTCCGCAGTCGAGCCGCGGCGACGGTGGCGACTTCTGAAGGTGATTAGCTCGCGGCGCCGCCCGCGCTGCGCTGACCCATACCGGACATGCCAAGTATCGATTGGCGCTTGACAGCCTTTGCACTTAGATTGCTGTCCTGGACGACGAAGAAGGGGTCGCTGTCGCCGTGGAGAGCTCTAAACTCCGCCCGGCGACCTCTTTCTTCTACGAAGCAGTGCGGACCGTCCAGGGCGCCAACACCCCTCGTCACGTTGCAGCGACGACAACCTCCTCAGGGCGGGGCTATGAGGAGCGACGTCAAGGCTGAGGACCATTCGGTCTCGAGGGTGGTCCCGTCGCCGTCGCTTCACCCGGGCTTTCGCCGACGGCACTTCGCCACGGCGAGCGCGTTTTCCGGATTTCTTCGCCGTAAGTGATTGCAAGGAGTATTGGATGATGAATTCGAAATCGTATCTTTTGACACCCGCAACGGCTTTTATGCTTTTAGTCTCGTTCGCTGCCTGCGGAGATTCCGACGACCCAGGAGCCGACGCCGGCACGATGGGCGGCGCATCAGGCTCCGGCGGCAATGCGGGTACTGCAACAGGCTCGGGCGGCAATGCGGGCAGTGCAGCTGGTTCCGGCGGCAGCTCGGGCGGCGCCGCAGGCTCCGGCTCCGCCGGTGCAGCAGGTTCCGGCACGGCGGGCTCCGCAGGTAAAGGGGGCTCCGGCGGTGTTGCGGACTCCGGCACTGCAGACTCGGGCGGCGATGCCGACTCCGGCCATGTGGCCGATGTGCATCGGGACACCGCTGTCGACAACGCGCCTTCGGAGCCGCCCGTAAATCTCGGAACGGCGGGCACCTACGCTATCCTGGCAAAAGCTGGAATCTCGACAGTGCCAGCCTCCGCCATCACGGGAAACATTGGCGTCAGCCCCGCTGCGGGAACCTACATCACGGGATTCTCGCTCATCGCCGATTCCACGACCGTGTTTTCGACATCGACACAGGTCACCGGAAGGGTGTACGCCGCCGACTACACGGCACCAACGCCCTCCAACTTGACCACTGCCGTTAGCGATATGCTGCTTGCATTCACCGACGCTTCGGGGCGCGCAGCGGGCGTCACCGAGCTAGGCGCCGGCAATATCGGCGGAATGAACATTACCCCGGGCGTTTACAAGTGGGGTACGAGTCTTCTGATCCCGAGCAGCGTTACTCTGACGGGCAATGCGACGGACGTTTGGATTTTCCAAATCGCCCAGGACCTCACCATTGGTAACGCGGCGTCGGTCCTCCTCGCCGGAGGAGCACTACCGAAGAACATTTTCTGGCAAGTCGCAGGCCTCGTAGATGTGGGGACCACCGCACACTGCGAAGGCGTCCTTCTGAGTCAAACCGCTGTCACGTTACACACCGGCGCATCGGTGAACGGCAGGCTACTGGCGCAGACGGCAGTAGCCATCGACACCAGTACCATCGTCGCGCCCGCTCCCTAGCCAGCTCACGAAAAACGCAAACGCTGCCAACTAAGGCCCAAGCGCGGCTAGGCGAGCTTCGTCTAGCTGCGGCCCCGGGGAGCACGCAAATCCAAGAGCCGAATCGATGTGGTTAGAGGCAATCCTTTCCAAGGATAACGTCATCTCGTTGGTCGGCGCGTTCTTGCCGCTCAACATCAAACTCGGAGAAAACCCCGAGGACGGGCACTATCTCGAGCTCTTCGAGCCCCGGCAGGTATCGCTCGTCGAAGACCAGGGCCTGCGGATGACCTGTCGGGCGCGCATTCGCTGGCCCGTTCTCGGCATCGATCTTCCGGTCACCGTGGAATCGGTCACGCTGTTGCTCTGCCCATCGGTGTCGGACCTGCGCGACCGGGACGAGCTCGTTTTCAAGCTCGCGGTCGAAGCCATCGACTTCGCGTGGGCTCCGGCGATGGTCGACCACCGCATTGCCGACAAGCTCAATCACGAGCTCGAAAAAAAACGCGCCATGCTTTCTTGGCGATTCGGTGAAGCGCTGGCGCATGTATTCAAGATGCCTGCTTTCTTGCACCCACTCGACGCGTTAGCCCTCAAGGTAGCGTGGGGCCAGTTCCGTGTGACGAACGAAGCCGCGGTGCTCGCAATCTCGTTTCATTCGCGCGTTCTGCGCGGCGACGGAGAGCATCCGCCGCCGGAGCTTCCGAAACCCGAACTATCCGAGCCGCCGCTGCAAGGCCCGCTCCTCGCGGACGGCGCACGGCCACCGCAACTCGCGACCATCGTTGCAGTAGCAGGTGGCGCGGTACTCGCGACGCTCGCGGCGTGGGTGGTTGTCGGCGCCGGGGCTCGCGCGTGGCGCTACGCCGCGCGGCGAATGTGATGGCGATGCTTCTCGGTTGGCGTCTCGTGGTGGCCGAGGCGAGCTTCTTTGCAGATGCCACACCTTGCACGAGCCAGGGTTAGTGCTTATTAGCCTGCAATTAGTTGGCCGTTCGCTCGACTGCACCCCTGCGGCGGTGGATTCGAGCTCGTCGGATGGGCGGTGATACACCATGACAGAACAGGCCGGCGCCGCTGGGAGTTCAGCCGAGAAGCGAAGTCCGATCATCGAGCTCCGCGCTTTTCCCTCGGAATCGCCCGAGCTTCACCTGGAAGGTGAGCTCAAGTTCTCGGAAGCAGCCGCGCTGTGGAAGAGCCTGAGCGAGCGCCTCGCATCGATGGGCCGCGGGCAGAAGATCGATTTCAACATGTCACGCGTCGAGCGCGTCGACGGCGGGACCATGGCCCTTCTCGTCCATCTTCGCAATGGCCTGAAGTTGCGTGGCGTCCGCTCGGACTTCGTTGGCGCGACCGGCTCCGTGCAGGACCTGGTTCATCTCTACGGAGGTGACGAGAATCCAGTGCGGCGGAAGCGCCGCCGCCCGAAAAGCACCCTCGGCCAAGTCGGAGAGGGCACGGTCGCGTTTTTCAAATCGATCGGCGAAGTGCTCGGCTTTTTCGGCGACATGATCCTTGCCTTTCTCGGTCTCTTGCGCGAACCGCGCACCGGCAATTGGAAAGAAATTCCTCATCTCATGGAGCGCACCGGGGCGGATGCGGTCCCCATCGTCGTTCTCATCAATTTTTTGGTCGGATTCGTGATGGCGTTTCAAGGCGCACAGCAGCTGAAGCAGTTCGGTGCCAACATCTTCGTCGCCGATCTGGTCGGACTCTCGGTCGTGCGCGAGCTTGGCCCGCTCATGACTGCCATCATCGTGTGTGGTCGATCCGGGGCGGCATTTGCTGCCGAACTCGGCTCGATGAAGGTCTCGGAAGAAATCGATGCCTTGCGCACCATGGGCTTCGGCCCCGTCCGGTACCTCGTTTTACCGCGCACCGTCGCCCTCATGCTGGTCGTGCCGATGCTCACGCTCGTCGCCGACCTCGTCGCCGTCGGCGGAGGTCTTCTGGTCGGCGTGTTGAGCCTCGACCTCACCGTCAGCGCCTACCTCGGCGAGACGCAGAAGGCGCTTGCGGTTTGGGATGTGTTTTCCGGCGTTCTGAAGAGCGTGGTGTATGCGCTCGCGATTGCTCTCATCTCATGTCAGCAGGGATTCGCCACGACGGGAGGGGCGGAGGGAGTCGGGCGACGGACGACGTCTTCGGTGGTGTCGATCCTATGTTGTCTCATTCTCATCGACGCCGGGTTCACCGCGCTCTTTTACGTGTTCGACTTATGAACGCTCCCATCATCAGCGTCCGCGAGCTCGCCACCGGGCACGACGATGTCGTGCTTCAGGAGAACGTCACCTTCGACGTCTTTCCTGGTGACATCTTCGCAATCCTCGGAGGCAGTGGCTCCGGCAAGTCGACCATGCTTCGCTACTTGATTGGACTCGAAACGCCGCATCGGGGCGATATCCACATCGCTGGCCTCGGGCGCCCCAACCTCGAGGTGGGACGGCCTCCTTTCGGCGTGATGTTCCAATCCGGGGCCCTCTTCGGATCCATGACCGTCGGAGAAAACGTCGCCATCTCGCTGGAGCAATGGACAGATCTCCCGCCCGACGCCATCCAAGCGGTCATCCTTGCCAAGCTCCGCCTCGTGGGATTGGAAGGTGCTGCCGACAAATTTCCGGCCGAGCTATCGGGCGGAATGAAGAAGCGAGCCGCCATCGCGCGCGCTCTTGCGCTCGAACCGGAGCTCATCTTTCTCGACGAGCCGTCGGCGGGACTCGACCCCGTGAGCGCAGCCGAGCTCGACGAGCTCATCCTGGCCATGAACCGCGGTCTCGGGCTCACCGTGGTCATCGTGACCCACGAGCTCGATAGCATTTTTCGTATCGTGAATCGCTGCATCATGCTCGATTCCGTGAGCAAGAGCATCATCGCCACCGGTGATCCCAAAGAGCTGAGGGATACGAGCAGCGACGAACGCGTACGCGGTTTCTTCAATCGGCTCGTCAAGGAGGGTTGAATGGCAAGCCCTAGCAACCATTGGAAACTAGGTCTTTTCGTCGTGTGCGGCGTCACCCTCGGTCTTGCCGCGCTCGTTCTCTTCACCGCGCGTAGCCTGCGTACCGAGACGGTCCAGTACAAATCGTACTTCGACGAATCGGTGCAAGGGCTCGAGGTAGGATCGCCGGTCAAATTTCGCGGCGTCACTATCGGGAGAGTTTCGGCCATCGACGTCGGTCCCGACCGCCGTCACGTGGCGGTCACGAGCGAGCTCGGTGAGGACGAAATCAACATCATGGGCATCGGCTCGGGAAAGGGCAAAAAGCTCGCCATCAAAGTACCCCCGGATTTGCGGGTGCAGATCGCGTCCGCCGGCATTACCGGCGTGAAGTTCGTGCAGCTCGACTTCTTTCCCATCAAGAGCAACCCGCCTCCCGAGCTGCCTTTCCCGGTATCGGTCAACTACATACCGGCAGCCGTATCGACGATGAAGAACCTCGAAGACGCCGTCATTCACGCCGTCGACCGCTTTCCCGATATGGCCGACGCCGCCTTGAAGATGTTGGATAAGCTCAATCAGCTTCTGATCGACGTCGACGATCGACACCTTCCGGCCCATGCAGCATCGGTCCTCGCCAAGGCCGACACTGCGTTGTCCACGCTTCAAGGTACGGTCGCGAAGCTCGATACCGGCAGGATCGGCGCGCAGGCCGAGAAGACACTCGTCCAGCTCGACGGGACGGCCATGCGCATGAATCGCATTTTGGATCGGATCGACGGCGACAAGGGAATGGTCATGAGTGCACAGCGTGCGACGGACGCCGTCGGTGACGCAGCGCTTTCCGCCCGCGGGCTGGGCGAAGACCTGTCGACGACGCTCCGCGACTTCCAGCTCCTCACCGAGTCGCTGTTGAAGCTGACCGACGCTCTCGAGCGCGACTCGGACATGCTCGTCAAGGGCCGGGCGAAAGGAGCACGATGACTCCCTTCGCCGTGCGTCTTTGCATGCTGACGCTTGTGCTCGGCACTGTCGCCGGCTGCGCGCTCACTTCGAAGAGCGATCCTTTGACGCCGCGCTATTTCAGCCCCGACGAATCGCGCAGCCGCGCGCAGGTCGCGGCGGTAGCGTCGACGTCAGAGCGCGACGCGGAGACGCAAACAACCGAGTTGCGGCTGGGCAGGATCACCGCGGCGTCGTACCTCGGGGAGCGCATCGTGTTCCGCGATTCGAATTACGAGCTCGGATACTACGAAGAACGGCGCTGGACAGAGCGACCCGAGGCGTATTTACGTCGAGCGGTGGCGCGCGCCCTGTTCGAGGATCGCGGGCTCAGGCGGGTGGTGTCGGGGGTAGGCCCCGCCTTGGACATCGAGCTTTCGGAGCTCGCCGAGCTACGATCGCCTCCCGTGGTGCGCGTTCGCGCGACGTACGTTCTCTACGACGAACGTTTGGTCCGGCGCCAAGCCACCATCACCATCGAGCGGCCGATACCCGACGCTACGACGCCAAGCAAGAGCGCCGAGACTTCCGCGCGCGCCATGGCCGACGCGCTCGGTGACGCCGTGAACCAGATCGCAGATCGCGTGACCGCTGATCTTCGCCGGCCCGGTAAGCCGGTCCCGACGGCTGCTCCTTAGTAAGCAGCTCAAAAATCGGTAACCATCTCAATACCGCCCATGTGGGTCCTTTCACCTTCCGTTGTCGTGCTGCTCGCCTTCTTGGCGTAGCAGAGCGCTGCTCTCGAGTTCTTCTCCGGGAGCTTGATCTTGTGCGGGATTTCGACGGTGCCCATGTCGTGCTTGCCGCCGAGAGCGACGTTGGCGGTCACGGACCGTGCCTCCACCGAGGCACCCGGGGCAAAACTCACGGCGCTTGCAGCTCATGGCGACGAGCTCGGAGTGGCCGCAGCTACGGCACACCAGGTGAAGACTGCCCCACTCGAGAAGCCCGCAGCGAACGTACTTCTCGAACTCTCGCTCGACGAATCGCGGAGGCCGCCTGCGTCTTCAGCCCGCTCACCAAGTGGCGCCGTCTCCTAACTTGTTAGCTATGCGATTCCTACTTGCTAGCTATGCGACGACGAATTCATCCGAGTTCGGCAACCAGGACCCTGAAACGGTCTTCCAACAGAAACAGTTTGGAAATACGGTTACGTCAATATGGCTAAGTCGCTCGAGCCGACGACGCAACGACTCCATGACAAAAGTGCAGGCAACCATCCGCGTGGACCGGCTCGATGCTGTCGTCGAGCGTTTGCTGACGATCGGCGTGCAGGGGCTCACCGTATCGGATGCGCACGGCTTTGGGCGTAGCAATTGCCACGACGTGGTGTTCCGGGGAACCCTCTACGAGATCGACTCCCGACCGAAGCTTGTTCTTGAATGGGTGGGGGCGGACGAGGACGTCGATGGCGTCATCCGCGCCATCGTCCGCGATGCCGGTACCGGCCAGACCGGGGACGGTAAAATCTTCGTTTCTCCCATCGATGAGGTGATCAGCATCCGCACCGGCGAACGAGGTGAAGCGGCCCTATGAGTTCTCCGTCGGACGAGCCCCAAACCTTCCTAGTCGCCGTTGACGGATCCGCCGCCGCTGAACGTGTGATCGCGATGGCCGCACGGATCACGCGATCCATGCCTCGGGCGATGCTCCATTTGGTGCACGTCTTTCGGACGAGCCGCCTCGATCGCGGTAGGCTGGGAACTCCGAGCGGCAACGCCGACCTCATCGAAGACGCGAAAGAGCAGCTCCAGTACCACGTCCGCGCGACCCGCAAGCAATGCCGCGCCGAGGTTACCGGCCACTTCGCGCTCGGTGAACCGGCCGCCGAAATCCTGCACCTGTGCGAGAGTCTGGACGCGGATCTGCTCGTCGTCGGAACTCATGACTATGTCGGATTCGAGCGCTTTCTTCTGGGTTCGGTGGCCGAAAACTTGATGCGCAAGGCGGGTTGTCCTGTGCTTGTCGTTCGCGAGAAAACTCACCGATCCGCGTAAAGTCAGCGCTCGAGCCACACCAGCGTGAAAGTCGTCACGAGGTGGATCGGGACCAGAATGGCGATGGCGAACATCGCATAACGAGCGAAGCTCGGCGTCGCATACCCGGCGCGTTCGGCGATCGCCTTCACCATCAGGTTCGGCCCGTTTCCAATGTAGGTCGTTGCGCCCATCACGACGCTGCCGATGCTCACCGCCGCAAGGTTGATGGGCGAGACGCCCGCCACGAGATCGGGTTGACCGTGACCTAGACCGCGGGCAAGAGCCACGAACGCGGCGTAAGTCGGGGCATTGTCGAGCAGCGAAGACAGGATGCCCGAGCACCAAAAGAGTTGCCACGCGCGTTGGATTGGAAGGGACGGCGCCGCGTGGGCGAGGTTGACCTCGATCGGCGCAAGACAGGCAAATAGGCCGGCGAACAGGATGCCGACCTCGACGATGGGCCCGAACGAAAACCCGTTTTTCTTATGAACGTCGCGGGGCGTACCCCAATACGAGACCGCCGCGATCCCGACCATCGTCGCCTCTCTGAATCCTGACGGAAGCAGCACCGCGGCGACGATCGCGAGGAGAAGCGCGATGTTCCGTTTGCCTTCGATGGAAAGCGGCACGACTTCGGCGCGGTCGCGTTGGCGAGCCTTTACCGGCTCGCGACGGTACGCGCCCATCTCGACCACGTACATGACTGCGCAGATGACTCCCACGTAGAGGGCCCAGTACGGAAAGAGGCGCAACGTCCAAAGGAAGGGCACGCCTTCGAGATAACCGAGCAGGAGCGGAGGGTCGCCGAGCGGCGTGAGAAGCCCGCCGACGTTCGACACGACCAGAATGAAGAACGGAACCAAATGCTGCCGGTGCTCACGCTGCTGGTTGGTCCGCAGCAGAGGTCGAATGAGAAGAATGCTCGCTCCCGTCGTTCCGATAAGGCTGGCCAACACGCCTCCCGCAACCAAAAACGCGAGGTTGGTCCGCGGCGTTGCTTCGATGTCACCGGCAACGAAAATTCCGCTGGCCGTCACGAAGAGCGCGCCGATCGTGGCGACGAAAGACAGGTAGGCCTCGGCGGCACCGGCGAGGCGATCGTGATGGCCATCGACCCATAAGAAGCCGACCACAGGCGCCGCGCACGCCAGCGCGACGAGTGCCTGAAAGCCGTGCCTGCCCCAAGCATCCGGAAAGGCAAGCGGAAGTCCCGCTATACCGAGCACCAGGATCGCAAACGGAAAGACGGTCCACACCGGGAAGAAGTGCGTCATCGCGCGATGCTCTTCTAAACATCTTGCCGCCCAATGCAAATAGCGAATTTCGGCGCTGGGGCGAGAGACCTCGAGCGGCGTTGTTAGCGGAGAAGATGGGTGAAGGGAGCGCCCTCGCAAAAATGATCATGGGCCTCCTCTTTCATAGTGGAGAAAACACGCCGCAACACGTCGGAAGTATTTGCAGGGGTAAGGAGGTCATGAAGCGCCCGAATGTTTCGTAAAACATCGCGCGCGTCAGCACGGGTGAGGCGCCATGTGGGAACAGTACAAAAAGACGTTTATCGGCATGCAGCTCGTGATCTGGGCGATTGCGGGGGGCGTCCTTGCGTGGCGCCACCTCTGGGATCTCGCGGCGCTGTTCTTCGTGACGATGCAGATCGGCGCGGTGCTCGGCGCGATGTGGGGCCAACGACTGAAGAGCAAGGTCCTCCGATCCTCGGACGCGGGGCGGGGAGCGTGAGCCTCCGCGATCGCGGGGCTCTGCAGAAATCGAGGACGCGGTGCCAAATGGTGGACGTCTGCCGAGAATCAAACTGACTGCAAAGAGGGAAAACGCATGAGCAAGTTTCTGTTTAGCCAACGTCGGCGCCACTGGTTTGCATTCGTTGTGTTGATGGTCGCCTTGATTGGCACTTTCAGTAGCGTCCGAGCCTACGCGGACGAAGCTGCGCCCGATCCCATCGGTGCTGGCCAGACGACACCCAATGCCGCGTCGGTACCGAATTACGTCAAGCCCGACCCGGAAAAGGCGACGACGAAGGAGCTCGCGGCAGCGATTGATGCCGTCGCCCAGTCCACCTCGCGCAGCTACTTCTCACTGAACTTCGTGTGGGTTCTGGTGGCGGGGTTCCTCGTCATCTTCATGCAGGCTGGGTTTGCACTGGTCGAAACGGGACTCGTTCGCGCGAAAAATGCGTCGCACACGATGTCCATGAATTTCGCCGTCTACGCGCTGGGGATGTTCGGTTTCTTCGTGTCCGGGTTCGCCCTCATGTGTGGCGGCTTCAACGGAACCGCTATCGGAGGACCGGTCACGCTCGGCGGTCTGCCGACACTCAATCACATGTTCACCGTCGGATCGTCGGTGAATGGGGATCACGGCTGGGGTCTCTTCGGCACGACCGGTTGGTGCCTGACCGGAGGCGGTTACGACGCTGCTGCCGTCGTGATGTTCTTGTTCATGATGGCGTTCATGGATACGACTGCGACGATCGTTACCGGCGCCTGCGCAGAGCGCTGGACCTACAAGAGCTTCTTCATCTACAGCATTTTCATCGGCGGTCTCATCTACCCCATCTTCGGTTGCTGGGTGTGGGGCGGAGGCTGGTTGGCGCAGCTCGGCTATCGTCTTGGCCTCGGCCATGGAGCGGTCGACTATGCCGGCTCCGGAGTCGTCCACCTGCAGGGTGGCGCGCTCGCCCTGGTCACGGCATGGCTGATTGGTCCTCGCATCGGCAAATACGGCAAAGACGGCAAGGTCAACCCCATTTTGCCTCACGACATCCCCATGGTTCAGCTCGGCACGTTCATCCTCGCCTTCGGCTGGTTCGGCTTCAACGCCGGTAGCTCGCTGGCTGGAACGGACGGACGAATTGGCATCGTCGCGGTCAACACGATGCTCGCCGGGATGGCGGCGACCCTGAGCGGGATCCTCTACATGTGGAAGGTCCACGGTAAGCCGGATCCTTCGATGATGTGCAACAGCATGCTCGCTGGGCTCGTCGCGATCACCGCGCCCTGCGCGTTCGTGACGCCGGTTTCGGCATTCATCATCGGCGCTATCGCCGGGGTGCTGGTGGTCTGGTCGGTATTTCTCTTCGACAGAATCCGCATCGACGATCCGGTGGGCGCAATCAGCGTGCACGGCGTCAACGGTCTTTGGGGCGTGATCGCCGTTGGTCTGTTCTCGGACGGCACCTACGGTGCCGGCTGGAATGGCGTCGGTGCCACCGAGTATCTCGGTAAGACCGGACAGGGAGTGACGGGGCTCTTCTATGGCGACGGCACGCAGCTGGTCGCCCAGCTCATCGAAGCTGGCGCAGGTGCGACCTGGAACATCCTCCTAGGCGGCGCAATCTTCTATGTGCTCGGCAAAATCCTCGGCTCGAACCGTGTTTCGGCCGCCGTCGAGGTGGCAGGTTTGGACGTCCCCGAGATGGGCATCCCCGGATATCCCGAGTTCATCACGCCGGCGAGTCCCGAGGAGGTTGCCGCCACGGTGGAGAAGTTGTCCAGCGACCAAATCGGCGCCGGAGAGGCCGTGCCGAGCATGTGATCCGAGCGAGTTCGCGAAGGTTGTCCGTTGCGCGCACGACCTCATCGAGGTCGTGCGCGCTTTCGTATCGGCCGGCGTGAGCTCTCGGGCGCGGCAACGAACCGAGCTGTCGTCAGTCCGGAACCCAGCAACCAGTCGATAGGACGTTATCCGAGTCTCATTCAACCCGCGATGGGCTCCATCGGTGTGAGCGAAACCGTTCCATTGATCGCGGACCACTCCTAAACCTCGGCATCACATTGCGATGCTGGAGAACTATCGCTAGGCTCGAGTCTCATGGTGGATCGTGCCAATAGGGGGGCTTGGCTGTCTCGCGGGCAGACTCCCCAAAGCAGGGTCCTGCTGGCGATGACGTTTGGGCTCGTTGCTTGCGGCACCACGTCCTCTTCGCCACCTGTGTCGGACTCCGGTCGGCCGGATGTGACCGCGCCCACCGAAGACGTCGTGAGCGGCTCTGATGCACGCGCGCCGGCCGACACGACATCCCCAGATAGAAAAAAGATTCTCATGGTAGTGGGGGACAGCAACGAGACGGTCGCACGCGGTGACGGCATCGGCGATCGTTTCGTGCGCGACCGTTTGGCAAACATGCTCGGTCACCAGGTCACGCTGATCGACGATATCGCGCCGGCAGAAGACCTCCTCGCCGCCGCGCAAGCCTCGGATATGGTGCTGGTGGTGGAGTCGATCCTTTCTGGCAATCTCGGAGATCATCTGAAAACGATGACGACGCCCCTCCTCAACTATGAGGCGTTCATTCAGGACGAGATGGGCCAGACACCCGCGGGACCGCCGGGCGATCCCGGCGAGCCGACCGAGTTTGCCCTCGGGGTGCGCGCCAGCGACACCGCCATCGACATCGTCGATCCAAACCATCCCCTGGCAGCGGGCCTAAGGGGCAAGGTGACTGTGTACCGCGACGCCAAAGAAGTCACCTGGGGAAAGGTGGCGCCGACGGCCGAGGTCGTGGCCACGCTGACCGGTGCGAGCGACGGCGCGACCATCTACGTCTACCGCGAGGGCGCTACCCTGTACGACGGATCGACGGCTGCCGGTCTACGGGTACAGTTCTTCATCGAGGACGACAACGTCACCGGAACTCCGAACCTCATGACCGACGACGGTCTCAAGCTGTTCGACGCCGCGGTCTCCTTCACGTTGAAGCGCGGCCGGTAGCTTGGTGCCAATCCGAGCGGCACATTGCGGACACGCTGTGGTGCCCTCATGCCGCCTGCGCGCGAGCAGCGCGAGGCAGATAAAGAGGTCATACCACTTTGATTTCCACACGTTATGAAAGTGGGCCGCGAAGCGCTGCAGAGGTCATACCACTTTAGAGGTCAGACCACTTTGATCTCCGGCCATCGGCTTTCTGCTAGGAATGTCGACGCCTGCGCCTTTTCGGGCTTGTCGCCCGTGCTACGTTGTGGTCGCTTCACGCAACAAGACCGGCCACAGACGCATGGCGAACCCTTCGAGACTCTGGGCGCGAATCCTCTTTGCTGTCATGTCAGCCCAGCCGGCTTTGGCATTGCTCGGCTGTAGCAGCGAGTCGCCAGGAGAAAGAACGCCGACGAACACCGGCGCCGGAGGAGGATCCACGATCGACGCATCCTCGACGGATGCGTCGGCGAGGGATGCATCCGCCGACCAGGGAAACACGGTAATTATCGGCCCCGGCGTCGACAGTGCGGTCGACGCTCCCCTGTGTACGAGCTGCACGCCCCAAGGTGGTCAGTACTGCGGCGCAATCGGCAATGTCTGCGGTGGCAAGTTGCAGTGCGGCAACTGTTCAGCCGACTGGACCTGCCAGGACGGCCTTTGCGTCGGAGGTCCCAGTTGTCCGCGCGGCGCGTGTCAGACGGCGGGAGCCCAGTTCTGCGGAACCATCGGCGATGGCTGCGGTGGCTCTCTCGCATGTGGGTCATGTCCTGTCGATCAGACATGCAAGGACGGCGTGTGTGTCCGAGTTGGCTGCGTCCCGCTGACGTGCATGACCCAGGGCGCGACGTTCTGCGGTGTGATTGGCGACGGCTGCGGGGGCACGCTCAACTGCGGCGTCTGCGCAAATGGC
>DATHEQ010000336.1:0-14208 GCA_035318505.1 Polyangiaceae bacterium | reverse complement strand
GGGGTGCTCGTGGGTGCCGTCTCCGGCGTTGACCACCCGGGCGCCGGTGCGCTGGGCAATGTAATGAGGAGCTCCCGAGGCGGCGTGACGCACGACGAGAATGTCGGGGTGCATCGCTTCCAGGTTTTTGACCGTATCGAGAAGGGTCTCTCCCTTGGAGACGCTCGAGCTTGCCACCGAGATGTTGATGACGTCGGCCGACAGCCTTTTTCCGGCGATTTCGAAGGACGTCCGTGTACGCGTGGAGGGCTCGAAAAAGAGATTGATGACCGTCTTGCCCCGCAAGGTGGGCGCCTTGCGCACGCGACGTTTCGAGACCTCGAAGAACGCTTCGGCGGTGTCGAGCACGGTAAGCGCATCTTCCGCGCGCAGCCCCTCGGTCCCGAGCAGGTGGCGGGTGCTCCACGTTCCCGCGGCCGTCGTCATCGGTACGCTCCTTCGTACACGACCGCGTGGTGACCCGACGCGTCGCAGATCACGTCGACCCTGTCGCTGCTGGGGATTTCCGCAACGCGCACCACGAAATCCGGTTGAATGGGGAGCTCGCGACCGCCGCGGTCGATGAGCACCGCCAGCTCGATTTTGTGCGGCCGTCCGTAGTCGAGCAGCGCGTCGAGCGCGGCACGCGTCGTGCGCCCCGTGTAAAGGACATCATCGACGAGCACGATGCGCTGTCCCTCGACTTCGAAGGGGATCTCGCTACGTCCGATCTGCGGTTTGGGAAGGGCCGTCGCCGCGTCGTCGCGGTAGAGGGTGATGTCGACCGCGCCCACCGGCACGCGCAGGTGCTCGAGCTCCTCGATGTGTTCGGCCAGCTTGGCGGCGAGCGACACACCGCCGCGCCGGATGCCGACCAAGGCCACCTTCTGCGCCCCCCCTGCCCGCTCGACGATCTGGCCCGCCATGCGCCGGATGCCGCGCGCAGCCGTTTCGGGGTCGATCAGCACGCGCATGCTCAACGTCACTTACCTTTTGCCCTCCGGTCATGTCTAGTGGCTTGATGCACTCCTGGGAAGAGCTCGGGCCGCGTTTTGTCGGCGGCGCCGGAGCTTTCTTCGCGGTGGTGGCGCTGGCGCTCATCCCCGTGGTCGTGCTGCGACGAAAAGAACCGTCCAGCACCATCGCTTGGATCCTCACGCTGATATTTCTACCGGTGGTGGGCGCCGTCCTCTTTGTCCTCTTCGGGCGAGACCGCGTGCGCTGGCCGGCGAAGCGCAAACGGCAGGCCGACGCCTTCATGCGCAGTGTCCTGCGCGAGCGCACGCAAGAGGTGCGCGACCCCTCGTTCGCCGACGGGCAATTGACCGAGTTCGAAAGGCAGATCTTCCAGGTAGGATCGCTGCTCACGGGCGCGGGAGCCACTGTGGGCAACCGCCTCGACGTGCTCACCCGCGGAAAAGACGTTTACGACGCGCTCGGCGAGGCCATCGATCAGGCCGAGCACCACATCAACGCGGAGTTTTATCTCATCCGCAACGATGCGACGGGCGCCTGGTTTCGCGACAAGCTCGTGCGCGCGGCCGAACGAGGCGTCGCGGTACGACTGCTCTGCGATGCCTACGGCTGTCTCGCCATCGGCCGTGCGTGGCGCCGGCCGCTCCGCCGCGCGGGCGCGAAGGTCGGCATTTTTCTGCCGATGCGCTCGCTCTTCTTACAGCCGGTCAACCTCCGCAACCATCGCAAGATCGTCGTCGTTGACGGCAAGGTGGCGTTCTCGGGCGGCGTGAACATCGGCAACGAATACCGCGGTCAAATGCGAGGAATCGCCGAGTGGCGGGACACCCATTTTCGGATGGAGGGGCCGGCCGCGCTCGCGTTGCAGCGCGTCTTCTTCCAGGACTGGTTTTTCGCAACCGGCGAAGGTGTCGACCCGGCCTCGTTTTTTCCCGCCACGCCTCGTTGCGGCGGGGCAAGCGTGGCGATCGTGCCGAGCGGTCCCGACACACGGACCGAAGCCATTCATCGCATTTTCTTTGCCGCCATCGCGGGGGCACGCGAGCGCGTCTTCATCACGACGCCGTATTTCGTGCCCGACGCGCCGATGGTGGTCGCCCTCCAAGTCGCGGCCATGCGCGGCGTCGACGTCAAGGTCGTGCTCCCGAGCCGTTCCAACCACCGTGTGACCTTTCACGCCGGGCGCAGCTTCTACACCGAGCTCCTCGAGGCGGGCGTGCACATTCACGAATACCAACCCGGAATGATTCACGCGAAGACGATGGTGGTCGATGGGCGCATCGTGCTGCTCGGTAGCGCGAACATGGACATGCGAAGCTTCCGTCTCAATTTCGAGGTTCACGCCCTCATCCACGACGAACCGACGGCCCGTGAGCTCGAGGCGTGCTTCGCCGACGACCTCGCCAAAACGGTCGCCGTCGAGCTGGCGACGTGGCGGACGCGGCGGCGCCGCTACCGCGTCGCCGAAGGCGCGGGGCGCTTGGTGTCGCCGCTCTTGTGAGCTAGTTCAAAAACCGCTTGTCGGTCGGGGGCCGCCGTCCCATCGGCGGCGAGTCTCCCCCATCGATGATACGGAGCTTCGGCTGGTTGCCGCGCGCCTTGGAGGCGCGACGCGCCATGAAGAAATAGCGCACCTTGAGGAGGAGACGGCGCGCCGGCGAGGGGGTTCCCGCGCCGAAAAGATAGCCGCCGAGCATCCCACCGAACGGCGTAATGAGGCCTTCGGGCCGTTGATCGTTGGCGAGCACGAGAAAAACGCTGAACCCGATGACGAACACGAGCAGCCCGGTCGACGTGACCGGCAAGACGAAGAAGAGCCGCACCACCTGTCCTCGATGCGAAAGCGCCCACGCCACGGCGATCCCTTCGATCGCTCCCGTGGCGCCGAACCAATAGGGCTGCCCGAGCGAGGCAACCACCGAGCGAGGCATCAGTGCCTCGAAGCACAGTTGCGAGATAAAGCCCGTGACCAGACACGCCATCAAAAAAAGCAGCGTGCGCCTCGACCCCCAACGCGCCTCCATGGTCGGCGCCAGAAAATAGAGCCCGAGCAGAACGGTCACGATGTGGCTGACGCCCGCACCGCCCGACGGAATATGCATGAGTCCGGCCGTGAAGAGCCGCCAGATCTCGCCGTGCAGAATGGAAGGGGTGTTGCCGGCAAAGAGATAGAACACCTCTTTGTCGAGCCCGCCGTAGTTGATGGCGACGGCGAACATGACCCAGATCGAAACGAGCCCCCCCATCACCCAGAGGAGCGCCTTGCCCGGGCGCGGCAAACCCATCGAGACCATTTCGTCGCGCATCGCTACCGTTCCGGTACCAGTCCGCGCGCCAACGAGCAACTACGACACCGCAAACAGCGCAAGCTATCGGCTCGGCGCCTCACCCAGCGCCTCAGAACAACGCGGTGAAGCTGAGGGAGCCGATGTATGCGGTCGTGTCCGACGGCGCGCGGCCCCCCAAGGTGAAGTCGCTGTAACTGTAGAAGAGGACGTCGAGCCCTACGCCTCCCTGCAGTCCTTCGAAGATACCGATGATGCGGCGCTCGCCCGCCGACCATGTGCCGATGAGGCGGGCGCCGGCGAGGTAGCTCGAAAACGGCGATAGCTCGCGATCGCCGGACCAATACTGGCCGCGCGGGCCATATTGAGGCTCGCCCCCCGTGTAGTCATCGCTCCAGAAGAGCGCCTCGCTTTGGCGATAATAACGGCCTGTTGCGCGCAGCCGCAGCCACGGAAATAAGTACTTTTCCGCTTCGAGCTCGACCGTGCCGCTCCAGATGTGCCAGGTGTCGCGGTAGCCACGCACCCCGGCGCGCACGGCGCCTTTGAGCGGCCGGACGTAGTACGCACCGCGCACGGCGACCGCTTGGCGCGCGCGGTTTTCGGGATGATGCTCTTGCGCGTACTGCCCCCCGGGGCTCAGCGAAACCGCGCGATAGGGGTCGCTGAGGAGGCCGGACTGCAGTTGGCCCGTGTACACCAATTGCGTCGTCAGCACGGGCGTCCATGCCTGCGACCACGTCAGTTGAAAAGCGTCGGTGCGAATGGGCACTTCGCTGCGCGTCGTCGAGCTCGGCTGAAAGCACCCCGTCGAATTGTCGAGCGGTTGGCGCAGCGTGGCATCGGTATTGGCCGCATGCGCGAGATCACACACGGTGTCCCAGTTGCGCGCGTATGCAATTTCGAGCTGCGTGGAGTGCTGGAACAGATCGGTCCGCGCCGACGCATTGAAGGAGTTCGACTTGTAATCGTTCTCGACCGAAACCGAGCCCCCCGCCCGCAGCTCGCTCGCGTCGCGGCGTACCGTGACCGAGCCCCGCCCAATGTGACGTACGTCTTTTATCGATGCGCCGGTGATCGCGTCGGGTCCCGCGCGCGACAACGGGCCCGTCTTCACGCGCTCGCTCGCGCCGGACACGATGTCCGCCTCCCAGCCCCCGGTGACGGTCAGAAAATTCCAAGGACGCGCCGTCAAGTCGGTCGACGGCGTAAACACCGTCATCGTGCTCCCTTTGGCGGGCTCGTGGAAGAACGTCACGCGCGAGTCGAGCTCGACGGCCTGCCCCGATGCGACCGGCGCGTAGAGCAGCGCGGCCGCCGCGAAAGTGAGCGCCAGGAAGCCGCTTCGGATGGCGGAAAGATTGTTGCCCGATCGTCGGATCCCGGCCGCGCGCCGGGGGTCGGGTGACGGTCGCATCAGTTACAGCCGCAGCCTCCTCCTTGGACGCTCGACCCTCCGAAAGAACCTTCGCGGTTCTCGAGCACGTGCTGACGTTGCGCCGCCTCGCGCGGGTCGCCCTGAAACTGCATGACGGGGTCGGCCAAAATGGCCCGCTGCTCCGGCCTCACCGTGACGCACCCAGCCGCGAGCGGCGCGAGCGCCGCGCCTAGGAAGAGCGCTGCGTATCGCCTGGCAAATTCAAAAATAGACACCGAGCCCTCCTTGGTAGACCTGCGCGTTGCGGTACGAGTCTTCCGTGAACAGCGTGAGGTTGCTCGCCTCGACGCGCACCAGGATGCGCATGCGTAGAGCGAGGAGAAATCCCGCGCCCGCTCGCGCAGCCCACACCGTCTCGCGTTGCAAGACGAACTGATCGACGTTGGGAAACGTCGACAGACCGCCGAGTCCGACGGTGGCGTAAGGCTCGATCGCCCAATCGGGAGCGAAATGGAGAGCGATGGCGCCGCCGTAGAGCAGCTGATTGCCGTTCTCCGTGAGCGCCATTCCGACGAAGGGCTCGAAACCGATGGTGGGCGCGAGCACGAGGGCGGGACGGAGCTCGAGGTATCCATTGCGCACGCCGCGCGAAGCCGTTTCATCGAGTACGCCGCCCAAGATGGCCAGCCCCCCGCGCGCTTCGGCCAGCGGTGGAGGTGCGAAAAAACCCGGCGTGCTCGGGCGATCGGCAGCATTGGCGCTGACGGCGATGGGTTGCACGGTCTCGCCGAGAACCCACCCGCTCCGTCCGTCGGGCAGCACCATTTTCAGCCAGAAGCCCGATCCTTTGCGCGACTCGACGATGAAGGTCTCGCCGCGATGCGCGACGTAGACGACACGATGCGAGACCCCTGGTCCCGATCGCAGCGCCGTTTCTTCGACGACCACCCTCGCGAACGCATCGACGCTTTCGGCGGCCTCCGCGGCTGCACAAATAATGAGCAGGGTCGCCCAGAAACAAAGCACCGCGACGAGCCGGCGGTAAACGCGCTTCATCGACTGGACCGCTGGGCCCACTGGCGAATGATGTCGGCTTCGGAAGAATTCTCGTCGAAAATCTGCCTTGGATGGCTCGTCTTTTTGGTTGGATGCGTGAGGAGCGGCGTCGTCAGCGGGTCCTGGGTCATCTCGGCCTGCGCCGCGGTGTAGTTATCCGCCGCGCCGGCGGGTAGGTCCCCCGTGCGGCGGTTACCGGAGCACGGGGGCGGCGTCGACACGGGCACGAGCTTGAACGACGTGGCGCTGGCGTGGCAGCCGCCTCCCGTGTCCTGACTGGGGTCGCCGGTGCCGCACGATTGCGCCATGAGCACGTTCGGCAGCACCTGGCAGTAGAAGTAATCCTCGTCGTAGACGACTTGAGCGATCTGCGGATTGCCGCCAGGCTCGATGGTGGAGCACGCGCCGGCCAGGGCGACGGCGCCCAGGAACGTCGCTTTCCTGAAGCTCGTTTCTCGGTAGCGGACGGGGTCGCGCGCCATCAGTCAGAGGGGGGGGCGGTGCGGAGCTTCGGCGTGAACTTGGGCTTTAGGCCAATCCGATCGAAGGAGCGATGCTCCACAGGATTCGTCGTGCCGGGCGGCTGACGCAACAGTCCCCCATGCCACCCGAACCTATCATCGCCCGATCAGCATGTCGCCGCCAAATTCGCTAGCGATCGATAGCGATGCGCGCGACGCGCGCGGGCCGGCAATTCTCGCGCTCGCGACATCGCCCGCGCATCGCCGCAACGGTATGCCTTCGGCGCACACGCGCTCCGTAGCGACACGCTCCGCGCTCTCGTGCCCGTGCGCGACCGGCGCGTGTTCGGGCGCCCACGCGCGCGCGCATCGCCCGACACACCTCGGCCGGGCAGCGCGCGCCGCAAAGCGAAGGCCCGTTCGAGAAACGGTGCTTCAGCTGCGCGAAATCGTTTTTGTTCGCGGCGGCGATGGCCGCCTTGGGCCAGCTCGGGAACGGCACGTGCTGACGTTTTCCCTTGCTCGCAGTTGCTCAGCTCGATAGGAGTTTGGCCGCTGAGGGCAAGGTGTGTGATCCTGGCTCACATGTGAGCCGTCAAGCTTCGGTAAGGGGCGCCGCATGAAGGTAAGACCCGAGCCAAGAGAGGCACTGAAAGAGACCGCATGATGAAGTGGAGCCCGCTGTACCTCGCCGCGCTGACCCCCTTCGCCTTCCTCAGCTCTGGTGTCCTTTTCGGGCACGTGGTCGTCCTCATCGTCACGCTGGCCATCTTCTTCGGGACGCTCTCGCTCGGCCGCACGCCGGCCACCGCGCCCGTTGCACGACAGGACCGCTCGCTCGCGCCCTGAGGCACCGTCGTCGATCAAGGCGTGGCGACCGACGGTCCCGAAGCGTCCGTGATGCCGACCGCCTCCCCCATCGTTACGTGAGTTTCCAGGCAAAGACGCTGATCGCGATCTGCCGATGCCAAGACGCAGCCACTAGGGCTATGCTGCGCGGCTGACGATGATCGACGGAGTCGGCAGACTCAAGCACCTCACCGAGTTCACGCTCTCCGACCTCGAATCCGTGGCGCTCATGCTGCGTGGCGAGTCGGTGATCGATTGGCACCGGCTGCACTTCACCACGCCCGAAGAGGCACGCGAGCTCATCATCGCCCAAGAGCTCTCGCCGGACGATCCCAAAGACCGGGAGCGGATGGAGCACCTGAAGGGCGAGGCCATCAGCTACCTCCGCCGTCACTTCGAGTTCCCTATCCCGAAGCCCATCGAGCAGGCCACGCCTGAAGAGCTTCTGCTCGTCGCGTCAACGAAGGGCCATCGTCAGGTCTGCGCTTGTAGCGTGCTCAAGGCGATGCACATCATTCATCACCTCGACGGCCGCGAGCTGCTTTTCACGTTGCCGCTCTCCGACCAAGAGGTCTTCCACCTCGTCGAAGAGAAGGTTTACCGCGTCATCGGGGGCATGCTGTCGGCGGGATTTCCCATCACCGAGTTCGTGGGGGGCCGCAAAAATAAAGACTCCCTTTACACGAAGCTCCTGTCCAAACAGGACACCATCGCCGCGGCCGTCTACGACAAGCTCCGCTTTCGCATCGTGACGCGCTCGCAAAAAGACTTGTTGCCGGTGCTGCTCTATCTGTCGCACCGGCTCTTTCCGTTCAATTACGTCATCCCCGCAGAGAGCGTGAACACCATCTTCCACTTCAAGAGCTACTGCGAGAAGAACCCGCACCTGGCGGCCATGCTGGGCGATATGCAGACGGCTTTGGGCGACGATCTCAACCCCGGCGACAACCGCTTCAGCGCCGATACGTATCGAACCATTCACTTCGTCGTCGACCTGCCGGTGCGGCTGCCGAGGGAGACGATCGACCTCGCCCCGAGCCACGCCAAGGCGCTCGGCAACATCGTGTACGTGCTCTGCGAGTTTCAGCTCATCGATCAGGATACCGAGGCTGCCAACGAGCTCGGCGACGCCAGCCATGCCCGTTACAAGGAACGGCAGAAGGCGGCTGTTATGCGGCGCCTCAAGATCGGCGCCCGCGAGCTCTACACGCCCCCGGGCGCCAGCTCACCCAAAAAGGCGCCCGAGGAATAGCGCAAAAAAGTACCGTTGGGCGCGTTGACGCAAGGCGTCCTTGCCCGTAGGTTAGGCGGCCCATGCGCCTCTACAGCGGCAAAGTCGCCACGATCGCGGGCGAGATCGTGAAGACGCTCACCGATCAGTCGGACATCGAAACCAGCAGTGCCCGAGAAGTCCAATCCGATATCGAGGCGGTGCTGAACCAATACCTTCGCACCGAAAAGGAAGCGGGGGACAAAGCCAAGGACGCCATGCAGTCGCGCGGCATTCCCGGCGCCGATTTCGCGCGGATGAAGAAGCTCTCCGCCGAGCAGATGGGGATCAAAGTCGGCGAAGATACGATCGACTACTTGCTCGATCAGATCCTCGAGATCCTGATGCACTCCGCCAACGTCGACGAGATCTTCTCGGAAGACGTCGTTCTCAGGCGCAAGATGGGCCCCGTCTTGAAGCGCCACATGGCTGTCGACGAAGAGCTCGAGCGCGAGGTCCGCGGCCAGCTGAAACACGTCGAAGAGGGTACCCGCACCTGGGAAGTGGAATACGCGCGCGTCATGGAAGACATTCGCCGGCGCAAGGGGCTCGGTTAATTGCGGAAGCCCAAGTATCTGGTCACCGGCGCGGCCGGCTTCATCGGGTCGAACCTGGTCGCAGCGCTCGCCGGTCGGGGCGAGCAGGTGCGCGCTTATGACAACCTCGCGACCGGCCACTGGGGTCTCGTCAAGCGTCTGGCGTCCAACGCGTCGCTGATCGAGCCAATCACCGCTGACGTTCGAGACGGGGTCGCCATGGCGCGGGCCATGGAAGGCGTCGAAGTCGTTTTTCACCAAGCGGCGCTCGGCTCGGTGCCCCGCAGCGTGGAGAACCCGGCCGAGACCGACGAAGTGAACGTGCACGGCACCGTGGTCGTGCTCGATAGCGCGCGCCGCGCAGGCGTGCGCCGCGTCATCTTCGCCGCTTCTTCCGCCGCTTACGGCGATACGCCCACCCTGCCGAAACACGAGGACATGGCGCCGGGCCCCCTCTCTCCTTACGCCGTCAGCAAGCTGAGCGGCGAGCAATACCTACGCGTTTTCGCATCGCTCTACGGCATGGAGACCTTGAGCCTGCGCTATTTCAACGTCTTCGGCCCCAACCAGCTGCCCGAAGGGCCCTATGCCGCGGCCGTCCCTCGCTTCGTTCGGGCGGCGCTCGCGCGCGAGCCGATCAACATCTTCGGCGACGGGGAGCAGACACGCGATTTTTGCTTCATCGCCAACGTGGTGAGCGCCAACCTCCTCGCCGCGGCCTCCCCCCGCAAGCTGGCCGGCGAAGTGCTCAACATCGCCGGCGGCCGTCGCATTTCGCTGAACGATTTGGTCAAAGAGATTGGCCGCGTCTTGGGCAGGCCGCTCGATGTGCGGTACCTCGACCCGCGTCCGGGTGACGTGAAGCATTCGCTCGCCGACATCGGTCGCGCCAAAGATCTGATCGGCTACGAACCCACCGTCACCTGGGAAAACGGCATCCCGCCGACCATCGAATTTCTGCAGAAGCTCGCGGATCAGGGGCTCCCCTGAGCCGTGCGCAGCATGACCGGCTTCGGCGTCGGCAACGCCGCTCTCGGTAAAGGGAGCGTCGCGGTAGAAGTGCGCGCCGTCAACGGCCGCTTCCTCGATGTACGCGTGCGTCTGCCGCAAGAGCTGGCCGATCTCGCGAGTCTGGTCGAAAGCGAGGCTCGAAAAAGGCTCGCGCGGGGTCGCTGCGACATCACCGTCCGCACCGAGGGGCACGTCGGCGCCATGCCTTCGCTCGACAAGGAGCGGGCGCGCCGCGCGTACGAGACGCTGCAAGAGCTGCGCGACGAGCTAGCTCCCGGCACGGACGTCCCCTTTTCGATGCTCTCCTCGGTGCCCGAGCTCTTCCGTACAGTGGACGCTTCCGACCTCGAGCCGGCCCGCCACGCCACCGTAGCCGCGCTCGGGTCTGCACTCGCCGATCTCGAGCATATGCGCCGCCAAGAAGGGTCAGCCATCTTCGCCGATCTCGATGCGCGTCTCGCCGCGGTGCGAAAGCACTGCGGCGACATCGCCGCGCGCGCTCCGGAAGTGGCCGAGAGCATGGCCAAGAAATTCCGCGATCGCCTTCGCCGTATCTCCGGCATCGTCACGCCCGCCGCGGCGACCGGCGCCGATGCCGGCCGCGATTTCAGCATCGATCCGAGCCGCATGGAGCAAGAGCTCGTGCTCCTCATGGAGCGTTCGGACATCGCCGAAGAGCTCACGCGGCTCGCGAGCCACGTCGAACAGATGACCTCTTACATGCAGGAGGATGAGCCGCTCGGCCGGAGACTCGATTTCCTTTTGCAGGAGATGGCCCGCGAGATAAATACGATTGGAGCGAAATCGCAGGATTTCCGGACTTCGCACGCGGTCGTTGAACTGAAGGCGGAAATCGAGAGAATGCGGGAGCAGGTACAAAATGTGGAATGACCCGCAGGGGCGCCGTGAGTACCCAATCAATGACGAGCTAGAGGACACCGAACGGCGAAACCGTTCGGCGTTCTAGCGCCATGGACGACTTTCTCCTTTTCATCCTTTCGTCGCCGTCCGGCGCTGGCAAAACGACGCTGAAGACCCGCATCCTCAACGAGAGCCATCCCGAGCTACGGTTCTCGGTTTCGCACACCACCCGCCAGCCGCGCCTCAACGAAATCGACGGACGCGAATACCACTTCATCGATCGCACGCGTTTCCAGCAGATGGTGCACGGCGAAGAATTCGCAGAGTGGGCCGAAGTCCACGGCAACCTCTATGGCACGAGCGTGCACGAAATCGATCTCGCCCGACGTTCCCATCGCGGCGTCGTGTTCGACATCGACTATCAGGGCGCTCGCCAGATCAAGGCCAAGTCGCCCGACGCCATTGCCGTCTTCATCCTTCCGCCATCGATGGGAGAGCTCGAACGCCGGCTCCGGTCACGCGCGAGCGACGATGAACCGACGGTGCAGCGCCGGCTCGCCAACGCGCGCTCCGAGATCGATCACTACGCCTTTTTCGACTACCTCGTCATCAACGATGACCTCGAGCAGGCACATCGCAAGCTCGATGCCATCGTCATCGCCGAACGCGCCCGATGTCATCGCAACGCGCGCTCCGCCGAGCGGCTCCTGCGATCCGGACAGGTGTGATGGCGACCTTGGCAGTCATTGGCGGCAGCGGTCTTTACGCGCTATCCGGCCTCGCAGCTACCGACGAGATCGCCGTCGAGACGCCGTACGGCGCCCCCAGCGACAAGATCGTGCGCGGCGTGCTCGACTCGACCACGATGCTCTTTTTGCCGCGCCACGGGCGCGGTCACACCATCCCACCGAGCGCCATCAACTACCGCGCCAATATCTGCGCGTTGAAAAAGCTCGGCGCCACGCACGTGGTCAGCGTGTCCGCGGTGGGCTCGATGAAAGAGTCCATTTTACCCGGCCAGCTCGTCATCGTCGATCAGTTCATCGACCTCACCAAGCGGCGCGTCAGCACGTTCTTCGACGAAGGCGTGGCTGCGCACGTCGCCGTCGCCGATCCGGTGTGTCCGCTCTTGGCGGCAGCGACGGCTGCCGCCGGCGAGAAAGCGGGCGCGCAAGTGCATCGCGGTGGAACGTACGTCTGCATCGAGGGCCCTCAGTTTTCGACGCGCGCCGAGAGCCACCTTTACCGCTCCTGGGGCGTAGCGGTCATCGGCATGACCAACATGCCCGAAGCGAAGCTGGCTCGCGAAGCCGAGCTCCCCTATGCCACCATCGCCGTCGCGACCGACTACGACTGTTGGCACCAGACGAACGAGGACGTGAGCGTCGACGCCATCCTCGCCGTATTGAAGCGGAGTCTCGATACGACCCAACGTCTTCTCGTCGAGCTGGCGCCGGCCCTCCCCGACGCCGCCAAGAGCCCGGCGCACGGCGCGCTCTCGGGCGCGGTGCTCACCGACCGATCGCAAATCTCTCCAGCCAAGCGAGCCGAGCTCGCGTGGCTTCTGTCATAAGGAACGAAAGATGAACCAAAAAGCGTCCCCGCTACTCATCGTAGGCTCGATGGCTTTCGACGATCTCGAGCTACCGACCATCTCCGCCAAGAACGTGGTCGGTGGATCGGCCACCTATTCCGCCTACGCAGCGTCGGTATTTTCGCCCGTGCGTCTGGTGGCCGTCGTCGGCGATGATTTCTCTTCCAAGGACCTCGAGGCGCTCGCCCGTCGCGGCGTCGACCTGGCCGGGCTCGAGCGCGCCTCGGGCAGCACCTTCCGCTGGGCCGGGCGCTACGACACCAATTTGATGAGTCGCGTCACCTTGGAAACGCACCTCAACGTCTTCGCCGACTTCCGGCCCAAGCTCCCCCGCTCCTACCTCGACACTCCCTACGTGTTGCTCGGCAACATGCACCCGACCCTGCAGGTCGAGGTGCTCGATCAGGTGTCGAGTCCCAAGCTCGTCATCGCCGACACCATGAATTTTTGGATCGAGGGCGAGCCCGACTTACTCGCGGCGATGCTGAAGCGCATTCACCTGCTCGTCATCAACGAAGAAGAAGCGCGCCAGCTCTCGGGGCAGCACAACATTTCCAAGGCCGCGCGCGACATCCTGCGCCGCGGACCGCAGTCGCTCATCGTCAAGCGGGGCGAATACGGCGCTCTCCTGTTCGACGCCGACTCGACCTTCTTCGCGCCCGCGTTCCCTCTCGAGGACGTGGTGGATCCGACGGGCGCGGGCGATACGTTCGCCGGCGCGCTGGCCGGCTACTTGGCTCGTACCGGCGACCTGTCGAGCGCCAACATGCGCCGAGCCATCATGGCCGGCTCGGCGGCGGCTTCGTTTTGCGTCGAGGCGGTCGGCACGGCCAAGGTGGCCCGTTTGGGCCTACCCGACCTCAGTGCGCGGCTCGAGCTTTTTCGCGCCCTCATGGAAGTAGAGCACGACACCGCGCTCACCTGACCGACCGCGCCCCGGCCAGCTCTCGCGCGGAGCTAGCCGGGGCAAAGCGCGGGGGCCCGTTAGGCCGCGACCTCTGCGCCGGTCTCGCTCGTTTGCGTGGCAGGACCGCTGATGGCAGTCCGCACGTCCGCGACAATGGCCAGAAGCTCTTTTTGGTTCGCCAATCCCGCGTCGAGTAAGGCCTTCAGGTAACCGTCGGCGTATCCATAGGCGCGCGCTAGCCGCGGCTGCGACGCGCCTTCCGACTTCGCCAAGAAAGCCTCCTTCAGCATCCCCTCCACTGCACTCAGCATCTCCGCTTTGGTACGCATGATCGCCTCCGGCATATCGCGAGCCTGTATCTGACCCCGGCCGATTGGGCCAAATTCCCGGGCCGGGCGGCGTGACGCGCCGCGCGGTCCGAGTCGTGTTGCGACGGCCGAATCAAGCGATTAGACTGGAGCTCGTCTGGTGGGTGGACCCGCAGTGGAGCGGGCCGTCATGCCAAGACCCAAGCGAGCTAGCATCATGCGCCTCAACATCTTCAAGTCGAAGATCCACCGCGCGACCGTCACCCACGCCGACGTCGCCTACGAGGGAAGCGTCAGCATCGACGCCGACCTGCTCGACGCCGCGGAGATCCTCCCCCACGAGGCCGTTCACATCTGGAACGTGACCAACGGGTCGCGCCTCGTCACCTACGCATTGGCCGGCGAGCGCGGCTCGGGGACCGTGTGTGTCAACGGCGCTGCTGCCCACCTCAACAGTCCGGGTGACCTCGTCATCCTCGCCACGTACGCCGACATGGACCCCGCCGAGGCGCGGGTCCACGTCCCTACCGTGGTGCGCGTCGACGAAAACAACCGCATCCTGGCTGACAAGAGTCCCGAGCTGCCGGGGCCCATTCTGGACTCGCGCCACGCCCAGGCCTGACGGCGCACGGGGCTGGGACCGATCTCCGCGCACCCAAAAAGCGCGGGGGCGTCCGGCTGAATGCCAAGCGGGACGACAATCGGGTTAGCATAACCCTCTAGCCCTCCCGCGAGGTT
>DATHEQ010000335.1:0-22909 GCA_035318505.1 Polyangiaceae bacterium | reverse complement strand
GACCAGAACCCCTTCCCACGCACCCTTGAAGGTTCGGGGAGGCGTGGGCAAGACGACTCCGAGCTTCGCCGCTTCTTGCAACGGCGCGAACACGAAGAGCGTCGTCAAGATCGACAACCAAGCTCCGGTGATCTGGAGTTTGGGATCGACGCCGAGCGACGTGCCGACCCAACGCGCCAACCATTCGACCGGCAGGGCAACCACGAAACCGAGGACCAGGGCGAGGCCGGCTGCGCGCGCCTGCCGCCCTGCCTCCGCGGGATCGCTGGCGCGGGTGCTCCGCCAGGGCGAGGCTTTCCAGGCCGACAAAACGAGCGTCAGGTAGAGGCCCACCGGGACGAGGGCCAACGCGACCAACATGCCTACGCCGCCCCCCGCTCACGACGAATGCGGGTCATCGCCCCACCCTCGCGCACGGCGAGTCAGATGCCGGGCGGCGGCCCCGAGTCGCGCGAGGGCCGCTTTCCCCGTGACAATTGCCAGAGCGCTTCGCAAAGGCCCAGGATCACATAGAAGCTCAAAAGCCAGACCAAAACGAAAGCCGGTTTGAGCCGCGCATAAATGAGTCCGCTCGAACCAACGGCGAAGGCGACGACGCCGATCGTGCGGGCATTGAGCTTCAAGTCCTTGAACGATCGGAAATGCACCGTCGATACCATCAGCATCGATAAAAGCACGGTCACGCCGAGGATCGGCCACGACCAGACCTCACTGCTGAGGCGCCCATCGATGGCGTGGTTGGCAACCACGAGCGAGATGAGAATCCCCGCGGCGCCTGGAATGGGCAGCCCGACGATGTATTTCCCGGGCTTGGCAGGAGCGCCGCTCTCGTTGGTGGAGAGGACGTTGAACCGCGCGAGGCGGACGGCGCCGCAGGCCGTGAAGAGGAAGGAGGCGACGAGCGCGGCATTGGGATGGTGGACCGATGTCCACTGGTAGACGAGCAGCGAGGGGGCAATGCCGAAGGAGATCACGTCGGCAAGGGAGTCGATTTGGACGCCGAAGGCGCTTTGCGTCTTGGTCATCCGTGCCACGCGACCGTCGAGCATGTCGAAGATCATCGCAAAGATGAGAAGCACGGCCGCGCGGTAGATGTCGTCCTCACCCCCGCGCGCGGCGAGCCGAATGGCGTCGAAGCCGCAAAAGATGCTGGAAATCGTGATCAGATTCGGCAAAAGAAACAGCGTTTTGCCGAGTTCGAGCCGCCGCCTGCGGCGCGGCCTGATGGGGGCTGTCTTCGTGAAGGTCGGGCCCTTGTCGATCATCGAACCTTGCGGATCTTCGACGCTAGCCCGGCGATCCCCTTCCGTCCAGGGATCGGACTTGCTCCGTCCCATTTTCTCGAGCTGATTCGATCGGCTCGGAAAGGCTCGGGGCGCCGTACCCACCGCTTTTTGGCCCATTCCATAGGCGGAGCGTACGATCGGGGTTCATGCGGAAGGTGTGCATGTTGCGCGTACGGTGGTGGCTGGGCACGAGTCTCTTTCTCGTGGTCGGATGTACCCATCAAAATTCCGCCGACCGAAGCATCGAGAAGCTGCGCGCGGACATTTCCAAGATCGAAGCGGATCGCGACCGGCTGGACCAGCGCGTGGGAGCGCTCGAAGCGGCCGAAGAGCATCACCGCGAAACGCTCGCAGCGCCCGCGCCGAAAGCGAGTTCTGCGGCTCGCACGCTGCCCGTCGTGCGGGTCGGCGAAAACGAGGCACGCGCTACGGCGCTGCCCCCCGCTCACGGCGAAGCGCCCGATCTCGACACCGGCAGCGCCGATCTGCGCCCCATCGTTCACGCCAGTGGATCGCGCGGCGCAACCGAGCGGCGCGGCTCGAAAGATGGCGGCGACGACGCCACCGCTTTCTCGCCCGAAGCCAAACGCGATTACGATGCTGCGCTCGCCCTCGTGCGGAGCAAGCAATTCGACAAGGGGCTGCAGGCTTTCACGGCGTTCCTGGTGCGGTTTCCCGACCACCCCAATGCCGAGAACGCCATGTACTGGCGGGGAGAATGCTTCTATGGCACCGCAGCTTTCGCGCGGGCCGTAGAAGAGTTCGAAGGATTGATCGCGCGTTTTCCTTACGGCAACAAGACCGCCGACGCGCTGCTCAAGCTGGGACTCTCGCAAGCGAAAGTGGGCGCCAAAGAGCAGGCAGAGAAGGCGTTCGCCGAGCTGAAGGATCGGTATCCGAAGAGCGAGGCCGCGCGCCAAATTCCGCACCCATGAGGACTCGATGAACACCAAGTTTTTGCCGGCCATGCTGGCGCTCGCCACGCCGCTCTCGTTTGGCCGCTTCGCGTTTTCCCAGGCGGCGCCGCCCCCTGGCCCGGCTCCAGCGGGCACGAGTGGGAGCGCCACGGGAAACAGCGGCGCCAGTACGGGGGGAGCCCCGTCCCCCGGCGTGGGAGGAACCGCGCCGCCGAGCGCGCCTCCCGTCGTTTACGTTCCCCCCTACGGCGTGCCGATGGGACCGGCGAGCAACGTCAATACGCATCTGTCCTCCAGCTCGCAGCCGAGCAGCGATATCAATGGCGCTTCGGACCATTTCGACTTGGCCCCGAGCCAAGGAGAAAGCGGCGTGGTGCGCGGCAATGCCAACGCGCCCTTCTCCTCGCCGACTCACGTCGTCACGACCGAGTCGCTCACGCCGATTTACACCGTGAAGCGCGGCGACACGTTGTGGGAGCTGTGCGATCGCTACTTCCACAACCCGTGGGATTGGCCGCGCATCTGGAGCTACAACCCCGAGCTGCAAAATCCACATTGGATCTATCCTGGCGATCAGATCCGCATGCAGGCGGCGACCGAGACAGCGCAGGCGGGCCCCGCCGGCCCGTCGCGCCAGCTCGGAACCGGCCTGCGTTTCGTCGGGCGACAAAACCGCGTCAAACCGAACACCGTCTTCTTGCGCGACCAGGGATACATCGACGACGACGTGAAGGACGTCTGGGGCGAGGTGAGCGGGAGCCCCGACGATCAACTGCTCTTGAGCGACGGCGACAACGCTTACCTCGAGATCAAGCCGGGGCACGACGTGCGCGTCGGGCAAGACTTGACCGTTTGTCGTCCGGTGCGGGGGGAGATGCGGGGCGACGCCAAAGGTACCCTGGTATCCATCCTCGGCACCGCGCGCGTCGAGAAGTGGGACCCAGAAACACGGGTGGCGCGCGCCAAGCTCATCGAGTCACTCGACGTCATCGGACGCGGCTCGCTCATCGGACCCATGACGCGTCGCTTCGAAATGGTGGCCCCCGTCCGCAACGAGGCGGAAGTATGGGCCCACGTCGCGGCGTCGGTGTATCCGCACGTGCTCTACGGGCAGAACCAAGTCGTCTTCATCGATCGCGGACAGCAGGACGGGCTCGCTCCCGGCAATCGCTTGTTCGTTGTCACGCGCGGAGACGGCTATCGAAGAACCCTCGTCGGCGCCAGCGAGTTCGCCAGCGCCGAAGTCCACTATGACAGCGAGCGACCCGCCACGATCGAGAAAGGGGGCGCGCTCGGCAAAGGGAACGACGCCAAATACCCCGAAGAAGTGACGGGCGAGCTTCGCGTCCTGTCGGTGCGCAACCATTCGGCGGCGTGCCTGGTCGTCGATGCGACGCGCGAGATCGAGCCCGGCCACGCGGTCGTGGCGCGGCGCGGTTTTTGAAGGATCAGTCGTACCGCTCGGAATGCACGCGCTCGCGCGGAAAACCCATCTCCTTACGCGCGAGGTGGCGCACGGCGGACACCATGCGCTCGAGGCCGCACACGTAAATGTGCGGCTCGCCGCTCTCGAGACGGCGCATGGCGTCGTAGAGCTCGGGCACGTGCGACTGCACATAGCCGCGCCGTCCGATCCACTCCGGCGCGCCTTGCGACAGCGTGAAATGCACCCTCACCGTGGGGCTCGCTGCCGCCAGGGCTTCGAGCTCGGTGCGATAGAGCAGATCTGCTTCCCGGCGCACGCCCAAAAGTAGCCAGATCGGCGCCGTCGAGCCCGCGGCCACCGCAGTCTGCATCATCGAATAAAAAGGCGTGACGCCCGTGCCCGTCGCCACCATGAGCGCCGGCGCAGGGTCGAGCGGAGCGCGCGTGAAGAATCCTTGCGGGCCGACGGCGCGCACCTTGGCGCCGGGAGCAAGCGAAGCCAAGTAGCCCGACCCGGGGCCGCCCGTCACCTCCGTCACGGCGAGCTCGAACCGGGGCGATCCGTTGGGCGGCGATGCGATGGAATACGCGCGCCGAATCTCGCCCGAAGGGAGCGGGAGCACCAAATTCAGCCATTGGCCGGCGTCGAATACGAGCTCTCGTTCGTCGGCGCGGGCAAAGACGAGCCGCCGCACGCTCGGGGCGAGCGAGGAGTTCGAAATGAGCTCGACGTCGAACGTCTCCGGAACCATGGCCAGCCTTACAACGATGGATGCGCGCGCGCCGCGCCGCAACCCCCTCGCGGCCACACGGCGTCAAAGCTCGCGGCGCCTGCTGGTGGCCCAAGACGGCTCCCGGGACCGATCGAGCTAGCGCGCGCGGCCGGGAACCTGCGCCGCGCTCTCGTCGGACGCGGCGGAAGAGAGCGCCTCGACTTTATACGCGTAGCCGATCTTGACGCGCGCCAGGTGGCGGAAGGTGTGCTGCATGCGCAAGAGCGAATCGCAGAGCTCGTCGCGCGACATGGCGCGCAGCTTACCCGCGGTGAGAATTTCGTAGATCAGCGGCGTCGCGTCGGGAGGATGAAAGACGATGCCGGGTAACATCGCGCAGCCGTCGCTGGCGGCGACGATGCGCGCTTCGAAAAGCGCCTCGTCTTCCCCCTGCGAGGCGAGCACTTCGCGGCCGATGTCGTCGCGCGGCAAAACGACGAACGATGCGCCGGAGAGGACGTCGTAGGCCGCGCGGTGCGAGCCGAGGAGCGTCATGCGAAACACCGCGCGATGCGCCCGCGAAAGGACGCGAGCGAGAGCACGCTCGCTCGGATCGGCGAGACCGTCGGCAAGCTCGGCGGCGAGCCCCCCCGCCGTCAGCGCGTCATCCCAAGCCGCCCGCTCGCGATCTTCCGTTTCGGACCCGGCTCCCGGTGTCGATGACGACGTACGCTTGAGAAAGGCGGCGCGGAGAGCTGTCGTGCGATCGCGGAGCCCCGGCGCCGCGGCGCGAGCCAGAAGTTCGTCATAAACGGCGGAAAGAGCGGGGGTCACGCGGCCACGCGCACCGAGAGCGGTCCGCATGAAGCGGCGCCCCGGCGTCCGCACCTGCCTAGCACTGCTCTCCGCTTCGGGGCATGGAAATCGAGGCGTGGTACACTGGCCCGGTCGGATGGGAAATAACCGCGTTTTCTTCCCCCAAGCGGCTCTCGACCAGTGGATCAGCGACGGCAAGGTCGATCTAGCGGGCGACGAGCTCACCATCAAACCTGAGGCACGCCGCTACCACATCCTCGAAGCGGCGCGCATCGTCCGCGAAGTCACGGGTCAAGCGGACATGAACGAATTGGTCGGCAAGGTCAAAACGCGGCAGTACCTGAACGGGCTCGGCGCTGATTTGCTGGAAAATTCCATGGTTCTCGGTGACAACGCGTACGACGTGATTCCAGGATTCGTGGGGGCGCCGGTGGGCACCCTCGAAGAGCACCTGGCCGACCCGGCGCGGGCCGAATCGAAAGGCGCCGCGGGGGCACAAGCGCGCGGCGCGGCGCCCGCCAGTGACGAAGACCTGCTCGCGAATTTCCTTCTCGGAAACGTTTGAAGATGGGCGTCGAACTCGTTTTCTATGCGACGGTCGTTGCGTACGCAGTCGCCACGGTGCTCTTTTTTCGCTACCTGGCGAGACCGGCCGGCGGGGCAGACACGCGGAAGATGGGACCGCGCGTTCTCGCCGTTGCCGCGGTGCTGCACGCTGCCTACGTCTGCCTCGCGAGCGTCATTGCCAACGTCTGTCCGGTGAAGTCGATCCACTTCGTCGCCTCCATCGCCGCACTCTTGGCCACCGGTCTTTACCTGGCCATGCGGCGCCGGTGGAACATCGACGCCCTCGGCGCCTTCGTCGCCCCTGTGTCGCTCACGTTCGTGCTCGGCTCGCGTTTCGTCGGTGCGGCCGACCCCGCGGTGGGCGGCGGACTCCTCGCGGTTCACGTCACGGTCAACGTGCTCGGCGATGCGCTCTTTCTCCTGGCGAGCGGCACCGCGGTTCTCTACTTGGTCGAGGAGCGGCGCCTCAAGCAAAAACGCGCTTCCAGCGTGTTCGGCAAATTGCCGCCTCTCGACGCGCTCGATCTCGCCGAGCACCGGCTCCTCTTGATCGGCTTTCCCCTTCTCACTCTCGGGATCATCACCGGCACGGCATGGGCCCATCGCATCGAAACGGGCTCCCCCGCCGAGATGGCGCGCGCCCTCTTTGCCTACGCGACGTGGGTGCTCTTCGCCGCCGTGCTCGTGCTGCGCGCGCTGCTCGGCTGGAGAGGGCGACGCGCCGCGTACGGGACCATCGCGGGTTTCCTCTTCGCCGTCGCCGTGCTCGTGGTCTACCTCATCCGTGGTCCTCTCGGGGGCGCAGGGGGCGCGACTTGATCGTCGTCGTCGGCCTTTCCCATCGCGAGGCGCCCCTCGAGGTGCGCGAACGCCTCGCCGTCGAAGCCGACGGTGTCGCCGGTCTCCTGCGCGGCTTGCTGAGCTGTCCGGCCATCCGCGAAGCGCTCTGCGTCTCCACCTGCAACCGCATCGAGATCTATGCCGTTGGGCAGCAGGATTCGGACGAGCACACGCGCGCCGCGGTCGAGGCGGTGCAGAACGCGCTCGTCGAGCTGGCCGGCCGCAATGGCGCCGAGGGCATCGTTCCTTACCTGAAGACGCACGTTCGGCGCGACGCCGTGCTGCATCTCTTTCGCGTCGCCGCGTCGCTCGATTCCCTCGTCGTCGGTGAACCTCAGATCTTGGGTCAGATGCGAGAGGCGCTCGAGACGGCCAAAACGGCCGGGGGCATCGGCAAATACCTGGACCGCGCCACCAACCGGGCGCTGCACGTCGCCAAGCGTGTGCGCACCGAGACCGCCATCGGCGAAGGACAAATGTCCATCGCCAGCGTCGCCGTCGATCTGGCGCGGCAGATCTTCGGCGAGCTGACGGGGCGGACGGCGCTCCTCGTCGGAGCGGGCGAGATGGCGGAAGGTGCAGCCAAGCTGCTCGTCAAAGCCGGCGCCAAGCTGCTCGTCGTGAACCGCAGTCCCGAGCGCGCTCGCCAACTGGCGCTCGAGTTCGGCGGCGGATCGCGCCCGTGGGAAGAGCTCGCGACCGCGCTCGTCGACGCCGACGTGGTGATCGCCAGCACCTCCGCCAAGGGGTTCGTCGTAACGCGTGCCACGGTCGGGAAGGCCATGAAAGCGCGCCGGGGGCGCAGCTTGTTCTTCATCGACATCGCCGTTCCGCGCGACATCGACCCCGCCGTCAACGATATCGACAATGTGTACCTCTACGACATCGACAACCTGTCCAACTTGGTCGCCGAATCCATGCAGGGCAGGCGCGCAGAAGCAGAGCGCGCCGAGGAGCTGGTACAGCACGAAGCCAACGCGTTCGGAACCTGGACCGAGACGCTCGGCGTGACGGCCACCATCGTGGCCCTGCGCGCCAAGGTGCGCGCGTCACTCGCGGCCGAGGTCGAACGAACGCTCACCGGTCGCCTCAAGCATCTCGCCGATGGAGATCGCAAAGCGCTGGAGACGATGGTCGACGCCGCCGTGAACAAGCTGCTGCATACGCCGACCACCCGCATCAAGGCGCTCGCCGCCGACCCACGGGGAGACGATCTGGTGAAAGCCGTCCATCATCTCTTCGACCTCGCCGATACCGTTCGCGACATCGAAGCCGCGCAAGCCAACGATCCTCCCGCCAAGGAAGAGGAGACCTCGTCGCCCGACGCGCCGGCGACGCGGGCGCCAGCGGGAGCGTCCCCTGGTGCGAGCAGCGACGCCGCGACGCTGGCGGACGTCCGTGAACGCGGAACCTTCGGGCGATGAGTGCCACCCGACTGGTGCTCGCCACGCGCCGCTCCGCGCTCGCCCTCGCGCAGGCACGCGCTTTCGCGCGCGATCTGGCCTCGCATTGGCCGGGGCTCGCCATCGAGGAGCTCCAGGTCGTCACGACGGGAGACAAGGTACAGACCGTGCCGCTGGCCGAGATCGGCGGAAAAGGGCTCTTCACCAAAGAGATCGAAGAAGCGCTCGATCGCGGCGACGCGCATTTCGCGGTGCACTCGTTCAAGGACGTGCCGGCCGAGGTGTCGCCGAAGTTCGCCATCGCCTGCGTTCCGCGCCGGGCCGACCCGCGCGACGTGCTGGTGAGTCGATCGGGCAGAGGGCTCGCCGCGCTGCCGGCGGGAGCGCGGGTCGGTACGTCGAGCCTGCGGCGCGCCATGCAGCTCACGCTGGCACGTCCAGATCTCGCGATCGTGCCGCTGCGCGGGAACGTCGACACGCGCCTACGCAAACTCGACAGCGGCGAGCTCGACGTCATCGTGCTGGCAGGCGCAGGTTTGGCGCGGCTCGGGCTGTCCGCGCGCGTGACCGAGACCCTCGACGCTGCGATCGTCATCCCGGCTCCGGGACAAGGCGCCCTTGCCATCGAGTGCCGTGCGGGCGACGAGACGACGCGAGCCGCGCTCGCCCCACTCACCGACCCTGACACCGACATCGCCGTCGCTTGCGAGCGCGGCGTCATGCACGCCGTGGGTGGCAGCTGCACGGTGCCGTTCGGTGCTTACGCGTTTCGAGACGGGGACATGCTGCGCCTGCACGCCATTTTGGCGGGCGCTGACGGTGCTCCCCCCCACCGCATCGCGCGGACCGTACCCTGGCCGCCGAGCCCCGATCGGGCGACCGAGATGGGCAAAGAAGCAGGAAAAGCGCTGCTCCACGCGTAGTCGAAGCCAGCGAAGACGAGTTCGCACCTACGCCCATCGGAGACTAGCGACCTCGGTCGGGGGGGCGTATACACACTCGGCACCCTATCGAAAGCGGAAGAGGAGCGTATGTCCATCAATCTGGTGATGCCGAGCTTGGGGGAAAGCGTCATCGAGGGGACGATAACGAAGTGGCTCGTGCACGAAGGCGACGTGGTCACGCGCGAGCAGCCCGTGGTCTCGGTCGCGACCGACAAGGCCGACAGCGACGTGCCCGCTCCTCAAGGAGGACGAATCCTCAAGATCCTCGCCCCCGAAGGCGCGACCGTGAAAGTCGGCGACCCGCTCTGTGAGATCGACGCAAGCGGCGCGTCCTTGGCCCCCAATCGCCCGGCCAATGCCACGGTGCCCGCCCCGCCGCCGGAAGGCATGTCGGCCACATCCGAGCCCCCCTCCGCTGCAAAGCCCGCTCCGGCCGACCGAACCTCACGTCCCGCCGCGGCAGTGCGCGACGAAGCCGCGTCTGCCGCGAGCGGTGACAATGGTACGGGCCGATCCTCGCCGGTCGTCCGCAAGCTCGCGCTCGAGCACGGCGTCAACCTCGATCAGGTCGAGGGGTCCGGTGCCCGCGGTCGCGTCACGCGCGAAGACGTAATGCGCGCCGCCGAAACGCGCACCACCGAATCACCGGCGCGCGGCCCCACCGAGGCCACGGTGCACGGCGTTGCCGATCCCGACCTGGCGGCGCTGCTCGGCACCGGCGTGAAGTTCCCTGCGCCGAACGTGGGCTACGGCGCCTACAAAGTGCCGCCTTACCGAGCCAAGGACGGCGATCAAGTCGTCCCCTTCACGCGCCGGCGTCGGCTCACCGCCGACCATATGGTCTATTCGAAGCTGACGGCGCCGCACGTCGTCACCGTGGCCGAGATCGACCTCTACAGGACGTCGAAGCTGCGCGAGCAGAACAAGGACCGCTACAAAAAAGAGGGCGTACCGCTGACGATGCTGTCCTTCGTGTGCACGGCCATCGTGCGCGCTCTGCGCGAGTTTGCAGCCATCAACGCGCGCGTGCTCGATGATTCATACGTGCTCCTCAAGGACGTCAACCTCGGCATCGCGGTCGACGCGCCCGACGGGCTCATCGTTCCCAACATCAAACGCGCCGACGAACTGTCGCTGCGCGGGCTGGCCAAAGCGATCGACGATGTCGCCGGCCGCGCGCGCGCCGGGAAAATCACCGCCGACGATCTGGCAGGCTGCTCCTTTTCCGTCTCCAATCCGGGCATCAAGGGCAATCTCTTCGGCGGCGCCATCATCGCCCAGCCGAACGCCGCCATCTTGCGCATGGGCGAAATCAAAAAACGGGTGGTGGTGGTCGAAGTGGACGGGCAAGACACGATGGTCGTGCACCCCGTCATGTACGTGGCTCTGTCGTACGACCATCGCATCATCGACGGCGTGCTCGGCAACTCGTTTCTTTACCGCGTACGCGAGATTCTCGAGAAGGCCGAGTTCGAGGTATGAGCGAAATGGAACTTCTTCGCACCAAGTGCCTTCCCTGCGAGCGCGGCGGCGCCAAGCTCGAACCAGCGCGCATCATGGAGCTCTTGCCCCAGGTCGCCGGGTGGAACGTCAAAGACGACAAGCTCGGCAAGACCTTCGAATTCAAAGACTTCGTCACCGCCATGCAGTTTCTCAATCGCGTGGCTGAGCTCGCGGAAAAAGAGGGGCACCACCCCGACTTTTGCCTCCATCACTATAACCGCGTCGACTTCACCATCTTCACCCACGAGGTGGGCGGCCTTTCCGACAACGACTTCATCATCGCCGCGAAAATCGACCAATTGTCTTGAGCTTCGCGGCTCGCTTCGCGTCCGCCACCCCGGAAGAGCTCACCTGTCTAGCGCGCAAATACGACGCGCTCGCCGATCTGCGCGACCGCCGCGAACAAGGGGCGGGCGTGGCCCCGCGCGCCGAGCTGCGCGCGCTTGCCCGCGAGTTCCCCGGCGCGCTGCGCGAGCTCGATACGTTGCCGCGCGCGGAAATCGAGCGGCGGCGCGCGTCGCTCCGTGAAGCGCTGCTCGGCGATGCGCCGGCCCCGTGGATGACGTGGATGGTCGCTTACCACGCCACCATGCGCGCCGCGCTCTTCGTGAAAGCGCGCCTCGCGCGAGCACGCGACGTTCCCACGGACCGAGCGGCATCGGCCCTCCCTCGCGAGACGGCGCGCGCCATCGCGGAAGATGCAGCGCGACATTCTGCCCTTCCCATCGACGAAGCATTCGTCCAAGCGGTGGCGCGCCCTCCGGCACGCCGGGTCAACGCCGCGGTCTTCGAGCGACTCGGCCGCGAGCTCGGCGTTCCGGCGGACGAAATGTGGCAAGCGCTGTTTCCCACGCGCCGCGCCAGCCGTTTCTCCGTCAAAGGGTAACGGCGCTCGCTCCTACCACCGCGGCTTCGAGCGCGTGCGGCTCGAAGCCGATGAGGATCTTCCCTTTGACATCGATGACGGGGATTGATCCACCGTGCACGCCGGCCCTCGCCAGCTTGGCGCGCATTTCACTTTCCGCGGCGGGATCCTGTTCGATGTCCTTTTCGACGACCGGGACTTTACGGCGTTTCAGATAGGCGACGGCCTGGTGACACGCGCCACACCACGAGGCGCCGTACACGATGACGGTGAACCCGGCCGGGTGAGCCTTGGCACCGGGATCGATCGCGCCCGGCGGAGGTTCGACCAGATCGTCGGGCGCCGCCGCCGACGCGGCAGCCGCTGCGAGCGCCTGGCGCCGCTCGGTGATGAGATTGTCCCATTCGCGGCGGCTCATGGTCGAAACGGGGTACGTTCCGTCGGCCGCTTTGACGGTCAGATTCGTGACGTAAAACAGATCGCGCGTCCCGTCTTCGCGCGTCGTCACCACGACGCGCACGCGATCGCGCCCCTCGGCGGGCACGTCGCCCGGCTTGCTCACCGCGTGCGCATCGCCTTTGGCATCCACCCAGGTGAGCAGGAGCTCCGGGGTATCGTCGCTGAGCTTCAACTCGGGCAACGGCTTATTGACCGCCTCGGCGGGCTCGGAGAGCTCATCGCCGGGGGCGGGCCGTTTGCAAGCGGGCAACGCGAGCGCGACACACGCGAAAAGCAGCGTCAGCCACGCCGCGGCACGCCACGCGCCGGCACGCCCGGCAGCGGCTCGCGCCGAGCCCACCTTGGCCCACCTTTTCGCGCCGTTCTGCGCTGCGTGGCGGTCGCCGGTCAAGCCTGACCCCCTCGCGATCGCTTCGTCGCGTCGGAAGGCGCGGCCGCGCTCGAGTCTGTCCGGTTACGCGTCACTTCCTCGCTGAGGATCGTCCATTCCGACATCATCGACTCGACTCGCCTGCTCAAAGCTTGCTCCTCGCGAGCGAGATTCGCAATCTTCTCCCAATTGCCGCCCGGGTCTTCTTTCAGGTTCTCGCGCAAGGTGAGGACTTTGGCCTCCGCCGCGGCGATCAGATCCTCGAGCTCGGCCACGCGTTTGACCTTGCGCTCGGCGACGCGCGCTTTCTCTTTTTCCTGCTCGAACGAGACTCGCCGTGAGGTGCGCTCCTCTTGCGCGCTTGGCTCTTTGGCCTGTCGCTCATCCGCCGAAGCGGCGCGCGCCTTGACGGCACGGGGCTCCTGCTTGCCTCCGCCGCCCTTTTCGCTTCGGCGCGTCGCGATGTCGCTTCCCTTCTGCGCGCGGCGCGTCTCGGCTTCGACGAAGTCGCGAAAGCCGCCGGGATAGACGTCGCAGGCACCGTCTCGGAAGGCGACGGTGCGGGTGGTGACATTCTCGAGAAAACGGCGATCGTGCGATACGAGAAGCACGGTGCCCTCGAATCCGATCAGCGCCTCTTCGAGGATCTCGGCGGCGGGAATGTCGAGATGGTTCGTCGGCTCGTCGAGAAACAGCAGGTTGTGCGGCTCGAGTAGCAGCTTGGCGAGGCAGAGGCGCGAGCGCTCGCCTCCCGAATAACCGGAGACCTTGCGCAAGGGATCGTCGCCGTAAAAACGGAAGCGGGCCAGGTATTGACGGGCACCGTCGACGTTGAGATCGCCGCGGATGCTGCGCACTTCTTCGACTGCGGTCCGCGCCGGATCGAGCGCGCCGAGGTGCTGATCGAAATAGCCCTCCTCGAGGTTCGTGCCGCGACGGATCTCCCCGCCATCTTCGGGAGCGCCTTGTCCGGCGAAGATCTTGAGCAGCGTCGTTTTGCCGGCGCCGTTCGGCCCCACGATCCCGACGCGATCGCCACGCCGCACCAAGAGGTCGACCCCTTCGAAAAGACGGCGGCTGCCGCGCGCCGCAAAAAGGCCCTTGGCGTCGAGCACGATGTCCCCGGTGCGCGGCGCGGGCGCGAAACGAAAACGCACCTTCTCGGCCACGGCCCAGATGTCTTCGGGCATGTTGGTGCGATCGAGCTTTTCGAGCATTTTGCGCCGGCTCTGCGCTTGCTTCGTCTTCTGCCCGGCGATGTTCTTACGGATGAAGTCTTGGGTCTTGTCGACGAAGGCCTGCTGCCGTTCCGCGAGCTCGCGCTCGCGCGCGAGATCGACCTCGCGCGCGACGGCATAGTCGGAGTAGCGCAGAGGATAGGTGCGAAAGCTGGTACGGCCGAGCTCCATCGTGGCGCGCGTGACCCCGTCGAGAAAGGCGCGATCGTGCGAAACGACGATGATGGCGCCGCGGTAACCCACAAGGTGCCCTTCGAGCCAGGCAATGGTGTCGAGGTCGAGGTGGTTGGTCGGCTCGTCGAGCAAGAGCAGGTCCGGCTCCTGCGCCAGGACCACGCCGAGGTGAAGCCGTCCCCGCTCGCCCCCCGACAAGCTCGAAACCCGACGGGGCATGTGCTCGGCCGGAAACCCCAGCTTCTCGGCGATGATTTCGACTTTTCGCTCGAGCTCGTCCCCGCGCGAGAGGTGATACTCGTCGGTGGCGCGCGCGAGCCTATCCAGATCTTCCTTGGTACCGCTCGCCGCTTTGGCTTGCGCCTGGTCGAGCGCGTGACGCAGTGCGAGCACGTCCTGAAAGCCGGAGAGCAACGCTTCGAGCAACGTCCCTTCCGCGGAAAGCTCGTGCGATTGCCGGTAGTACCCCACGCTGACGCCCTTGCGCACGACGACCGACCCTTCGTCGGGCGTAAGCTCGCCGGTGACGAGCCTGAGGAGCGTCGATTTACCCGCGCCATTGGGCGCGACGAGCGCCACACGCTCCCCCAGCGCGAGCGAGAACGTCACTCCACCGAAGAGCTTACGCGCGTCGTACCCGAAACCGACATCGGCAACCTGCAGAACAGTCATGAGAAAAGGGCGCTACTTTAGCGCTGCGCTCATCTTCTGCACGCTTTCGGCGAAAGGCGCAATTTCCCCCGAATTCTGGCGCAGAAAGCCCTCGATGCGCGGCATCCGTTCGATGGCGCGGTCGAGCTCGCGATCGGTCCCTTTGGCATAGGCACCCAGCAAGATGAGATCTCGCTTCGATTCGAAGAGGGCGACCGCGTCGCGCAAGGCGCGCGCCGTCTCGAGGTGGCGATCGTCGACGATGGAGGTCATGACGCGCGAGAGCGATGCGGTGACGTCGACGGCGGGGTAGCGGCCTCGGGCGGCGATGGCGCGATCGAGCACCACGTGCCCGTCGACGATGCCCCGCACCTCGTCGGCGATGGGCTCGTCCATATCGCCCCCCTCGACGAGCACGGTGTAAATGGCGGTGATGGATCCTCGCTCCCCTTGCCCGCTGCGTTCGAGCAAACGCGGAAGCATGGCGAACACGCTCGGCGGATAGCCGCGCCGCGCCGGAGGCTCGCCGGCCGATAAGCCGACCTCGCGCTGCGCGCGCGCAAAGCGCGTCACCGAATCGACCAGCAGCATGACCGAGCGCCCGCGGTCGCGAAAGTACTCGGCGTAGGCCGTGGCCACTTGCGCGGCGCGCAGGCGCTCGAGCGCGGGGGCATCGCTGGTGGCGACCACGACGACGCTCTTTTTGCGCCCCTCCGGCCCCAGGCTTCGCTCGAGAAATTCCCCGACTTCGCGCCCGCGCTCGCCGACCAGCGCTACCACCACGACGTCGGCGGCCGTGCCTCGCGCGATGGCACCGAGCAGCGTCGACTTGCCGACTCCGGAGCCCGCAAAGAGGCCGATGCGCTGCCCTTCTCCCAGCGTGAGCAGTCCGTCGATGACGCGGACACCGGTCGCCAGCGGCTCGGCAACGGGTCGCCGCCCGAGCGCGGCAGGCGGCGCGCGATCGACGGGTACCGACGCTCCCTCCGGCGCGGGTAGCCCATCGAGAGGGCGACCGAGACCATCCACCACGCGGCCGAGCAGCGACTCCGAGGCGCGCACTTGGAGTGGCGACCCCGTCGATTCCACGGCGTCGTCCGGGCCCACGCCAGCCACGTCGCCGAGCGGGAGGATGATCGTCTCACCCGCTTCGAATCCGACGATCTCGCCGAGCAGCGGATCCCCTTTGCGGCAGATCCTGACGACGTCGCCAATCCGAGCCCCGGGAAGGGACGCGCGCACCGACAACCCGACGACGGCGCGCACTTTTCCGACGGCGAGCACCGTCGCTGTCGCGGCGAACCGCGCTTTGACCTTCTCGACGTCCATGGGGCCCGCCGATGCTAGCAAACCGAGGTCCGCCCGCCCGCTATGGTCATTTTGTTTTGCAGGGCGAAAAGTCCGGTTAGGCTAGAAGTAAGGTGCAAAAACGATCGCGTGATTCGGGGGAAACGCGCCCGCCCTTGGCCATCTGCTTGATCGCGCTGGGGCTCTCCGCCTGCCACGCGCAGGTCAAAGCCGGCGCCCGCGTCAACGCCTCCGAAGCCCAAGTCGAGGACGACCGCAAATGGGAGATTGCCGAGCCAGCGAGCCCGCCCGACGACGTGCGCCCAGCGGCTGCGCCCCAGCCCGCATCCCGCGTCGCTTCGGCGATGGCACCCGCACAAGCGCCCGCTTCAAGCGGATTGCACTTCGTCGGGGTCGTGCACGATCTCTCGCTGTCATCGAGCGCGCCGCGAGCGGCAGCCTGTCGATGTCTCGCGGTCGTTTATGGCCCTCCGAGCGATGCGAAGTTCAGCTGGCAAGTGGGCCCGCCGGCCGCGGATCACGACACCATCGCCATTGCGATCGCCACCGACGGCGTCGCTTGCCCCTCGGGGGCGCCCCCGCTCCACGCCTCGATTGCCGGCATCGAGCGTGAAGGTACGGACATCGTCGTCGTCGTCGAAAATGTCTCGGAAGGCCGGCCCATCATGCGCGGGGCACTCGCCGCCTGGCCCGGCCCGAACGGCGCCATCGTGGTGCGGACACGGCGAGACAGCGCTTACCCCGCGGCTTCGGGATCGCAACCTTGCCGCATTGCACTGAAGTGAGTGCGGGTCACGCCGTGCTGGCGCGTTTCGACTTTGGCTTGAGCTCTTCTTCGAGCTCGGCGAGCAGCGCTTTGGCGCGGGGGGACACGTGGCGCGGCACGTCGACCTGGACTTGCACGTGCAGCGCGCCGCGACCGCGGCCATCGACCCGCGGCGCGCCTTTCCCCTTCATCGTGATGACGTCCCCCGGTTGAGTGCCGGCGGGAATCTCGAGCTCGAGCTCGGAGTCGTCAATCCAACGAAGCGCGATGTTCGTCCCGAGCGCGGCGTCGGAGAAGGAGACATTGACGCGGGTGATGAGATCGACGCCGTCGCGTTCGAACTTGTCGTCCGGCTCGAGCTCGACGTCGACATAGAGATCGCCGCCTTCGCCTCCGGGGGGGCCGGGCAATCCCTGTCCGGGAACCCTGAGCCGCTGGTTGGTGTCGATGCCGGCGGGAAACGTGACGAGCACCTTACGCATCTTCTCGACTTGGCCTGCGCCGGAACACTTGGTGCACGGGTCGCGCAACACGGACCCCTCACCCTGGCAGGTCGGACACGTCGAGGTGAACATCACGAAGCCGCGGGAGCTCGAGACTTGTCCCGCGCCGCGGCACGTGCCGCAGGTGTGCCGCTGAGAGCCTGGCGCCGCGCCCGAGCCACCGCAGGACTCGCACGTTGTAGGAGCGCGGACGACCACCTCTTTCTTGCACCCAAGCACCGCGTCCTTGAGCGTCAGCCGCTCTTGGATGCGAAGGTCGCCTCCGCGCCGGGGGCCCTGCCGGCGCCCCCTCGGAGCTCCGCCTACGAAGAACTCGGAGAAAAGGTCCTGAAACTGGGAAAAGATGTCGCCAATGCCGGCGCCGCTGAAGTCGAATCCGCCGGCCTCGAGGCCCGCGTGACCGAACTGATCGTAGCGAGCGCGCTTTTGGCTGTCGGAAAGGACGCTGAACGCCTCGGTCGCCTCTTTGAACTTATTGGCAGCGGAGGGGTCGTTGGGGTTGCGATCCGGATGGAACTTGAGCGCGCACTGCCGGTAGTTCTTCCGAATTTCGTCTTCAGACGCCTGCCGCTGGATCCCAAGAACCTCGTAGTAGCAGCGCTTTTCACTCATGAGGTCTCTTTAGATCGACACGCGCCGCCTCCCTGCGTAGGGAAAACCGGGCGGGCACAAAAACCGCTAGCGAAGGTAAGGCGAGGTTTAGCCCTGTCAACGCTGCTGCATGAGCTCCCTTTCGAGCTGGGCAATCCTCCACCGCGCACCTACGAGGTCGGCTTCACGTCGCGCTGCGTCGCTCGCCAAGCGGCCCAGCCTAGCGGAAAGGTCCGCCACGAGCGAGGGGTCGATGCCCGGCGGCGTTTCCAATGGCTTGGAACCATTCGCCACTTCCGCCGAGCCATTCTGCAGTTCCGACGACGGCGCGGGCGGCGTCTCCACAGGCCCGGTGGAGAAGTTCGTCATGACCAGCTCCCGCACCAGCTTTTCGCGACGATCGATCTCGGCACGGAGCTCTTGAATCTCGCGGCCGCGATCGCGTAGTAGCGTCTCGAGCTTGGCGACTTCGCCCTCGTGCTCGGCAGCGACGACGCGGGCGGCGGCGTCCAAAGCGCGGACGCGCTCTTCCGACGCGTGCAGGCGTTCGCGCAGAGCGGCGAGCTCGGGATCCTGGCGCTCTTCCGACGCGCGCAGGCGTTCGCGCAGCACGGCGAGCTCGGGATCCTGACGCTCTTCCGACGTGCGCAGGCGTTCGCGCAGCGCGGCGAGCTCGGCGTCGTGACGCTCTTGCGACGCGCGCAGGCGTTCGCGCAACGCGGCGAGCTCGGGATCCTGACGCTCTTGCGACGCGCGCAGGCGTTCGCGCAGCGCGGCGAGCTCGGGATCGTGACGCGCTTGCTCGAGACGGCTTTCGAGCGCAGAGCGACGCGCTTCTTCTTCGCCGGCACGCTCGCCCATCGCGCGACAACGCTCGCGCAGCAGCTCGACCTCTTCGCGCGCCGCGACGAGCTCTTGCACTGCGCGATCGGCGCGGAAACGCTCGACGTCGATGGCCTGCTCTTGCTGACGCAGCGACTCGAGGGCGGCTTCCCGCTCCGCCTCGAGGATGTTGATGAGAACCGTGCCGCTCCCTGCCGCGCTCGTGCCGCTCTCGGGCGCGGCCGACGCGACCACGTCGTCGGCCGAGGCGCCACGCGCGGCAGCCGCGAAATGCTGGATCGGCAGCTCGATGAGCGCGAAAGGGTCGAGGCGGAGATTGCGGTCGCTGGCCAAGGCCAAAAACCAGTCGGGCTCTTTGCCTTCCGACTCTGCCAGCGACGAATCGATGGTGGGCTCGGGGTCTTCGACCGAAAGCTCGGCCACTGCGTAACCGACGAACGGCGCCTGTCCGATCATCCGCACCGACTGAAATTGCGCGGCAATGGTCTCGTAAAGCTCGTAGTAGCCGAGCGCTTGACGCGGATCGCGAATGGGCAGAAGCGGCGCCTTGGCGTCGCTGTTCGGTGACGCAATGAGCGCCGCGCCGAGCGGCGAAACCACGCGCCGCACCAAAGCTACGATGCTGACCGGGTCGGCAAAAAGGGAAAGGTCCGGCACCAGCACGAAATCGAAGGCGCCGTCGCGCACCCCGATATCGCCGCCTTCCGGAAGGGGTGCATAGAAGATGGAACGATCGTGCGACCGCGCGGTTGCCTCGGCGACGCGGGCAGCATCCACATCGTACACGTGGACGACGCGTGCGCCCCGCAGGGCCAGCTCTTCGGCGAGCCCCACAGTGGCGCTCCCAAAAATCGCGGTGCGCGCCCCATGAGCGAGATCTTCGCTGTACACACCGAGCACGAGCGCAGGGTGCGGCAAAGGAGCGGCGAGGGAGGGGTTCGTGGAGGCCAAGCTCGATTCTCGGTTCGGACATGCCTTGCCAACGCGGCGGGACCTGACGCGTAGCACGGCCGGATTGCAAAGAGGCCGGGAGCTTAGAGCGTAACGCGGTGCTCCGCCAGGTCCCCGTGCGCCCGAGGGCCGACGGCGGAGACCCCGTTCATTTCCCGCGTGCATCTCCCCCACCCCCCAACGCGCGCGAGGCTTGGCGCGCCATCGACCATGACGCTACGGTGGGCGACGCCGTGAAGCCCATTTGCACCGAAACCCTGGTAGCCGACCGCCTCACACCGGTCCTCGCTTACGCAGCGCTGCGGCGGGCCGCCCCCGGCCCCTCCTTTCTTTTGGAAAGCGTGGTCGCTGGCGAAAGGTGGGGGCGTTACTCGATCCTCGGCTACCGCCCGCGGCGGGAAGTCATTTTGCGAGCGCCGCCCCAAGGGCAGAACCTGCCGGCGGGGGACCCGTTTTCCGAGCTCGCCCAGCAGATCTCCGTGGGAGCGGCGCGCGAGCCGGAGATGGCGGCGCGGTTCGCGCGCGCCCACGTCGGGTACCTCGCGTACGACCTCGTGCATTTTGCGACCAAGGTGGACCGCTGGCCCGAACACCAACCCCTGGCGCGGTTCGTCAGCGACGCCACCGTCGTCGTCTTCGACAATTTGCAGCAAACGGTCACCATCGCAGCCGCCGATCGCGCCGATGTGGAGCGCGCGCGCGCCGATCTCGAGAAGACGGCACCGCTCTTCCCGCTCGCCGTGCCCGACAAGACCGCGCTGCCCTCGGACGTCGACGTGCTCACCGACGACGCCACCTACGAATCAGGTGCAAGGCGCGCCAAGGAGTACATCGCCGCGGGTGACGCCTTCCAGATTCAACTCGGTCGCACCATGGTCACGCGGGCCGGCGACACCGACCCCTTCGACGTCTATCGCGCGCTTCGCGTCCTGTCGCCCTCCCCGTACATGTACTTCGTCGATTTTCCCGAACAGAACGGGATACCGTCCCTCCAAATCGCGGGAGCATCGCCGGAGACGCTGGTTCGGCTGGAGGACGAAACCATCACCGTGCGACCGCTCGCCGGCACGCGGCGGCGCGGGCGAACACCCGCCGAAGACATCGACCTCGCCCGAGAGCTGCTCGCCGACCCCAAAGAGCTCGCCGAGCACGTCATGCTGATCGATCTCGCCCGCAACGACGTCGGCAAAGTCGCCACCACCGGCAGCGTCAAGATCCCGCTGCGCATGCAGATCGAACGGTTTTCGCACGTGATGCACATCGTCAGCGAAGTCTCGGGCAAGGTCCGTCCCGATTTAGGACCGTGGGACGTGGTTCGCTCGGCGTTCCCCGCCGGAACGCTGACAGGCACGCCCAAGGTGCGCGCCATGCAGATCATTCGTGAGCTCGAGCCGCGCGCGCGAGGGGTCTACGGCGGCGCCGTCGGACACATCGGCCCTTCCCGGGACCTCGACTTGGCCATCGCCATTCGCACGATCCTCTGCCAGAACGGGAATTTCGAGATCACCGCCGCGGCGGGCATCGTAGAGGGCAGCGTTCCCGCTCTCGAAGCCAAAGAGACGCGCAACAAATCGCGCGCCGCGCTGGCGGCTATCCGGGCCGCGCGCGGGAAGTAGTGACGACGGACGACGGCCGCCCTAGAGCCAGCCTTCTTGGCGATACCAATCGGCCGCGCGGCGCGCGCCTTCGGTCCACTCGACTTGCGGCGCCCAACCCAGCTCGGAACGGGTCTTCTGACTGTCGCATACCCAATGGGGCGCGGAGAGCTCGTTGATCTTGTCGCGCGTGAGCATCATCGCCTTGCCCCGGATTCGGCCGTAACCCTCGCTCGCCACGGCGGCGCCGCGCAGCACGAAGAACGGAATCGGTACGCGCAAAAACGCGCGCCGCTCGAGCACTTTCTCGAGCTCGGCCAGCATCTCGCGCCAAACGTAAACCTTGCCGTCTTCGACGAAGTAGAGACTGCCGCTCGGAACATCGGCGAAGATGGCGCGCACGCACGCGCTCGCGGCATCGGCCACGTACACGATGCTGAGCGTGTTCTTGCCGTCGCCCAAATACGGCAGCACGCGCCGCGACACCGTTTGAAAAAACGCGAACGTCTCGTTGTCACGCGGTCCGTAGATCATGGGCGGGCGGATGACCGTGACCGGCAGCTCGTCCTTGGCCGCGAGAACGGCTTGCTCGGCGCGCAGCTTGGAGCGCCCGTAGTGTGTCACGGGCGCTGGCGCGCAATCGAGCGTGACCGGTACGCCGTCGAGCGATGGACCCACCGCCGCCAAGCTCGATACGAACACGAACCTCTTGAGGCCCGGCGCATTCTTCTTGGCCGCGGCGAGCAAGTTTTGCGTGCCTTCCACATTGATGGCGTCGAATTCGCGCGGGGAGCGCGCCTTCACCAGGCCGGCCGCGTGGATCACGGCGTCGACCCCCTGCGTCGCAGCGTCGACCGCGCCCGGGTCTTCCACCGCGCCGTACGTAAAGGTCACGTTGGGAAGCGTGGTGAGAAACTTCCGATTGGAGCTTTTTCGGACCAGCGCCACGACTTCGTGGCCGGCCTCGGCGAGCTGCTCCGCCACGTGCGACCCGAGAAAGCCCGACGCGCCCGTGACGAGCACGCGCAATTTGCCGGCGTCAATCTTCATGGTGCAAGGCTCATAGCATGCGTTCGTAGACCCGGTACTTCTTGTAGAGCTTGCCGCCCATGAACTTGATGCCGACGTTCACGGGACCGTTGTCTTCTACCGTCCACGAGAGCTCTCCCCATTGAATGCCCGTGCGTAGCCCGGCTCGGTTCATCTCGACGTAGAGGTACGTGGAGAGGCCCGCGTATTTGCGAACATGCCGGTATTTGCGACGAATGCCGAGCAGCGCCAGGCGCGCCGTCTTCGGCTTTTCGACTTTGAGGCGCCAGAGAAGCTTGGGAAGCCCGAGGGGGAAGAGTTTGCCCCCCAAATCCCGAAGCGCTTCGTTGATGTTCGGTAACACGATGGCGAAGGCGGCCGGCTCGCCGTCGATCGATACCAATCGGGTCAGCTCGGGAACGAGAAAGAGCTTCATGTCGGCGGCGAGCTTGCGCAGCTCCGCCTCGCTCAGCGGAACGAACCCCCAATTGTCCATCCACGCGTCATTGAAGATATCCATGACGATATGGATTTCGTTCTCGAGATTCTTCATGTCCACCGTGCGCGTCTGAATCTCGGGCAGAGCGGCGATCTCTTCGTGCGCCTTGACCGCTCGTCGCGGGACGTCGCCCACTGAATACCGCCAAGCATAAAAATCTTTGATTTTGGTGAGGCCCGCTTTTTCGATGAGCCCCCCTTGGTAGGGACGATGGTGCGGCATGAGCACCATCGGCGGCGTATCGAACCCTTCCACCAAGCAGCCCAGCTCTTCGTTGATATTGAGCGAGATCGGGCCGCGCATACGCTCCATGCCGCGGTCCTTCAGCCAATCGCCGGCGCGATCGAGCAGCGCCTTGCTGACATCGGGGTCGTCGACGGTATCGAGAAAGCCGAAAAAACCGGCGCCGTCGCGGTGGCGATCGAGGTGCGCGCGATCGATCTGCGCGGTGATGCGACCCACCGGCTTTCCGTTGCGAAAAGCGATGAAACACGTCCCCTCGGCATGAGCAAAGAAAGGATTCTTCTTACTGAGGCGGTCTTTCAGCTCGAAGTCGAGCGGTCGCACGAAGGAGGGATCGTCGCGATAAATGTAGTCGACGACGTCGAGGAACGAGCGGAGGTTGCCACCGAGGGGAATCGGGCGAATGTCGA
>DATHEQ010000334.1:0-24368 GCA_035318505.1 Polyangiaceae bacterium | reverse complement strand
CGGACGCGGGCCCGTCCAACGCCGACGCCGGTCTCGACGCAGCGAGAACGGATGCCGGTCGGGACGGCGGAAGCGATGCCGGATCGACGCCGCCCAGCGACGCGTCCACAGACGGCGGAGGCACGCTCTGCAGCGCGATCGGTTGGTGCGAGATCGCCAACACGAAACTAGAAGCCGTCTGTCCACGCCCGTCGCCCGGGGGAGTGAGTGGATGCTCGAGCGTGATCGCCGCTTGGAGCGGCGCCGCGGCCGACATCGACAATAACCAGCTCTACATCTGGGGCGGGGGCCACGACGACTACCACGGCAACGAGGTCTATGCCCTGGACCTCGTGGCGCTCAGGATGAAGCGTCTCAACGAGCCTTCACCAGCGTCGGCAATCCTCGCTTGCGACGATGCGTACACCGACGGTTTGCCATCGTCTCGCCACACCTACGATGCACTCACTTTCCTTCCCGCAGAAAAAGCCCTCTTCGCATTCGGAGGTTCGAAAGCAAAATGCGGCTTTTTGGCGAACGACACATGGACGTTCTCGCCGGCGAACCTCGCATGGACTCCGCGCAAACAAGGCGGACCACCGTCGGGGAGCCCCGGTGTGATGGCTGATTTCGACGCCGCGTCGAATCGGGTTCTGCTCCACGACAGCGCCGCCGCCTTCTGGAGCTTCGACCCCGCCACGAACGCCTACCAACGCCTGCACGACAACATCAGCGTCGACTACCACATGACCGGGCGCATCGACCCCAAGCGGCAGGTCTTCGTGATGATGGGGGGCGGGCAACTGCGAGCTATCTCCATCGCACCAGGCTCGAGCTACGATCTCATGAACTGGGACAGCGCTACGACGGGGTGCGACGTTCTCCGAATGGCGCCGTCACCCGGCCTTGCCTACGATCCAGCCCAAGATCGCTTGGTCGGTTGGGCAGGCGGTGACGATGTCTACCTTTTCGATGCCGACGCCAAGAGCTGTACGAAGGTTTCCTTCCCAGGCGGGCCGGGCCCCAAAGGACCAGCCACCACGGGCCAAGGCACGTTCGGTCGTTTCCGCTATTTCCCCAAGTTGGGAGTGTTCGTCGTCGTCTCCGATTGGCAGTCCAACGCCTTCTCCCTTCGCATGGTTCTCTGACCGCAGCCTGTCGTGATGGCAGCGGCACGTCATCGCTTCGCCCGTTTGCGCGATCTCTTGACCGTGGCGAGCGTGGTCATGTTTCACGGCGTGATCGGAGCACGGTTCCTTCATGCGCCGGTCGGGCTCGACGAGGCTTACTTCGTGTTCGAAGGGTGGTCGACGGTCAAGGGGCAGGTTCCTTACCGGGACTTTCAAGAGTTCAAACCGCCGATGGTCATCTTCGTCAACGCGATCGGGATCCAGCTCTTTGGTCTCGCTTCGATGGCCTATCGTCATATCTTCTCGCTGCTGTCGCTCGCCGGGTTCACATGCCTCACGCTGGCTCTCCTCAGCCGCGGAACGAGCAGGCTCTTGGTCTTGGCCGTTGTCGCCCTCATGATCGATCACTTCTTCGATGACGGATTCCACAATTCGAGCATCGACAATGCCGAGAGCGTGGGCCTCGGTTTTCTCATGATCGGGTGTGGCATCTTGCTCTTTCGCACGCGCTTTACACGCCTGCAGCCCATTGCGGGAGGCGCAATTCTGGCTCTCGTCCCCCTTAGCAAAGAACCGCTCATGTTCGTCACCGTCGCCGCCTGGTTGACCATCCTGGTCATCCACCACGCCGAAACTCGGCGCCTCGACGCGGTGACGCGTTATGCGCTTTTCACCGCGCTGGGAGTGACTGGGGTGACCGCCAGCTGGCTCGCGTACATGCTCGCGACGCGATCGCTCGACGCGTACATCATTCAGCTTAAGCTGACGATTGCCTATACGAAATACTTCGCCTACGAGCTCGGTTGGTTTCCGTTGGCACCCCCGCGAGGGGAATGGATCGAAATCTGGGACCGATTGTGCGGCGCTTATGTCAACTACAGGCACCTCGGGATGTTCGTACCGTTCTGGATCGCCGTTCCTCTGTTTTGGCGGCGACGACCGGGCGTCTTTTTTGCCACCTTCGCTGCGGTCGCGGGATCGCTCTATGCGGTCACCATTGGCCGTGGGTTCGCTCCCCACCATTTCATCATGGCCATGGCGGGGACGTTCTTCGCGACGACCGTCGCGGTGCTCGCGCTAGAAGGCTTATCGCGACGGTTGTCGGAACACATGCGCGCTGCGTTGTGCCTGGCGGGCGCGGCGTTCGCGCTGATGACGGTGTGGCCTCGCCTCTCCGAGGAGTGGAGCCGATATCCGCGTTACCGCCCCCCCCACCCGACGGTATCGGCAAACGAAATCGCATTCGTACAAGCTCACAGCAGCCCGGGGGACAAGATCCTCACTTTGGGCGACCCCCTTCTCTATGTCTATTCCGATCGACTCAGCGCGTGGCGCGAGATCGTCGCGCTCGACGAGCTCATTGACTATTACCCGGGGAACACCGACGAGGAACGGCTGGCAGGCCAGCGCGAAGAGCTTTCGTTGACGCGACCAAAAGTCGTCATTTTCGGCGACGATCGCGCCGCAGGATACCGTCGTAAGCAGCGCTACATTCATGCGCTGTTCTTGCCGTTTTTCCGCGAGAACGGCTATGCGAAGTTCGAGGACAGGTTTTTCGTGCGTCCCTAGCCCAGCGCAATCACGCGCCGCAGGAAGGGATATGCCGACATGTAGCAAACGTGCCCGTCAACGGCGACACTGTTAAGTTGCGCACATTGCGCGAAGGCATCCGACAAGCCATTCTGCAACAACGCTTGGTCGTCGAATCAATTGGCCTACTGCAAGAAACTAAGATGATCACGATCGCAACCACGCACCGCGCACATCGCGGCACTTTGCTCATGAGCCTCATGTGGCTCGTGCTCTCCGGCTGCGGCCGGGCGACGGTCGACCCCGCGGATGCGTCGACCCCACCGCTAGCAGAGGCGAGCAGCACCGACGGCTGCGACGACGCCGCACAGCAACCCGACGTCATCTCACCGGTCCCTAGCGATGCGAGCGGTAGCGACATCTCTGACGACGCTGTCGCTCATGAACCGGACGTGACCTCGCCGGACGCGGGCATCCCCTCGGATGCCTCGGATACGCGTTCGGCGGATATGTCAGCTGACGCGCCAACGACCGACTCGCGAGCTATCGACACGCGGACGGACCGCGCGCTCGAATGCACCCCCGAAGCGGGAGACCGCTTGTGTTGCACGGAAGATCAACCGGTGTGGGACGGCTCGACCTTCAGCTATGCCCATAGCCTTGGCGCTGTCTCACCACCGCCGATCTATGCCGGATGCAGCAATGCGCGCCTCAGCGGCACCACGGAACGATACAACTTCTCCACTGCCGACGAGACGTTGATCGTTCATCGATGCGCAAACAATGCCAGCCGCCTCTTGCGCATCGTGTACCTGACACGGGCGCGGTTCGACGCGATCGTGGCCGCCGTCAACTTGATACGCACGACGTGTGTGCTGCAGTGCTTGTCCGGCGCGGACTATACAGAGCTCGCCGTTCCCGCGACCGGTCTCGGGCAAACGTACATCAGCGACGACAGGACGGCTTGCGGGAATCCCGCCAGAGTTCCCCCGTTCGTAGCGCACGACGGACTCTTCGCACTTGGCAGACTTCTCGAGGAAACCGCAGACACGGCGTGTCGCGGCGATGCGGGTGTGGACGCGGGCGCTGACGCGGCAGATCCAGCTGAAGTGGGGTCGTGCGGCAACGTTGAAGGGGGTATTTAGCGCCGCGTCCGGCGCGTGCGCACGACCGCTCCGCAGGCACTTTGCGTCGCTCGTGATAGTGATCGAACGTGATCAGCAGGTTCGGCGCTCTTCTGGCTACGGGCACATTTCTCGCAACACTTCGGGCGTGCGAGCCTCGCCTGATGACCGTCCAGCTCGTGGCTGAGGGTCGGGCGTTTTCGCCGAGCGAGCGACGAGCCATTGAAGATATCGCCGACGCCGCCGCCCGCGACGTGCAAACGTTGCTTCCCGCTTTGCCCAAGCCGCTGACCTTGGTCGTCCAGTGGGGAAAGGACGTGATTCCCGAGACCGGTGAGACTGCGACGACTGTGCTCGCGGCAAGTGTTTACTGGACCGTCGATCCCGATCGCGACGTTCTGTCCACGATTCGCACGGAGCTGCGTCCCACCCTCTTTCACGAGCTCCATCACCTCGTTCGCGCCGTCAGCGTACGGGGCAGCTCACTCATGGACCGAGTCGTGACAGAAGGCATGGCCACCGCATTCGAACGTGATTTTGGGAAAGCCAATCCTCCATGGGGCATCGCTCCGCCCGAGGTGATGGATTGGACGCGCGAACTCCTAAGGCAGCCGGACAGTGCTCCTGTCGATCGATGGTTATATCGACATCCCGACGGCAGACGATGGATCGGCTTGCGAGTGGGCACCTTCTTGGTCGATCGTGCGGCCCGAGCTTCGGGACGATCCGTCGCGCAATTGGCGGCGGTTTCAACCGACGAGATCTTGCGGCTGGCTGAGGTGCGTTAAAAGCGTCGCCGACGTCCGCGCGGAGCGGCTCTTGCCGCGCAAAGAGCGTCATGCGACGACACTATCCCATGGTGAAATTCTGTCGTTTGGAGCTACGCACGACCGATGCCGACGCAGCGCGCGCATTTTACGCGAACCTTTTTGGTCACGACCGCGCCGTGGTCTGGCCATTGCACGAACAAGCGCTGGCCCGTGGCGCTCGACCGCATTGGCTCGGCTACCTCGACGTGAGCGACGTCGAGCGTACGATCGCAGCGTTCGTGCAACGCGGCGCGACGCGGCTCGGGCCCGCGCCGGCGACCGGTGTCGGAGGGCAGGCGTCCGTTCTCCGCGATCCGGGAGGCGCCATCGTCGCGGTGTCCTCGCCGCCCACTTCGAACGCGAACTCGGCCGGCGATGCCGCATGGCACGTACTCAACACGACCGACGCGACGCAGGCGGCGGCGAACTATCACGAGCTCTTTGGTTGGGAGATCCAACCGCGCGTGGAGGTCCCCGCGCAGGGCGTGTTTCATCCGTTCGCATGGCAGGCCGGCGGCCCCAGCGTAGGCGCCATTGCCGACATCACTGGAATGGCGGGACGGCACGCGCATTGGCTCTTCTTTTTCAGGGTGGATGCGCTCGATTCTGCTATCGCCGCGACGCAGGCGGCGGGTGGCCTCGTGCTCGACCCCACCGTGCTGCCGAGCGGCGAGCGCATTTGCGTGTGTGACGATCCGCAGGGGGCTGCGTTCGCCCTGTGGGAGCCGCAAGCCTCGACGTAGCCGCAGGATTATTGTTCTCATCTGCCGATCGGTCTGCTCAAAACCGCTCGCCGCTGAGACTGACAAATTACCCTCATTACACTCGACGATTGTTGGCCCTGTAGCTTGCCGTAAGGCTGGCACAGGAAGTGTGTGAATTTATCCATTCATTCCGTCTGTTGCCTTGGATGTAGGGCGACGGATGCGGGGGCATCCTTGCGTGATTGCAGCCCTTGCTAACCCCAGTATCGACTGGACATAGCGGCCTCGTCGCCGTTGCCCCATGCAAACAGGAGATAATTCATGAGGTCCCGATTCTTACGACTGGGCCATTTGGCTCTGTGCGCGGGCCTGCTTGGCGCTTGCAGTGCCGGCGAGAACGTAACCCCCGCGGGCAAGGACAAAACGGCGGCGGGGGGCACGAGCGCGCCGGGAGCTGGCGGCGCGAGCGGTGGTACGGGGGGCGGTTCGGGCACCGAGACGGGGGGAAGTACGGGCAATTCAACCGGCGCAGGCGGGCTCGCGCCGCCGCCCATCCCCGATGCCAGTCCGGATCGCATGGGCGACGCTTGCAGCTCGATCCGAAGTGAGAACGAGGTGGTGGTGACCACGACGACCGAAACCAAAGTGGTCACGAGTCCGGTCGATCTCTATTTCATCGTCGACCACTCGGGCTCGATGGACACGCGGGATCCAGGAAACACCCAGACGCGCTGGCAGGCCCAATCGCAGGCACTCAACGCTTTCGTCGATCAGTCATCGACGGATGCCGGTGCACCGCCGGGGGACGCGGGTCTCGGGCCGGATGGTAGCGTCATTACGCAAGGCGAGCTCGGCATGGGTCTCGGCTGGTTCCCCATCACGACGAGTGGCGGGACGAACGGCAATTCCTCTTGTGTACTGACCGACTATGTACCCGTCGTGCCGATTGTAAACTTGCCCGGGAATGGCCCGCCTCTCAAAGCGGCAATCGCCGGCATGATGCCGGCCGGACGAACCCCGACGCGAATGGCCATGCTGGGGGCGGTCCAGTACGCAACCAGCTATCAGCTTGCCAACCCCATGCGCAAGGTCGCCATCGTGCTCGCAACCGACGGCATCCCCAACGATTGTCAAAGTACGGTTCCCGCCGTAGCGGCCGTGGCGCAGACTGCCTTCACCGCTACGCCGCCCATCTCGACGTACGTGCTCGGCGTGGGGCCGGAGACTGGAAATCTCGACCAAATCGCGCAGGCCGGCGGGACGACGATGGCGTACATGGTCACCAATTCCGGAGCGGCCGCGCTTCTCGCTGCAATGAACGCCATCCGCACGCAAGTGACGACGACCTCGACCACGACGACGATGACCGGCAGCAAGATCGCTTGCTCGCAGCCCATCGATCCCACGCAGCGCGACCTCGATTGGGCCGCGGCTCACATGACCCGCGAGGTCAATCGAATGTCAACGGTCGTGCCGCCGGTGGCCGACCTCGCTGCCTGCGGTACGGCGGAGGGCTGGTACTACGACGACCCCAAGATGCCCACCAAACTCGTCTTCTGCCCGGCCACTTGCGACGCGCTGTCACCCGAAGCAGGGCTTAGCAAGATCGCCATCGACATTCCCTGCAATATTCCGAGGCGACCGCCGTCGTGATCGGAAACGTTTCGCTCGCGCGAGGGTGTCGACTAAAAACCCGCCTTGCCAATCTCGGCGTGGGTCAGTGTTTCCCAGGCCATGTGATGGTCGACGGAGGTCGGGCGAATGGCTTGGATGACCATCTGCGTCTCGGGTAACGCCCTTCCGAGCCGCGCGGCGTAGGCGTTGTAACCGATCTCCCACATGGGATCGGCGGTTACCGCCGTGAGCGCACCGGTACAGAGCGTGGCGGGGACGGCCGCTCCATTGATGAACTTTGCGTGGAACTCGAGCGCTGCCGCGATGCGGTTGGCCTGCTCGGCGTGGAGATCGACGCCCTGGATAGCGGCGCTTTCGGCGGCGTTGAGCATGGCGGCGAGCCCGTATTGCACGTGGCCGAGATCGCGACATGTCTCTTGGGAAAGACCGTCCATCATCATGCTCTGGCCGTACCAAAACGAGATGAGGGCGGCGCCCGTTTTGGTGCCGCGCGGCGGAGGCACCGGCGTCGGTCCGTCACTCGCGATGTAGACATAGGACGGCACGCGCTCTCGCCACATGGCGACCCCTTTGTCGAAGGTCGCCCGATCGTCGTTGAAAATTCCGATGTGGATGACGGCTTCGATCATGCTGAGCTCCCAGTTGCCGTTGGAGCTGCTGCCATCGATGAGCTTCGGCAGGTACACGTCTTTCAGCATCTTGGCGAACTGCGCGACGTCGGCGTCGGCCCAGCCCGCGCCCGCGTAACGGATGATCTCGGCCGCGCGTGGAAACGACTCCGCGGCCCATGCCGCCTGCAGAGGGGCGTTGGTGTTCGTATGGTCCTTCAGCACGGCAGACCAGGCGTTCATGATTTCAATGGCCTTTTGCGCATAAGCCACGTCACCCGTGTAATAAAAGAGGAGGGCCTGCGTGTAAGCTGCGTTGGCGTCGTTCTTCTCTTCGGTGCAACCGTTGTCGGGATTGGAGTACGAGCCACAATCAACGGTCACGAAAGGGTGAGGCACGTAAGATTTGGAGCCGAGCGCGTTCGACGTAGCGCGCGCGAGTGCGGTCTTCCATGGTTCGGCGCCCGACGCGATCTTCGCTTTGACGAAATCGAGCATTCCTTTGTTGACGAGGACGCCAGGATGCACGAACGATTTCCCGCCCGCATCCGAAGGGCCTCCATCGGGCCGACCGGCGCTGCCGTCGGATCCGGCGTCAATCGCGCCGCCGTTGCCCGCGCTGCCAGCGTCGCGCGCGCCGGCGGCGCCACTCGTGCCGGCGCCGCCGCGCCCCGACGCACCGCTCGTACCGCCGTTGCCCGCGGCGCCACCAGCGCTGCCGCCGGTGCCCGCAGCGCCGCTCGTCCCGGCCGCAGCGCCGCTGCCCGATGATCCTCCCTTACTGGTGCTCCCGGCCGATCCACCGACGTCCGGATTTCCGCCGGCGCCACCGGAGCCGCCCTTGCCCGCACTTGCATCGGGACCAGCCGGGGGATCGGCACCGCCGGTACCTCCGGTAGGTGATCCCCGGCCAGCATCCGCGGGCGGGCCAACCGAGTGCGCGGTGCATCCGGCAAAGCCCGCCGCGAGCACTCCGGCTGCCAAGGTGGCTTTCGAGAAGCCCAAGAAATGCGAAGCGTCTCTCATACGGCCATCCTGAGGTTCGCGGAGATCACGAAGAGGAGCCAGGACAAACGAATGCCCATTGAGTTCTCGACAAGCGAATTCAAGATGCGCGCCATCGGCAAATAGCCGCAGACGCGCCGCGGCGGGGCTCCGCGCGGGCGTGCCGGGCAGCGATGGTGCGTGTCTGGATCGGCGAGATCCAGTAGAGCGCGCCGATCCGAAGAGCCGGTGGATCTGCGAGATCCCCGGACCTGCCGCGACTCGCCCGCATCGCGCAAGTGTGGGCTATGGTATCGTCAAACGGAAATGGGCTCTCCCGAAGGTCGTGACGTTATCGAGCCTTGCGAACGGCGTGCCCGCGTTCGACGTTCTCATCTTGCGGTATTTGTCCTCGCCACAGGATTGCCCTGCGCGTGCGGCAAGTCGACCGACGGCAGTGGTGCGACGTCGACGGGCACCCCCACGACGACGACCACGGGCAGCGGAGGGTCGGTTCAGGACGCTGGGGCGGGTGCAAGCGCTGGCGCTGGCAATGCAGGTACCGGCGGGGCCGGCAGTGGGGGAATGGGCGGCGCCGGCGGAAACTCGGGTACCCAAGGCGGGGCGAGCGGCGGTGGGACGAGCACGGGTGGCGGTCCGGGCACGGGTGGTGGCCCGAGCACCGGTGGCAGCGCCGGCGTGGCGGGCGCTGGTCGGGGAGGTCAAGCGGGCCAGGCGGGTCAAGCAGGTCAGGGAGGTCAAGCCGGCCAGGCGGGTCAAGCGGGTCAGGCAGGCCAAGGCGGTGCAGCCGGTGCACCGGGCGTCGATGGGGCTACGCCAATGCCGCTTCGCATCCAATGGATCGACGTAGAGGGGGGAGCGGCGACGCTGATCGTAGCGCCGACGGGCGAAACGATCTTGGTCGACGCGGGCTGGGCGGGTGATCGCGATCCGAACCGGATCGTCACCGTGCTGAAGAACGAGGTGCAGGCCAAGCAGCTCGACTACATGATCACCACGCACTACCACGCCGATCACGTCGGTGGCGTCCCCGCGCTCGCCGGGCTCTTCCCCATCACGCGCTTCCTCGACCACGGCGATACCGTCGAGCCGGGCGCGGCTTTCAACAGCTATCTCGCTGTTGCCAACGCGGCGAGGACGATGGTCAAGCCGGGCGACAAGCTGACGTTCGGTGCCGTAGAGCTGACGTTCGTGACGGCCGCGGGGCAGGTCGTCGATCCGCCCCTTCCCGGCGCAACGCCGAACGCCGCTTGCGCCGGTGCCACCATGAAATCCGACGTCGCGGGGGCCGAGAACCCGATGAGCGTCGGCTTCGTCTTACGCTACGGCAAATTCGATTTCGTCGACCTTGGCGATCTCACTTGGAACGCCGAGCAAAAGCTGATGTGCCCGACCAATCGCATCGGGCCCATCGACCTCTACCAGGTCAACCACCACGGCCTCGACCTCTCCTCCTCACCCCAGCTCGTCCAGGGGCTCGCGCCGAGCGTTGCCGTCATGAACAACGGCGCGACCAAGGGCGGAGCAGCGGCCGCGTTCGACGTGATTCGCGCGTCTCCCGGCCTGCAGGATCTCTGGGCGCTTCACCGGGTGACGGCCAACGACGCGCAGCACAACGCCGACGAAGCGTTGACGGCGAATGTCGCCACCGCCGATGCCGGATTTGGGATCCAAGGGGTCGTTCTTTCCGACGGCACGTACACGCTCACCAACGCGCGCAATGGCACGTCGCGTACGTACATGTCCCGCTGACCAGCCGACCTCACGGCGCCCTGCGATCCAGAGCGACTTCGAGCGTCAGACCGGGCCTCGATGGAGTGGCGGGAGATGCCGCCGACGACGGTGATGCCGTGCCGCGCTCCGACCACCAGCGTCGGGCGTCGTCCGTCGTCCACGATGGGATATCGTCGCAGGCGTCGAGCAGCGCGAGAAGTGCCATCGCGTCCTTCGGACGATGGGCTGGATCTTTCTCGAGACAGGCGAGCACCACGGCTTCGAGCGACGCTGGGATCTTCGTACCCAGCCGTTGCGACGGGGGTACGACGGCGGAATGAAGGTGGTGCGCGCAGACCTCGACCACGGTTTGTCCTGCAAACACGGGAGCGCCCGCGAGCAGGTAGTAGCAGACGGCTCCGACCGAATAGAGATCGCTCCGTCCGTCGAGAGGCTGACCGAGGATCTGTTCGGGCGCCATGTAGAGCGGCGTGCCGGTGAGCTTGCCTTCTTGCGTCAGCGTGCTGTCGCCCCGGTCAAAGTCGCGCGCGAGACCGAAGTCGAGCACCTTGACGAAGTCGGGCACCATGCCGCGTTCGCAGACGAAGATGTTCGAAGGCTTGATGTCGCGGTGAATGATGCCGTGAGCGTGCGCTTCGGCGAGCGCCCCGACGACCTGGCGAATGAAGTGCCTCACGCGGCCCCCGACCTGCGCGCCACTTTGGTGCACCAGATCTTCGAGATCGACGCCCTCGAGATACTCCATGGCGTAGTAAAAGACATTGTCGGGCGTCCGCCCGTAATCGAAGATGGCCACCGTGTTGGGGTGGGTCAGCTGGCTCGTGATCTGCACCTCGCGTTCGAAGCGAACCACGGCTGCCGCACCGGCGCGCTCGGCCGGCAACAGCTTGATCGCCGTGGGTCGGCGGAGCAGCGCGTGTCGACCGCGGTAGACGACGCCCATGCCGCCCTCGCCAATTTTGTCCTCGAGCGTGTACTGCCCGAGCTGGCGCGCGTTCTGCACGGCGCGCTGAAGGCCATAGATCACGCTCGAAACGACGGTCGATAGCCCGATGCAAAGACAAGCGTAGAGGAGGGACCACTCAAAGAAGACAATCGGAGTCGCGGTGTCGCCGGGGTAGAACTGCGCGACGGCGATGCCCTCGGCGTAGGCCACCTGGTAGGCCAAGAGGATGGCGGAGCAGGTGGGTACCGCAGTCAAAACGCCGATGACGGCGGTGCGCAGCGCCGAGCTCGGCAACAAGGCTGCGCGCGCGACCGACACGTACGTAAGCCCCAGAACGCCGATCAGGTCCGGACGATAGCGAATCAGGGGAATCATTCCGATCATCAGGGCCGCGAGAAAAAGGCCCTGGAACACCGCGGTGGCGAGATCGACGTTGATGAGCCACCGCGTGGAACGCTCTTTGCGTTTCGACGCCCACCAGAGAGCCGTCATCGCTAGCACCATGCCCAGGTGGGTGGCGGTTCGCAGCGCGTGGGCTCTCCCGATGACGTCCTCGGGCGCGATCAACAATCCGAGGGACGTGGCAAACACCCACGCTACACCCCAGATCCACGACAAGAGGGCGAGGTACATCGTCATCCGGCGCTGAAGGTACGCGCGCACCTCGCTGGGCGATCCGGGAACACTGCCAAAGCGGAACAGCGATGCCAGGCTGGGTCGAATGCTGTTCGTTGGCACGCTCGACACGGTAGCGCGCAGACTAGCAGGGTGCGCCGACGTCGCGCGCGCAATGCGCCAGCAGGTGTGCGCGCTCTTGCTATTTGCCGAGGAGCGCGTCCATCACCCCGGTATAGGCTGGTTTCTTGCCGTAGTTGTCGTCGAAGAGCAGCGGGTGCGCGGCCGCGCACGTTCTACCGTTGAGCCATGAGTATTTGTCCGTCACGCCCCAAGCGGTCACCGCCCGACATCGAGGCTCGGCCACGCAAGCCGCGACGATATCGTGAAAGCGCGTCCGCTGCGCATCGACGGTGCTGCTGCAGATGTCGATGTCGATTTCACTGACGAGAACGTCGAGCCCGAGCGCCGCGATGCGCTGCATGTTCGCGACGAACTGCGCCGTCGATGGATTGCCGTTCGCGGCACCGACGTGCATCTGCATCCCGACGCCGTCGATGGGAATGCCGCGCATCATCATACCCTGCACCATTGCGTACACTGCGTTCGCCTTGGGCGAGTTTCCCTCGGTTCCGTAGTCGTTGTAGTAGAGCTTCGCATTCGCATCCGCGGCCCGCGCCGCTTGAAACGCTTCGTCGATGAAGCCGTCACCGAGATATTGGCTGAAGACCGAAGTCCTGAGCGACGCGCCATCCTCGTTCCAGGCTTCATTGACGACGTCCCATGCGACGACCTTGCCCTTGAAGTGGGTCATCACGGACTGGATGTGATTCTGCATGACGGCGCGCACGTCGGTTGCGCTCGTCAGAGCAGAAGCCCAACTCGGCAGTTGCGAATGCCAGACGAGCGTATGTCCTTTCACTTGCATGTTGTTCTGGGAGGCAAAAGCGACGATCTGATCCGCGGCCGTGAATTGGAATTGCCCCTGCGACGGCTCCGTGGCGTCCCACTTCATTTCGTTTTCTGGCGTGACGAAGTTGAACTCCTTGGCCGCCGTCGCGTAGGCGGCCTCGGAGAGGCGCGGCGCGGCGAGCGCTGCACCGATCAGACGTTGTGTGCGCTCCGCCGCCTCACGGAGTGTCGTGGGCGTTCCTCCATCGCCGGCGCCGCCCGTTCCGCTCGTCCCGGCGCTGCCGCCCGCGCCGGCGCCGCCGTCACTCCCTGCCGCACCGCCCGCTCCTCCCGCACCGCTTGCGCCGCTCGCACCGGCGGCGCCTGCGTCGGCGTTGCGGTTGTCGGCCGTCATGTCCCGCGCCGTGTCGAGAGAAGCGTCATTGCCGCGTCCCGATCCGTCGGCGATCGCGTCGTCGCTTGCGTCGCGGGCCGTCCCGCCGCCGCCCGCCATCCCACTCCCGCCCGCACGACCGGCGCCGCCGCTGTCCACGTCGCCACCGCGACCTCCGTTACCGCCGGAACCGGCGCTACCGCCGAGACCCGCGCCCCCGCCCGTGGTTGCACCCGCTGAACTGCCGCTCGCGTCGGCGCCGCCATCCGTTCCGGAGCTCCCGCAACCGAGCAGCGCCAACGTCAAACAGATCGAGGCACCCGCTACGCGCACCCTGCCGTTCCTCATCGCCGTGACCTCGCCCTTCTAGACGCCGTCACGATGCGACGCGGCTCACCCATTCGAAGGCGGCAGGTATTGTCGTGGCGCGTCTAATTGGAGCGAGTCTGCGAATACTTGTAGTGGTCCAGGACCCACTCGACGGTCCAAATGACGGGCTCGACGTGCGTTCTCTTGTCGGTGCCGGCCATCATCGCGCTCGTGATCTTCGTCATCGCGGTCATGTCAATGCGCCGGTCCTCCTCGAGCATGGGGCGAAGCTCGCTGCTCGGAGGATAGCGTTGATGGCTTTGTCCGACGCACTGCGAATGATGCGATAGAACCAACGGCCGTTGAGAAACGTGTCGGCGCCGCCGAAGTTCGTCTGGCCTTCGCAGGGCAGCGCGGAGTGCGCCGCGTCTTGGTGGTGGTCGACCCTGCGCCTGTCGTTCCGGGGCCGCTGCCCGTTCCGGAACCGCCCGATCCTGTGCTACCACCGGGCGTGTCCTTCGTGCCACGCTGCCGTGAATCTTCGATTATTCCGTGCCGCAAGCTCCGACCGTCAGAAGTGCGGAGAGACAAACGAGCGAGCCTGCCGCTACGCGATGGCTCGACTTCGTCGTGCCTGCTTTCATGGCCGGTCCTTTGACGGGGGAGGTCAAAAACAACGGAGAGGGTGCTCGTGGATAGTTCCAGACCAGCGAAGCGAGAATGCCACCTCTAAAACATGGGACCCGCGCGCGAGAATCTTCAGTCCGCGCTAAGGACGCTCAGGGCAAAACGAATGGCGAACCGCCTACCTGCACGATCGGAGCAGGACTCGAAATCGAAGCCCAGCGCGCGCGCGGAAATGCGGCGCCAGCGTCGTTGTCTGGTGATCGGTTTGGGCGCGGCGAGCGCGCTGACGACGAACCTCGTGCCGCTACGCGCCGCCTATGGCGCTCCTCCGCCCTCGCTGCGCGTGGTGGGACAAGACGCGGCGTGCCCGACGGCGAGCCAGGTTGCGACCATGCTCGAGCGAATGCTTCCGCGCACCAAAATCACGGCGGACGGGGGGCCATCGGGCGCCGCTGAAGCGACCGTTTCCGATCAAGGCGCGCATTTTCGCGTGACCGTCGCCGGGCAAGAGCGCTCCTTTGACGATGGCACTCGTCAATGTGCCGAGCGCGCGCGACACGCCGCCGTGTTCGTTGCGCTCGTGCTCGACCCGCCCCTGATTTCGGAGCTGCCGTCGGAGTCGTCGGAACGGCCTCAAGCTCCGCCGGTGCCACCGGTCGACGCCGCGCGGCCATCCGAGCGCCGCACCACGGGTTTGGAGTGGGACGTGACCATTGGCGCTGCGATGCTCGTCGCGCCCGAGGCCGAGCGGCGGAGCACCGCCGTAGCCGAAGGCATCGCGGCTTTCGTCCGAGCGAAGCATGGATTTCACCTGGCGCTTGGCGCAGGCGTTCTCCACGGCGCGCTTCACTTCGACGCTGCCGACGCCGACGCGTGGTGGATTCCGCTCGATGCCGCGGTTGGCTTTACTTCGAGACCGAGGGCCTGGGAAATGGGGGCTGAAATCGGTCCGAGCGCGAGCGTCTTGTTCATCATCGGCGAGAACCTGAAGGAGGCGCGCCGCGAGGTCCGGGTCGAGGTCGGTGGGCGCGCTTCAGCCTGGTCCCGATTCTGGTTCACGAAGCAGTTTGCTGCATTCTTGTCGGCCGAGGCCGTTGTTCGGCCGTTTCCCCATGTGCTCGATATCGACCCGCGCGGCGGCGTAGGGGAAATGCCCGTGGTCTGGCTGGGTGGTTCGGCCGGGCTCGCTGCCGCGTTTCAGTGAAAATCGTGAAGCTTTTCGCGATGAGCTCCCATAATTATTAATAGATGGCGATCTCGGCTGACGTCATGGCGGCGAAACCCTCGGAGGGGGAAGCGTCGTCGGATCGGAGCAGATCAAATGCGCTCACCTTCGAAGAGGTCTACGCGCAGGGATTCCCTCATGTGGTCCGTTGGATCCGCGCGTTCGGAGGCCTCGATGCCGACCTCGACGATTTGGCCCAGGAGATCTTCGTCGTCGTGCGCCGTCAGCTCCCCAAATTCGATGGCACGAATTTGGCCGGCTGGCTCTATCGCATTACCCAGCGCACCGTTAAAGATTACCGCGAGGGTGCGTGGTACCGCCGCGCGCTCGGGAAGCGGGACGACGACAAGCGCGCCCTCCGGGCGTCGATCGCACCCCAGCCCGACCCGAGCGAGGTGCTCGAACGCCGTGACGCCATCCGAGTTCTCACGCAGCTCCTCGCGCAAATCTCGGAGGCGCACCGCACCGCATTCATCCTGTTCGAAATCGAAGGCTACACCGGTGAGGAGATCGCGCAGCTCGAGGACGTGCCCCTCAACACCGTGTGGACCCGCTTACATCACGCGCGCAAGGAGCTCTACATGTTGATCGACCAAGCGCGCACACAAGGAAGGCTACCGTGAAGCGGCTCCCTGAGCAGTTCGACCCCTCCAATCCGGACGAGGCCTACTTGGCCGGGCTCCTGCGACACGTTCATCCGGCGGAGCCCTCGGCCGAGCAAATGCAGCGCGTGTGGACGACGCTCGAGCGATCGTCCTCCAAGCGGCTGCGCGGCCGCGCGCGCGGGCCGGTCATCGCCGGCTTGCTGCTGTGCGGTGCGACGGTGGCGAGCGCCACGATGCCGCAGGTCTGGACGCGACTGCACCGCGCGGTGATCGAGATCGCGCCCGTCGAGCTGACACCGGCAGCGAAGGCCGTGCCCCGTCACGTGCCGCCGAGTGCGCCACCTCCGCCGGCCGCTCTTCTCGATCCCAGTGGGGGCTCGCCTGCACTCGCCGAAGCACCGGCAATGGCGTCGTCTCCGGCGCCGTCGATCGCGGTCCGCAAATCGACAGCCTCCAAAGCGCGCCCCACCGTGGCCGAGCCCGTCGATCCGCTCGGAAGCGGCGTGCTCATGGTCGAAGCGATTCGGGAGCGCCGGGCAGGCAATGTCGCCCGCGCACGAGAGCTTGCGTCCGAGTACCGAACGAAAAACCCTACGGGCGCTCTGCACGAAGAGGCGCTCGCGCTCTGCGTAGAAGCGGCCGCGGCATTGGGGGACGAGGATGCGACGCAGCTGGCGGGACTCTACCTCCAGCGTTATCCTCGCGGTCGGTTTCGCGCCCAGGCGCAGCGCGTCATGGACAACGCGCGCTGACCACCGAACGATGCAGGATCGCCGTTTCGAAAAAATCGCCGCGACGGGCCTCTCGGTCGCGCTTTGGGTCTGCCTTGCTCCTGGGTGCGCGTCGCATATTCGTCTCGGCGCGGTCGACGAAGAAGGTGCCGATACGGGCAGCGGTGACGCGGCCGGAGGGCGAGCCGATTCGGGAATTCTGACCGACACCGGGGTACCGCCGGACGGCACGACGGCCGATCTGTGTGCCGACTACGCCAACCAGCTCTGCAACCTGGAGCAGTCGTGCAACCTGCTCATCTTTCGCAACACGTTCTGGGGCGATCTGGCGATCTGCAAGGAACGAAGAAAAATTCGCTGCGCCGATCGGCTCACGGCGCCGGGATCGAACGACACGCCGGCCCGCGTCGGTGCGTGCGTGGCGACCTTGAGCAAGTTCACCTGCGACGATTACACGGATCAGGAACACTGGCCCGAGATCTGCGAAGCGCCCGCCGGCAATGTAGCGGACGGGGCGCCATGCGGCGTTGGCGCCCAATGCCGCGGCGGCGGGTGCTTTCTCCCCGACAATATGCTGTGCAGCGTGTGTACGACCCTTGCACCGGTTGGCGCTCCCTGCGGCGCGTCGTGCCAAAACAACCTTCAATGTCTGAACGGCGTTTGCGTCGCGCATCTGCGCGAGGGCGATCCGTGCCGATTCGGTGGGCCGCTCTGCGCATTCGGCCTGGCGTGCATCGGGGCCGGATCGGGACAGGGAAAATGTGCGAAACGCCTGGGGCTCGGTGCGCCGTGCGATCCCGTGGCGTTCGAATGCAACGACTCCCAAGGGCTCTCTTGCGACGGCGCCACGAGCAGATGCCGCGCGGAGGCCGGATTTCCGGCCCCCGGCGAACCGTGTGGCGGTGGCCCGTGTCGCGCCGATGCCTGGTGCAACTTGGCGACAAATCGCTGTGAATCGAAGCGTCGCGAGGGCGAGCCATGCGGCAACTTCGCGGGTGCACCGGCATGCCTTCAACCGGCGATATGCATCGGTACCACGTGCACGCTGCCCAACCCGAGCGGCTGCCGCTAAGCACTCCTCGCGTTCGCTGCAATTGCAGCTTTGGCCTCTCGATGATGGGCGAGGGCACGCCGGGCGAGGTAGGCAACGATCGCGAAATTCAGCACGAAGGCGGCGAGCTCCGTCCAATGCCGCTTGTGCGCGAATGCAACGAGCTCGAACGGCATGAGCAAACCAGTCGCGACCACGACGGTCCAGCGCCCCCAGGCGTGACCGCGCCGCAGGGCCCAACCCTCTATCGACGTGAGCACGCCGTCCAGTGCGAGCGCGAGCGCGGTGATGTTCAAGCGATGAGGCGTGATGGTTCCGACGATCGCATGCGCGAGAGCGATGCTCCACACGCGCGACGCGCGGTGCCCGAGCGTTGTCGCCAGGTCGTGCAGCGAAGCGACGCGACCGGTGAGTACGACGGCGACGACCGCTGCCGCCAGCGCGAGCTGCAGCGCCCCTTTGACAGTCTTGTACGTCGCGATAACTCGCTCACCGACCATGGTCACGATGAATCTTCGCCGCGCCGAGCATACTGTTTGCCGCTCCCGCACGCGCACAATCATCCACGGCCACGTTATGTCCTCGGCGTGCACTCACGCATGTTCCTCACCGTCGCCGTGAATCACGATCTCGCGCGCTGCGCGTGCGCAGGCAAGCGTGATAGTTTCGGCTCGCAGCTCCTCTGCCCGTACACCCATGTCCCTCGCGAGAATCCAAATCACGGAGCGCCCGGGAGTTCGTCGGCACATCGCGGTCCTCTTCGCACTTGGCATAGGTACCGTCGCCTGGCCGCGAGCGGCCAGCGCACAGAGCGCGACGGCGCAGGCGCTTTTCGACGATGCACGCGCACTCATGGCCAAGGGCAACTACGACGAAGCTTGCCCGAAGCTCGAGGAGAGCCAGCGGCTCGATCCGGGAAGCGGCACCCTGCTCAACCTCGGTGATTGTTACGAGCACCAAGGTCGCCTTGCCAGTGCGTGGTCGATGTTCCTCGACGCGGCGGCATCGGCTCGCGTTACGGGCAACGCCGATCGTGATCGCACCGCGCGCGAGCGCGCCGCGGCGCTGGATGCTCGACTGGCACGCATGACCATTCGGGTCGCCGAAAAGACGGCGGGACTCGAAGTCCAAAGAGATGGCTCCCTCGTGCGGTCCGCTCAGTGGGGGACGGCCATTCCGATCGATGCAGGAGCGCACAACGTCACCGCGGCTGCACCCGGGCGAAGAGGCTGGCAGACGACGGTAAGCTTGCGCAATGGGATGACCGAGACGGTGGTCGTACCTGCCTTACAGCCGGACTCGCCGGCACAAAGCCCAAGCGATTCGCCGAAGCCGGGCGCGACGCTGCCGCCCGCGCCGAGAAGCGAACCAGAGGGCTCGGGGGGCGGAGCATTCGGAACGCAGCGCATCGTGGCGCTCGCTGCGGGCGGCGTGGGGATCGCCGGCATCGCGGTGGGGACCGTGTTCGGCTTGCAGTCGAAGTCGTTGCACGACGACTCGCAGGTCCCGGGGGTTTGTAGGAAATCGGACTGTTATACGGACGAGGGCGTGGAACTCATCTACCAAGCGCGGCGCGCCGGCAATGTGTCGACGGCGGCGTTCGTGGTGGGCGCCGCCGGGCTCGTTGCGGGCGCCGCCCTCTGGTTCACGGCGCCGCGAAGCGCGCCGCAACTCGGCGTCGGCATGGGCACGCTGCACATCCGTGGGTCGTGGTGATGCGCCGAGCGGCGGCGCTCTTCGACCTGGTCGCGGCCGTGCTGGTAGCGAGCGCGGTACTCGGCTGCAATGCGATTCTCGACATCGATCCACCCCGTCGCGTGCATCAAGATCCCGACGCGTCCGACGCGTGGCGAGACGCGGGCGGCGACGATGCGCCTTCGGATGCTTCGGTGACCGAAGAAGAAGCAGCACCACGCGAAGGAGAAGGCGGCGACGAGCGGGACGACGGGGACGCGCGAACGGCGCTCGACATGATTGCGGATAGCGTCGTTTCCGAGGCCACACCCGACGGAGGGGACGGAGGGGAGGAAAGGGACGCGCGTCCGCCGCTTCCCGAAGGCGGCGACGCCTGTATTCTCAACGCGTGTGAAGGGTGCGGCGTCCTAAGTGGTACACCGGGCGCAAGTTGTGGCTCCTGCGGCACGTACGCATGCAGCGCAGACAAAACGAGCGTGTCGTGCAGTGAGCCGACGAAACTGACCGTGAAACAAGTGGCTGCAGGCGGCGGTCATACGTGCGCGTTGCTTAGCTCCGGCGGCGTCCGTTGCTGGGGACACAACGAATATGGCCAGCTCGGCGACGGCTCCAACACGAGCCGCTCGTCGCCCCCCACCACCGACGCGGTGTCTGAAGTGAGCGCCATCGCCCTCGGGGTGAACCACTCTTGCGCACTGCTGCGATCCGGCGGCGTCCGCTGCTGGGGGTATAACGGCGCCGGCCAGCTCGGCGACGGCTCCACCACCAACCGCTGGTTTGCTCCAAGCTCCGACGTCCTCTCCGCGGTAAGCGCGATCGCCGCGGGGGTGAACTACTCCTGCGCGCTGCTGCAATCTGGCGGCCTCCGCTGCTGGGGAGACAACGCCAGTGGCCAGCTCGGTGATGGTTCCATTTTGAACCGCGTGTCCCCCCTCACCTCCGATGTCCTCTCCGGGGTAACGGCCATCGCCGCGGGAGCGGGGCATTCATGCTCCCTTAGCTCGGGCGGGCTCCGCTGCTGGGGCAACAATGAATTCGGCCAGCTGGGCGACGGCTCCACCACCAACCGCTCGTCCCCCCCGACCGCCAGTGTCCTTTCCGGGGTAACCGCCGTCGCCGCAGCCTGGAACTACTCCTGCGTGCTGGTCGGCTTCGGCGGCCTGCGCTGCTGGGGATACAACGGCAACGGCCAGCTCGGCGACGGCTCCACCACCAACCGCTTGTCCCCGCCCACCTCCGACATCCTCTCGGGGGTTACCGCGATCACCCTCGGCGTGAGCCACTCTTGCGCGCTGCTTGGCTCCGGCGGCGTTCGCTGCTGGGGATTCAATGGTAACGGTCAGCTCGGCGACGGCTCGACCGCCGACCGCTTGTCCCCCCCCAGCGCCGATATTCTCTCGGGGGGGAGCGCCATCACGACGGGGGTGAGCCACTCCTGCGCACTGCTTGGCTCCGGCGGCGTCCGCTGCTGGGGATACAACGCCAGTGGCCAGCTCGGCGACGGCTCCACCATGACGCGCTCGTCCCCCGTTGCGCTGCCGACATTCTGCCCTTAGGCATTCGCCGACGCGTTAGCGCAGCGTCGCCGCAATACGCTCCGATTCGCTCCACAGCCGCGCCGCTAGCGCGGCATCGCGCGAGATGGGGGTCGACTCGGCCACGTTGCAGTCGGCGAAGTACGCTCCCGAGACCGTCGCGAGTTTGGGATTTGTGGCGACGTAACACTGGGTCGCCGCGCCTTGGGCGGCACTCTTCAGGAAGAGCGGCTCGCCGATGCTGAGTGCCACACGCATAAAAGCAGGCATCGAGCGCCCGAGGTTGGTGCGGATGACCCCTGGGTGAACGGCATTGGCCGTCTTTTTGGTGGAGGTGAACCGCTTGGCGAGCTCTTTCGCGAACAACAGATTAGCGAGCTTGGATTGGCCATATGCCTTCCACGGGCTGTAGCTTCGCTCGCCGGAGAGATTGTCGAACTCGATGCCTTCTTTGGGGGCCCCCTTTTGCGCCTCGCTGCTGACCATGACCACCCGGCCGTCTTCGGCGAGGCTATCGAGAAGCCCCGTCACCAACAGGAAATGGCCCATGTGGTTGGTGAAAAACTGCAGTTCGTAACCAAACGCCCGCTCCAGCTTGGGAAGGGCCATGATGCCCGCATTGCAGATGATCGCGTCGAGCGCTCGGATCTGCCTCTTCACGGTGTCGATGCAGGCTCGCACCGAAGCCGGGTCCGACAGCTCGCACGCAAGAGGGACGACCTCGGGGCCCAGTGCCGCGCAAGCCTCGCGCGCTTTTTCCTCAGTTCGGCCTGTAGCAAAGACGTGTACGCCTCGCTTGGCCAGTGTGCGGACGGTTTCCAAGCCGATGCCGGAATTACATCCCGTGACCAGCATGGTGCGACCGCGAAGATCCAGGCCTTCGGTCACGTCGTCCGCGGTAGACCCAAAACCGAATCCGCTCGGTCCCACGCCTTTGATTCGTGCAAGAAGCGACATCGATACCTTTCGTTGTGAGGCACCTTCACGACCCGGGTCCGGGCGCGATCAAGGATACGTTACGCGCCAGATGGTCCCATTGCCATCCTCCCCCACCAACAAGGCGCCGTCGTTCCCCACCGTGACGCCGACCGGCCGCGCCCATACCCGCTCGTCGTCGACGACAAACCCCGTCATGAAGTCCTCGTATTCGCCGGTGGGCGCCCCATCTTGCATCAGGATGCGCACCACTTTATAGCCGGTACGGCTGCCGCGGTTCCACGACCCATGGAGAGCGACGAACGCGCTGCCGCGGTACTCCGGGGGGAACATCGTTCCCTCGTAAAACGTGATCTGAAGCGGTGCCGAGTGGGGCTGCAAGAGCACGTCGGGCACGGTCACTTTGCCGGCGAGGTCCTTGCGCGCGCCGGCATGGCGCGGATCTTCATGACCGCCGAGGTAATACCAGGGCCATCCATAGAAGGCCTTGTCGCGCACGCGTGTGACGTAGTCGGGGACCAGATCTTCGCCGAGCTTGTCGCGCTCGTTGACCGCGCACCACACGTCGTCCGTCACGGGATGTACCGCGAGGCCCGAGCAATTGCGAAGGCCGGTGGCGAACGCGCGCTCGTTCTTGCCGTCTGGATCGAAGACGAGCACATCGGCGCGCGACTCCTCCGCACCCCAAGTGGCGCCCACGCCGTGCGCGGCTTCGAAGGCACGGATCTCATCCGCGGAGCGAACTGCTAGTCCTTCAGCGACGTTGGAGGCCGATCCAACGGCGACGAAGAGCCGCTGGCCATCATGCGAAAAGGCAATGTCGCGCATCGTGTGACCGCCGGTCGTGGGCGCGAGCCGAGCGACGACCGTTTGGGGAGCGTCGCGCGCTGTGAGATCGCCGTTCGCGTAAGGATAGCGGCGCACGGCGTTGACCTCGGCGACGTACACCCACGTAGGCGAGGGACCCGGCGGGTAGAAGGCGATTCCAAACGGATCATCGAGACCCTTGGCGAACGTCTCCACGCGCTCCGCGGTCGCGCCGTCGCGGACGCGAAGCACCTGAATCTCGCCGGCATCGCTTGCCGCGATGAACAAATCCCCATTGGGGGCCATGCGCAAAAGGCGCGGGCTCTTCAGGTCTTTTGCGAAGACCGCGCCGTGGAACCCAGGCGGGAGCTTCGCCTTTGCGTCAGCGGGCGCATCGACGACCTTCGCACTGTTTCGCGCCGACTCGGTGGCGAACGGCGCCGGCAGATCCGCGACGGTGATACGACGGCGCACGCCGGGACCGTCGCTCCGGAAACCGCCGAACACATCGCGGCCGGTGCGCAGCCCTGGCCCGGCGATCGTCGTCGGCCCAGCGTCGTGGCGCACGGGGGACGCGGCCGGAGGCGCGCCCCTCAGCGTGGAAAGATAGGCAATGAGCGCTTTGCGATCGGCCGGAGAATCGGTGGGGATCGTCATGGTGGTTCCCGGCACGAGCTCTGTCGGCGCGGCGAGAAAGCGATCGAGCGTTCGCGCGTCCCACTTCAAAAGCGACCCGCGCAGCGCGCGGCTGTAGTCAAATTCCGCGTCGGAGCCTGCTTTGCCCCCCGCGACCGCTCGTAAGGATGGGCCCTGCGCTCCCTCCCCTTCCCTGCCGTGGCACACCGCGCATCGTTCGAGGAAGACCGTTCGCCCTTCCGTCGCGAGAGCGCTCTGCCGGCGCCAACGAAGCCACGCCGCCGACGCGACGACCGCGACCACTCCGAGAATGGCGACGACGAGAGCGGCGCGTTTCACGCGAGCGCCAATCCGCGTGCACCGCGGCTCAAGATCCACCGCTGGTACAGCCCGGCGGCGCCGATATACGCATTGGCGACGCATCGTAGCGTTTCGAAGGTCGCTTCGGCGGTCGACTGGGACACGCCGACATCCGGTAGAAACGTGGCCGTCCCATCGACGCCGAGCCAGGCCAAGCCGGAGAGCGTGAGCAGTGTCCAAGTCCAGACGAGTACGCCCCCGCGCAACGACAGCGCGGTCAAAAACATCGGCGCGAGCAGGGAGAAGCAGAAAATGTCGCCGAAGCACGAGGCCATCATCCTGACCGCCTCGAACTCGCCCTCGGCGACTTGCCGCATATACGTCATCGTCGCGCTGCCGGTTACGAGAAGAGCTAACCCGATCGCGACCGCCTGAACGCCAAGGCGTACGGGTGCGCTCCAAGGTGGCTCGAGGCCCGCGATGCGGCTGGCCCGGGCGAGCATCCAGGTGGCCTTCGCGGCGGCGAGGTTACCGACGATGGTTAGAATCCCGTTGGCGAGCGGCGTCCAGGACTGATCGGAGAAGACTCCGGTCGTCAGCGTGAGATCGCCCACGAAGTAGAGTGCGTACGAGAACGCGAAAAGCAGCCATGCGTTGCGCAGGTAATCGCCGCGCTGCAGTTGCAGCGCCGCCCCCACGACGCCCATCAGGGCCCACGCTTCCATGGTGGCGACCTCGACGCGATAGAAGGCGGCGTGCTCGGGGCCCATGAGCACCAGCGCCATCGCCATCGCCGCGCCGGCGAGA
>DATHEQ010000333.1:0-10402 GCA_035318505.1 Polyangiaceae bacterium | reverse complement strand
GCGCGGCGATCCAGCGCACCGGTGCCCCGGGACCGGCGTTGTAGGCCGAGATCGCGAGCGAGGGATTCACCGGGAATTTGGCGCGCAGCTCGGCCAAGAACCGGCACCCGAGCGCGACGTTGGTCTCAGGGCGGTAAAGAGACGTCTCGTCGTAGGCGAGACCGACGCCCTTGGCCACCTTGCGCGCCGTCGGCACGATGAGCTGCATGAGCCCAAAGGCGCGCGCCGGGCTCACCGCGTCCGGATCGAACGCCGACTCTTCGCGCATCACCGCGTAAGCGAGCGCCGAGGGGATGCTGTTCTTCTTGGCCTCGCGCTCCACGACGTCGGAGAACGCGCGGGGGAACGCCATTTCCCACGGCTCACGCCAACGCCCGGCCGGATAGTGCGCGAGCCAATCGAAGACGCGAAATCGTGGCAGGGCGTGCGACAGCTGAGGTAGCCCGGCGCGCGCATAGAGCGCCGCTGCGGCCCAGAGAGCGCGACCGTTGGCTCCCTCTTTGAAGAGGCCGAGCTTGGAGAGCTCGCGGCGCGCATAGTCGTTTTCCCCCTGACGCAGGAGCTCCGTCGCGCGCGCAAATCCAGCCGCGTGGAAGAGCTCGTCGTCGTCGATGACGAACCGTCCGGCCGGCTCGCGCGCGAGCACTTCGTCGAGCACGGCCTTAGCCTCGCGCTCGTCGAGCTCCGAGAGACGCGCGTAAGCGTGGAGCATGTAATACGACAGTGGATATTCGCGGATGACCTGCGCGTACGCGCGTTTGCTCGCCGCGGCATCACCGCCGCCCGCCAGAGCGCGCGCCAAGAAGTAAGCGGTTCGCCCTGCCGCCGTGGATGGCGTTTCTTTGATCTTGAAAGTCCGCGCGCTCTCGAGCAGCACGAGGGCCGGGCTCCATTCGCGCCGCACCATTTTGCGCAGCGCCAAGCGGAAGAGGGCCTCGGTGACCATGTCCCCTTCGGGGTAGTCGATCGGCATCGAGGCCAGCATGGCCGCGTAGCGGCTCTCATCTCCGGACTCGAGCGCGCATTCGGCGCCGCGCAAGCGGGCGTCATCGGCGTAGCGGTGCTCGTGAAAGTCGTGCTCCACCCGGGCCAACCGCTCCATCGCTTCGTCGCAGCGGTTGGCGGTCGCGCTCGCCTTGCCTCCGAAATAGAGCGCCTCCACCAGAACCTCGGGATACGGCTCGCACCGCGTGATGGCCGTTCCATAGGTATCGGCGGCTCGCGCTCGATCCTTCTCTTTGGCGAGCACGGCGCCGAGGGCGACTCCCAGGCGGCATCCGATTTCCGAAGCCGCCCCCTTGGCACCGAGCACGGCGGAGAGCGCATCGAGCGCCTTCTCCGCGTCGGGGTAGTTCTGAGCTTCGACGAATGCATTGGCACGGGCCAGCTGATCGGGAAAAGACAATGCCCTCGCATAGTCACTGGCCAACACGGCACCGCTTCGCCCCCGCGCGACGATGGGGCGAATGCGCGAAGATTCCGGGACGAGAGCAAGTGCCCTCCGCTCCATGTCGAGCGCCCGATTGACGGCACCGTTCGAAGTCGGAGCCTCGACGATAATTCGCCGGGCCAAGAGCGCCGCTCTCTCGGCGCGACCACCGTCGGGGGCGCCCTGCAGGAGCGCATCCGCCATGTGCATCGCGACTTCGATCCAGCGCGCCGGATGACGTGACTCGGCTAGGTACTCGCTCCAGATCTCGATCGCTCCTTCGAAATCGCGCTTCACCTCCAAACCCTCTGCCACGAGCAGGCGCACCAAGGGATAGACAGCGCAGTCTTCCGGCACGGCGCGGGCGCGCGCGAGCCCCTCATCGACGTGACCGATGCGGATCAGAGCCTGGGCGGCGCCGAACTGGCTATACGGCGTGAGCGGTCCTCCCGCCTGCGTCACCTCGTCGAAGGTTCGCGCCGCGCCGGCATGGTCGCCCGCCAAAACGCGCATGCGAGCGAGCTGGTAACGCCATCGCACCGCGTCGACGGGATCCGCCGGGGGCGCCGTCGCGAGCAGGTTTTCGAGCGCGCGTACGGCGCTCGGATAATCGGCAAGGACGGCGAACGCCTTCGTCTCCGCGAGAGCGGGCGCGTCGATCGTGAGGCTCACGGTGCCAGGGTCGAAACCCTCGATGGCCTCGGGCAGAACCCGCGGAATCGGCGCGATGGCGGTGCTCGGCCATGACGGCATCACCGCTGCGCTGCGCTGCGCGCGACTCATGCAACCGGAGGAAGACGTCAGAAAGCCAATCGCGGCCGCCACGGCGGCGCATCCGATAGGAAACCTCATCTTTCACCTCGCCGCCCGAAGAGGGCAAGGTGCGCCTGCTCGGCGTCTTCTTCGTCGCGCGCCAAAGATTCGTCGGCGCGAGCCCGCTGCCATCCCTCGTGGTGCTTGGCTACGACCTCCGCTGACGCTTTGGCGTCGGCGAGATCGCCCTGCCGATCCGCGGCTCCGGCTTCGGCCGCGGCATGCTGGGCACGAGCTTGCTCCGCGGCGCGCGTCTTTTCTGCGCGCATCATGGCACTTCCCAAGTTCCACGCGGCGCCGCGCGCGAGATCGGCGGCGGTAAGCTCGCCGCGCGTCAATCGCTGCTCTTCTCGAACCGCGGTCGCCGCGAGCGCGCTCTCGAGCTCGCGTTTGCGCTGCTCGGCGCGCTCGGCTTCGTCGCGCGCGGACTCGACGTGCCGCAACGAATCCGAGAAAGCGCGCACCTTGCGGTCGACGTTCTCTTCGCGGACTCGCCGGAGCGGGTCGAGCGGGTATTTTCGCGTCACGACGCGTTTGATGTTAGCGCAGAGAAGCGCCGAAAACCAATGACCGGCGGGCCATTACCGTCAGCCCGTTCTTTTCGAATCTCGTGAAGATCCGGCCGCATGGGGGCACGAATCCGACCGCAGCGGGCAATGGGGTCACCCCTCCGAATGCCACTCTTGCAGGCTTCGAACCTCGGAGTCGCTCCCCTCCTCCAAGGTCTGTACGACCGCGAGCGCGGCAGACATGGTCGTAAAGTAGGGGATATTGGCAAGGAGCGTCTGCCGGCGCAGCGAATAGCTGTCGCGCACCTCTTTGGCGCCTTGCGTCGTATTGACGACAAGCACGACGCTCCGGCTGCGCATCGCGTCCACCACGTGGGGGGACCCTTCCCCCACCTTGTTCAGCACTTCCGCCTGGATCTGAGCCCTCTCTAGCGCTTTGGCCGTTCCGCGCGTGGCGGCGATGGTAAAGCCGAGGGCGACCAGCCGGCGCGCGACGACGCAAGCCGCCGGTTTGTCGTCGTCTTTGACGGAAATGAACGCGCGCCCCGACCGCGGCAGGCGGTGGCCGGAGGCGAGCAGCGACTTGCCGAAGGCGCGGGCGAAGGTGCTGGCTATCCCCATCACTTCACCGGTGGACCGCATTTCGGGGCCGAGCATGGTGTCCACACCGGGAAACTTGGAAAACGGGAACACCGATTCCTTGACCGAGACGTGAGCGGGTATTTTCGCGTCGCTGATACCGAGCTCATCCAGCGTTTTGCCAGCCATCACCTTGGCGGCAATCTTCGCGAGCGGGCGCCCCGTCGCCTTGGAAACGAAGGGCACGGTGCGCGACGCGCGCGGGTTCACCTCGAGGACGTAGACGCGATCGTCCTGCACGGCGAACTGAACGTTCATGAGCCCCACCACCCCGAGCTCGAGGGCGATCTGGCGGGTCTGTTCCTCGATGGACGCGATGATCGCTGACGGCAGCGAGTGAGGCGGCAGCACGCTGGTCGAGTCACCCGAGTGAACACCGGCTTCCTCGATGTGCTGCATCACCCCGCCGATGACGGCGCGGGTCCCATCGCAGAGACAATCGACGTCGACTTCGATCGCCTTCTGCAAGAACTCGTCGACGAGGATGCTCTGCGTTCCGGCCTCGCGCGCGGCTTCGACCGCCAGCGCAACGTAGGCGGCGAGGTCCGTGTCCGAATAGCAGATCATCATCGCCCGGCCACCGAGCACGTACGAAGGCCGCACGAGCACGGGATAACCGATCTCCTCTGCGACGCGAAACGCTCCCGGAACACCGCGCGCGATGCCGCCCCGCGGACGGCGCAGCGCGAGCTTGGACAAAAGGGCGTCGAACCGTTCGCGGTCCTCGGCGCGATCGATGGCGTCGGCGCTCGTGCCGAGCAGCCGAATGCCGGCCTTGGAGAGGGGCACCGCGAGCTTGAGCGGCGTTTGTCCGCCGAACTGCACGATCACACCCTCGAGCTTGCCGCGTTTTGCTTCTTCTTCGCAGATGCCGAGGACGTCTTCGAACGTGAGCGGCTCGAAGTAGAGGCGATCGGCGGTGTCGTAATCGGTCGACACGGTTTCCGGATTGCAGTTGACCATGACCGTCTCGATGCCGAGCTCGCGGAGCGCGAAGACAGCGTGCACGCAGCAGTAGTCGAACTCGATGCCCTGACCGATGCGGTTCGGTCCTCCGCCCAAGATGATCACCTTGCGCCGATCGGAGGGGGCACTCTCGGTTTCCGTTTCGTACGTGGCGTAGAGATACGGCGTGTGCGCCACGAATTCCGCGGCGCAGGTATCGACGCGCTGGTAAACGGGGCGAACGCCGTGCTGGTCGCGCGCGCGACGCACGTCCTCGCTCTTCAACCCCGTGAGTGCAGCGATGCGCGTATCGGTGAAACCGAGCCGCTTGGCGTCGCGCAAAGTCTCCGGAGAAAGGTCGAGCTTGCTCTCGGCGCTCACGATCCTGCGGATCTGGGCCAAGAACCAGGGGTCGATCGCCGTGAGGCGGTAGAGCTCCTCGTCCGACATCGCGACCGGCGCGCGCATCGCATCCGCTACGTAAAAGAGCCGATCGCTCGTCGGTACGGCCACCAGCTTGGCGAGTGCCTCACGCAGCTCGGCCGGCGTGCGCGTCTTGGCGGCAGAGGCGGCGGCCGGCTCGGGAGGGGCGTCCATGGCCAGATCGCGGGCGTGCAATGGCGCTTCGGCCATCGCTACGTAATCGACTTTTTCGTAGAGGCTGACCAGACCGTCGCGTCCCGTCTCCAAGGACCGCGCCGCCTTCTGCAGCGCTTCGGGGAACGTACGACCGATGGCCATCACCTCGCCGACGCTCTTCATCTGTGTTCCGAGCCGGCTGTCGGCTCCGGGGAATTTCTCGAAAGCGAAGCGCGGCCATTTGACGACGACATAGTCGATGGTCGGCTCGAAAGCGGCGCTGGTTTGCGTGATGTCGTTGGAGAGCTCGTCGAGCGTGAATCCGACGGCAAGCTTGGCCGCGACTTTGGCAATGGGGTAGCCCGTCGCCTTGGATGCGAGCGCGCTCGAGCGCGACACGCGGGGGTTCATCTCGATGACCACGAACCGGCCGTCCCGCGGGTTGACCGCGAACTGCACGTTGGAGCCACCGGTCTCTACGCCGATCTCCGTCATGACGGCGCGGGCCGCGTCGCGAAGGCGCTGGTACTCGCGATCGGTAAGGGTCATGGACGGCGCCACCGTGATCGAATCGCCGGTGTGCACCCCCATGGGATCGATGTTCTCGATGGAGCAGACGACGATGAAGTTGTCCTTCTTGTCGCGGATGACCTCGAGCTCGTATTCCTTCCACCCGAGCACGCTCTCCTCGACCAGCACTTCGCTGCTGGGGCTCTGGGCGAGCGCCCAGGCGACCTTGGGCTCGAGCTCAGCGGGCGTGAAAACGATGTCGCCGCCGCTGCCACCCATCGTAAAGCTCGGGCGCAAGATGGCGGGATAGCCGAGCTCGGCCACGATGCCGCGCGCTTCTTCGACGGAGTGCGCGTACCCCGAGCGAGGCGATGCCAATCCGATCTTCGTCATCGCCTCGCGGAAGAGGAGCCGGTCCTCGGCCTTGCGAATGGCGGCCGGCGCGGCGCCGATCAGCTCGATGCCCAGTCTTTTCAGCGTGCCATCCGCGTCGAGCGCGAGCGCGAGATTGAGCGCCGTCTGACCTCCGAGCGTCGGCAGAAGGGCGTCGGGGCGCTCTCGCTCGAGGATGCGCGCCACCGTCTCGGGCTCGAGCGGCTCGACGTAGGTCCGAACGGCGAGCTCGGGATCGGTCATGATCGTCGCCGGATTGGAATTGACGAGGATCACCTGGTAGCCGAGCGCGGTGAGGGTCTTGGCCCCCTGGGTGCCCGAATAGTCGAACTCACAGGCTTGCCCGATCACGATCGGCCCCGAACCGATGATCGCGATTTTCTCGAGGTCGTTTCGGCGGGGCATGACAGCCGGCTCGCAGTAGCAGATCCGCGATGCTTTTCGTATGGTTTTTGATATCAAAAACCGCGCTCGCTCGATGAGCGCCCGCACACCCCGACATCGGGCCGCCAAGAGGGCGAGGCGCCCGACCGAGTCGCCGCGACACGCCTTCGTGAACGGCTCGAACGGCTCGCGCCTATTTCCCTACGCCGGCCTGCGTTTCCTCCGCGTTTCCCCAGAAATGCGGTGCCAACGGCGAGGCTGACCTAATCTTGCTACCCAGGTATGCTGGGCGCTCTCGCTACCCGCTTCGGTCGAAAGGCAAGCCATGGCGAACACGACTACGTCGTTGTCGGGCGTCGGTAGATCTCGTTGGGGACGGCGGGGCGGTCACCCCATCGTCGCCCTTGGGCTCTGCGCTGCGCTCGTCGCGGGCTCGATGCCCCTCGGCGCGCAGAGCGACGACGAGAATGCACGACGGCACTTCGAATCCGGCGCGGCTTACCTTCAACAGAGTGACTACGAAAACGCCCTACGCGAATTTCAGTCGGCCTACGCGCTCTCCAAGCGGCCTCCTTTGCTCCTCAACATCGCCAACGTGTACGAGCGCATGGGCAAACTACGAGAAGCCGTCGACGCGCTCACCAAATACCTCGACGAAGATCCGAAGACCCCGGAGCGCACGACGCACGAGACACGCATCGCCAATCTCAAGAAGCGCATCGAAGCGATGCCCCCGCCTGCTCCGGTGCCGACGTCCTCCGCGCCCCCGGCCTCGAGCGCGCCGCCCCCGGCGCCCGTCGCCACGGTCGCGCCCGCACCCGTGACCATTTCTCCCGCGGCGCCGCCCGCGAGCGGTCCCAATCGAGCCCCCGCCTTCATTGCCTTTGGCTTAGGCGGCGCCGCCGCGATCGGAGCGGTCGTGACCGGTCTCGTCGCCAAAGGCAAGTACGACGACGCGGACAAAGAGTGCAAGCCGAGTTGCACCGACAAGACGGTGAGGTCGATCGAATCGATGGCCCTCGTCAGCGACGTCTTGACTGGTGTGGCCATCGCCGGAGTCGGCGTCGGCGCGATTCTTCTTCTTACCTCGAGCGGCTCATCCGACGCTGCCAGCGGGTCCAAACCGTCGATCGCGGGTGGGGTTGGCCCGCACGGCGGCAGGCTCCAAGCGACCTGGCGGTTCTGAGCGAGGCCGGCGAGCGCGGTTTGTGAAGCTTGAGTTGCCCTCACCAGCGAAGGAGCTGCGAATGCGATGTTTCCGCCTTGCTTTGGCCATGTCCCTCGTGGGGGCCTCTGCTTGTAGCCTTCTTCTCGATACCGATGCGCTGCAGAAAGCGGGAACGGCCGGAGCGAGCGGCGCGGCCGGTTCGAGCGGTGCGGGCGCAGGCGGCGGCACGGGCGATCTCGATGCGGGTCGCGATGCGGGCGCGGCCTGCAGCACGGACGTCGACTGCCAGCCCTTCGAGACCGTCGAAGGGTGCACGCGTTACGAGTGCAAGGACAAGATCTGCGCTCCGCCGCGCGCCCACACCGGGCTCGGCGTGGTTTCCGTGGCGGGCGATGCCGAAACCGCCGATCAGGCTGAAGACATCGGCTATCCGAGCCTTGTCGCCGACGGCACCGACCTCGTGCTCGCTTTTTGGAAGCGCAACGGAACGACGAGCAACATCGTCATTCGCAAATACGACGAGCGCCCCGAAATAAGCCCCACCTCCGCCGATCTCAGCGCCATCAGCTCGAACAGGTTCGATTCGGTGTCGTCGAGCCCCGGCATGATCATTCGCGGCATTCCTCGCCGAATCCGGCTCCTCGCCGCGGCCAAGCCGACCGGCGCCGCGGTGACGGGGATGTACCAGCTGGACATCGACCTTGCGAATCTGCGCGTTTCTCCGATGCAACCCACGAAGATGGATCTCGGTGTCACCGGTTTCGACGTCAGCCCCCGCGGTCCCGCGCCGCGTCTGCTGCCGAGCGGACTCGGCGAGCCGGTGGGCATGTGGATTCAGCAAGGAAAGCTCTTCTACTTCGACGCCAACAGCACGGGCGATGTCTATAGCGCGAAGCGCGTCATCGGTTTCTCGCCACTCGCCGCCACCGCGGGTGTTCATGCGGCGCTCGAAACGACGGATCTCGGCAGCACCGACGACCAGGGCGAGACCGAGCTCTGGACGCGCAACAGCAACGTGCTGACGACGCTCATCGGCGACATTCCCAGTGCGCGGCGGCGCGGCGTGGCAACGACCGCGACCGCCGAGGGCACCGTCCCCATCAACTTCGTCATCTGGTCGTTCGAACGCGCCGGCGCGGCTTCGCTCCTCTACGCGGTGTCGAGCTGCGACGGCATGCAATGTCCCGCCGTGGGAGCACCGGCCGGCACCGGCGGCACGCTGGCGGCGACGTCCCCCGCGGCGGCGTCGGCGCGCGTCACGGGGGCGACGGCTGACCGTGATATGGCGGCCGTCTTTCAAGTGACCGCGTCCGACCCTACCCGGCCGAGCATCGTGACCACGGCCCTCCTCGGTGGCATCACGCGCGTGACGACCACACAAGACGGAGGTCCGGCGCTCGCCGCGACGGCGATGAACCCGGCCACCTTTTTCGTCACGCTCACGAACGCGCCCGCGGTCAACGTGGGCCCCACCTCGGTCGCAATCACGCCGGGCGGCTTGATGATGGTGGCGTGGGTCGAACGCGGAGCGACCCAAGCCTTGCTGAAGACGCGGCGCTTTCAGGTGAAAACCTGCCCCTAATCCGCCGGGATGGCCGGCCGCCTCCCACCATCGCCGCGATCGCGGCGAGAAACGGCGACAGCACACGAGTCGGAGGATCTTCGCGAACGGCTTGACAGAATCCCCCGACTGCTTCAAAGATTCGCCCCCCCGCTTCTCCGAGGGCCCTGCAATGCCATCCACCGGCGCGTCGAATTGCGCCGGGGTCACCCGGCAGCCCCCGAGAGCGCGGACAAGGAGCCTACCGTGCCCAAGATGAAGACGAACCGAGCGGCCGCCAAGCGATTCCGCATTTCGGGATCGGGCCGCGTCCGCCGCTCCAAAGGCGGCGGCAACCACGGGATGCAAGAGAAGTCGCGCAAGCGCCTTCGGCGTCTGCGCAACAACGACATGGTGAGCAAGTCGTTCGAAAAGCGCATCAAACTGATGCTCCCGTACGGGTGAGGTAAGACGCCATGCCCCGAGCCAAACGTGGATTCAAGGCGCGCCGCCGCCGCAACCGCATTCTCGACCGCGCCGAAGGTTTCTGGGGCGGTCGGTCCCGCCTCTTCGCCGTCGCCATCGAAGTCGTTCACAAGGCGTGGCAGTACGCATACATCGGCAGAAAGCGCCGCAAACGCGACTTTCGCCGGCTGTGGGTGGCACGCATCAATGCCGCCGCGCGCGCCAACGGCACGACGTACTCGCGCCTCATGGGTCAACTCAAACGAACGAACGTCGCCATCGATCGCAAGATCCTGGCGGACATCGCCGTGGTCGACCCTTCCGCCTTCGCCGCGCTGACCAAGCTCGCCCAAACCGCCCGCCCGTAAAAGCGGGCGGTTCGTTCTGGCCGCGCGAATCCGACGGAGCTACTGCTAGACGGTGAGCGACGACCCCGCAGCGGAAATCGAACAGGGGCTAAAAAACCTCGGCGACAACTTCCGCCAAGCGTTCGCCGGGGCCACCGCCGAGCAGTCGCTGCGCGATGCGCACGCGCGTGTCCTCGGAAAAAAGGGGGAGCTTACCCAGCTGCTCCGGCGCATGGGCGCGCTCCCCGCCGAGCAGCGCAAGGTGGTCGGCGAAAAGGTGAACCAGCTGAAGGCGGAGGTCGAGACGGCCTTCGTCGAGCGCCTAGGGGCCATCGAGCGCGCATCGCGCGAGGCCGATCTCAACGCTACCCCCTTCGACATCACGCTCCCGGGGCGTGTGCCCGCCCCGCGCGGTCACCTGCATCCGTTGACGCAAGTGATGAACGACGTGGTGACGGCGTTTCGCGACCTCGGCTTCGTCATTGGCCACGGGCCCGAGGTCGAGCTGGAAGAATACAACTTCACCAAGCTCGGTTTTCCTCCCGATCACCCGGCGACGGACATGCAGGATACCTTCTGGATCCGCCCCGGACTGCTTTTGCGCACGCACACCAGCAACGTCCAGGTGCGCGAGATGCTCGCCAACAAGCCGCATCTCGCGCACCTGGACGTTGCTGGTGT
>DATHEQ010000332.1:0-6492 GCA_035318505.1 Polyangiaceae bacterium | reverse complement strand
ACCTTGCCTACATCAACCTGATGCAGGAGCTCTCGATTGACGTCGCCAGCGAGTACCTCGTCATGGCCGCGACGCTCGCGTACATCAAGAGCAAGAGTCTCTTGCCCGACGAGCCGTCGACTGACGACGAAGGCCTGGAGGACGAGGCGGGGGATCCGCGCGAGGAGCTCATCCGCCGTTTGCTCGAGTACCAGAAGTACAAGCAGGCCGCCGCCGATCTGAACGACCGTGGCGCGCTCGGGCGCGACGTGTTTTTGCGCGGCACCAAGGCGCCGGAAGCGGACGGCCCCGCGCCTCTCGCGCCGGTCGAGCTGTGGACGCTGCTCGACGCCTTCGGAAAAGTCTTGTCGCGGGCCAAGGTCGACCTCCAGCACGAAGTGTCGTTCGATCGCATGTCGATCACCGATCGCATCACGCAGGTGATGGAGAGGCTTTCGGGCAAGGGTCGATGCCGCTTCGAAGACCTCTTCGACGGCCAGCGCTCGAAATTCGATCTCATCATCACCTTCCTCGCGCTGCTCGAAATGACGCGGCTCAGGATGACGCGCCTTTATCAGACCGATCCGCTCTCCGAAATTTTCATCGAAACTGCCATGGTCGACGCCGACGCGGCGGCGGCCGAGCTCCCCGACCCATCCGTTTAGATCCATGTCCAACAAAAACAAAAAGCGCAGACGAATCGTTCTCACGTCCGACGTCGTGCCGGCTGGCTCGCGCGAAGAGGTGAACCAGCCCGAGGTGAAGATCGACGAAGTTGCGGCGGCCAGCGCCGCCCCTGTGTCCGCGTCAGAGGTGGAAGCTGAGGAGTCGAACGGCGCGGCCGCCCCGTTGGATCCCGAGGAGAACGCCAGTGACGTCGCGACGGAGGCGGTCCTCGAAGGTGACGCGCCGCCGTCCGCCGAGGCGGAAGGCGTCGACGAGGTTGAAGCCGTCGACGAGGGTGCCGCCGTCGACGAGGTGACCGTACCTGACGCCCATGGAGAAGAGCTTTGGGCGCCGGAAGAAACGGAGCTGCCCGCCGTGACCATGCCCGCCGTCGACGTGACCCGGGCGCATCTCAAGGGCCTCATCGAGGCGCTCGTCTTCGTCGCCGACCAGCCGCTCTCGCTCAACGATATCGCCAAGGCCGCGGGGCGTGCCGACCGCAAGCTCGTGAGGGCGTTGGCGGACGAGCTTCGTCAGGACTATGCCCGGCGCGGGATTCATCTGGACGAGGTCGCGGGTGGTCTCATCTTCCGGACCAACGCTGCCTACGCGCCGTTCGTTCGCGACGCCGCCGCCAAGAAGCCGGTACGGATGACGCGGGCTCAGCTCGAAACCTTGGCCATCATCGCCTACCGACAGCCGCTCACACGCCCCGAGGTCGACGAGGTGCGTGGCGTCGATTCGGGACCGGTGATGAAGATGCTGCTCGAGCGCGGTCTCATCAAAATTCTCGGCAAGAAGGACGAACCTGGCCGCCCGCTTCTCTACGGAACGACGCACACGTTCCTCGAGTTCTTTGGTCTCAAGGCGCTCAAGGATCTGCCGTCGCTGCGCGAGTTCACCGAGCTGAACGACGACTCGCGGCGCGTGTACGATCGCGAGATGGCCGATTCTCCCGACGCGCCCACCGACTCCGATCTCGCGACGCTCACTGCGGCGGCTTCGGCGGTCGGTCCCGGCGCGCCGGTCGAAAGCGCCGCTGACGTTGATGGCGACCCGGCTAGGGTGATGCCCTCCGACGGTCCGCCCGGTGAATGGTTCGAGCGCCCCACCGAGCCAGACACCTCCGTCGAGGCGCTCGAGCCGACGCCGGACGCCGATCTCCAAGGGTCGGACGAGAACGGCATCGAACCCGGTTCCGATCCCGACGAATCGGAAGCGCAAGCCTAAACGTCGTCAATTGCGCGAGGCTCCGCCGTCTTCGGCGGGGTCGGCGTAGTTGGCGGCCAGCTTCGCCACCTCGTCGCGCAGTCGCTTGTGTGCGACGAGCTTGCGCACGATTTCCCAGAGACCCGGGTCGGCAAGCACACGCATGGGAGGGGGCGCGGCGCCGCGCGCCTTTTTAGGGATCGCGCCTGGGCCTTTCTCTTTCAGTGCCAGCATCCGGTCGACGAACTTCTTCGTGGGAAAGAGGCGGCCCGCCTCCCATTCGATGATCGTCTTTTGATCGACGCCCACCGCGTCACCGAGCTCGCGCGTCGTGCACGCGAGCGCGGTTCGCAGTCCTTTGATTTCGTCGGGGCTCAAGCGGAGAGGAGCATACAGCGAAAAAAGGCGGCGGACCCAGGCAACCGAAGAGCGTGATGGCCGAGCGGAGGGGCATGGCTTGGGCTTGGCTACGAACGCGCGCGAGACTGATGGCCTGGGCGTTGATCGGTCTTTCGGCTTGTCAGACCCCGCTGCCCGCGTGGGACCACCATGGCGTCCTCGCCGATGGCGGCGCGTCCGCCGACGGAGCGGCCGAGCCACGCCTCAGCTTCGACCCGCCCGCCCCCCCTGACGCGGTCACGCGCATCACGCGCATCGAGGTCGAGCTGGCGCGGGAATTCGCCTGGCCTCGCGTGGTGCTGGTCGAAGGTACGCTCACCTCGACCCAGCTGCGCGACCTTGCGCGCCCGGCCATCACTCAGGCGCTCTCTGCGCGCGCGCAACCGGTGCTCGTTTTCACCTCCTCGGACACGGCGCTCGTCGTCGCTCCGCTCGCGTCGCTGGCCGCCGGAACGCTGTACACCGTCGGCGTGAGCGATCCGCCGGTCGCCCTTTCGTTCACGATCGCCGCCGACGATGGACCGCGGATCTTGACGCGCCTCTGGCCGGACCCGGAAGATCCCACCTTGCCCGCGACGGCGGCGGTCTGGTGCGGGCCAGATGCGCTCGCCGTCGAGAATACCGCCGTGACCCTCGCGCCAGCCGCAGTCCCCGGGCGCCTTGCGCGAGGCACGGGCGGGATGGTTGCGGCAGCTGCATGCGTGAGTTGGTTTCCCATCGCCTTTGGACTCGCCGATGCGGCGCCGACCGCGGTGAGCCCGGCGATCACCCCCGCCTGGGTGCCGCTCGCTGGCGGTGCCATCGCGCTGCTCGAGCCCGTCGTGCTCTGGCCGGGCACGCACGTGCCTCCGCCCGAATCCGTCCCTTGCCGGTCGGGCGAGGTCGGTTTCGGTTCGGGGTGCGCTAGTGTGGCGGACGATCGCATCGTCGTACGTCCCCCGAGCGAGCCCGTTCTATGGACCATCGAGGGCGCGGCGACGATCGTCCGACGCAGTCGCGGCGAACGGTCCTTCGTCGTGCGTCCACTGCCTGCGAATGCACGCTTTCACGTCGCGGTGCTCGACGCGAGCGGTGGCCGCCTCGAACAAGACATCGCCGTCGACCCCGCGCCTCCCAAGGCGCACGTGGTCATCAATGAAGTGATGGCGAACCCTTCCGGCGTCGAACGCGCGCAAGAATGGGTCGAGCTTTTCAACGATGGTCTCTACCCGGTGGCCATCGGGGGATACGGGCTCGAAACGGGCGGAGGTAGCGCCATCTTTCCGGACGGGGTGCTTGCGCCGGGCGGCTTTGCGCTCGTCGTCACCGACGCCTATGTCGACGACGACGGTGTCGACCCGGTGGCCGCGCCCGGCACCCTGATCGTGCGCGTGCCGGCCCTCGGACGTGACGGCCTTTCCAACGAGGGCGAGCGGCTCGTCCTGCGCGACGGCGCAGGCGACTTCCTTTCGTCGTTTCCGGCGCTGAAAGCCAAAAGCGGCGTCTCCAACGCGCGCGTCACGCCTGATGCACTGGATACCGACCTCGAGTCTTTCGTCGCCAGCCCCAACGGCAGCGCCACGCCGGGTGCTCCCAATGCGCCGCGCTGATTCACGTCCCCGCGATCGTCATCGAGGACACGCGGAAAGTGGGCGCGACGACCGAGCTTTTCCAATCGAGATCATTGCCGACGAGATCGATGCGCTTGAGCAGCTGGTCGAGGTTCAAGGAGATGGTCACTTCGCTGACGGGGTAGGTGAGCTCGCCGTTTTCGATCCAAAAACCCGCTGCGCCACGCGAAAAGTCGCCGGTGATCGCGTTGAAGCCAAAGCCCATCATCTCGGTGACGTAAAGTCCGCGCTCGGTCTTGGCGATGATCGCTTCGCTCGTGCTATCGCCGGCTTGACAGATGAAATTCGTGGTCGAGATGCCGACGCCTCCGCCCCCGCCCCGCGACGCGTTGGCCGTCGAAGGCCGGCCGAGCTTGCGCCCGCTGTAGCTGTCGCAGAGGTACATCTTGAGGACGCCGCGCTCGACGAGGGTGTTCTTACGGCTCTTCAATCCCTCGCCGTCGAAGGGGCGCGAGCCCGGCCCGCGCACGAGGTGAGGATCGTCGACGAGCGTGATGAGCGGGCTCGCCACCTCCGTGCCTTCGCGGCCGGCGAGATAGCTCGATTTCCGCCAAATAGCGCCACCGGTCGCGCAGCCGGCAAAGCTGCCGATGATGGAACGCGCCGCTTCGCGATCGAAGACGACCGGAGCCTCGCAGGTGGCGACTTTGCGCGGTCCGAGCTTGCGCAGCGTGCGCCGCGCCGCCTCTTTGCCGACTTCTTCGGCATCTTCGAGATCCTCCAAGAAACGCTTGGCGGAATAGTACGAGCCGCGGCGCTTCTTGCCCCCCTCGTCCTCGGCCAGCGGAACCACGTGCACGGAGGCGAAAGATCCGCGGTAACCACCGCGAAAACCGCTCGACAGTGCAAGTGCAACCGATCCGGCCGTGCGCGACACGGTAGCGCCTTCGCTGTTGGTGATGCGCGGGTCGGCCTTGCGGGCTGCGTCTTCGGCCTTGCGTGCCATCGCGATGGCCTGCGCGGCGTCGAGCTCGCCCATCGCCGGGTCGAAGAGGGAGAGATCTGCAAATGGGCCTTGGGCGAGCTCTTGGGGGTCGGCTGGTCCCGCAAAGGGGTCCTCTTGCGAGAGGTCGGCGAGCTCGAGCGCATCGGCGATGAATCGGTCGAGCCCCGTCGCCGTCAGATCGGACGTCGATGTGAGCGCCACGCGCTTGCCCTTCATGACGCGCATGCCGACCGCCCGATGGCCGGCTTCCTCCACCAGCTCGGTCTCGCCGAGTCGTACGCGCACCGAAAGCTCGGACCCGGCGCGAGCGACGACTTCGGCCACATCGGCGCCCCCCTGGCGAGCTCGTTCGACGAGCCCGACCGCGAGCGCCATCAGCGATTCAACGGATTGGTCGGCCATAGAGCCGCAGAGTGGCCGGCTGCGCGCGAACGGTCAACCCCCCCGAGCATCAACCTCGCATGAGCTTGTGGACTTGACGTCCCGTCCAGGCGACTCCGAGGGCGAGCAGCGCGTCCATCCAGAGGAGCGCGTAGCCGAGCGAGCTCCCCGAGACGGGTCGCGTTCCGAAGTCGCCGTGGTACTGCGCGTAGGTCGCCTGGATCCCGAGGCGCCCCGCCGTCGCAGCGAGGCAGGACAGCGTGAACACCATGGGCGCGCCCGCGATCATCAGAAGAGGCACCAACTTGCGGCTCTTCGCGAACGGCGCAGCCACGACGAACCCCACCGGCACCGATGCCGCGTCGACGAGGACGAGGGCGAGCTGAAGCGCGGAGGGAATGCGGCGCGTGTCGATGAAATAGGCGTACGACCAGTCCGCTTCGAAGGCGAGAAAGTAGGCGCCGATCGGAGCGAAGACGATGGCCGCGAAGAGCGCCACGATGACGAGCGATCGAGAGCCGATGCCCGCTCCCGAGGCCGATTTGCCGAGCTCTTCGCGCGCCCACCAAGCAAACGCTACGCCGAGTGCGAATCCGATGAGGGGGGCGAGCGGGGCGGGCATACGTGAAGCTCGGTTCCGAGGAGACGATCCAGGTCGACAGTATCGCATGCCTGCGCTAGATGCGCCCCATGGATGTCGAGCGTCTCAAGGCGCTGCTCGAAGCGGTACGCGCAGGCAAGACGGACATCACCGAGGCGCTGTCCGAGCTGCGCGACTTGCCGTTTCGCGACCTCGGCTTTGCGACGGTCGACCATCACCGTCAGCTGCGAACGGGCGTTCCCGAGGTGATTTTCGGCGAGCCCAAAACGGCCGAGCAAATCGCGGCCATCGCCGAAGAGCTGGTGCGCACGGGCCAGAACGTCCTCATCACGCGGCTCGATGCGGCGAAAGCGGCCGTCGTGCAGAAGCGTCTCGGCGAGCTCAAATACGTGGCGGCGTCGCGCACGGCGACGCTCGAAGTGACGCCCATCAAGCCGCGAGCCTGCGGCTCCGTCGCCGTGGTCACGGCGGGGACCGCCGATGTTCCCGTGGCCGAGGAAGCGGCGGAAACCTTGCGGATGGCGGGGATCGGCGTGACCCGTGTCTATGACGTAGGGGTGGCGGGCATTCATCGGCTCCTCGATCGGCGGGCAACGCTCGAAGCCTCGGCCGGTGTGATCGTCGTGGCCGGGATGGAGGGCGCTCTCCCGAGCGTAGTCGGAGGTTTGACGCGCAGGCCAGTGGTCGGCGTGCCGACGTCG
>DATHEQ010000331.1:0-5236 GCA_035318505.1 Polyangiaceae bacterium | reverse complement strand
GCACCAGCACCAGCACCAGCACCAGCACCAGCAGCGGCACCGTCGGCTGAACCCTCGAGCGCGCCGCCAGCGCCGCGCGCCGCGTCGTCAGCCCCACCCACGTTCTCGCCGCGCCCGACGCACACGCCCACGTCCTCTTCGGTATCGTTGGCCACGCCGGCGCCGTCCCCTACCGTTCCTCCACCAGCTCCCCCGCCTGCGTACGTGCTGCCGTTTCAATTGCGCAGCGTGTCGCCGAGAAACGGAATCCGCATCGACACGATTGTCGCGCCTTACCGGTACGCGGACATGAGCGCGCTCGAAACGGTCGTCTTCTTCTCCGCTCAACTTCGACTTCAGCGGCACTTCTTCTTGCAAGCGCGCTGGGGATTCGATGACAACCGCGTGGGCAACGGCGACCGTAATCGAACGGGGTTCATGAATCCTTCCCTGGGCGCCATCATGGCGTTCCCCGTCGGCTCCATCGTCCGTTTCGCGGCTTCGACCTCGGTGGGGCTACCGCTCGCGACGAGCGGCGGAGACGGTGCCGACGTGGACGGCGTCTTCGTGCATCGGCAAGGCGCGCTCGCGCGCTCGAGCATGGACAACAACGCCTTCGCCGCCAACGATCTCGGCTTTCCAACGGGCCTCAGCTTGGCCATCGTTCACCGGGGCGTCACGGCGCAGGTGGATGCAACGATCATCCCCAGCGGGCGCGTGAAAGGCACCGGCGCCGAAGGCGATGGCGCCAAGGTCAACTCCACGTTTGGCTTGTTCCTCGGGTATCTCGTCCTGCCCGAGTTCTCGCTGGGAATGGAGCTCCGCTACCAGTACTACCTTTTGCCGCCAGCGCTCGTCGAGCGGGACCCCTCTGCGCGCGACAATCTCACGGCCGGCGCGGGCGCTCGCCTCGAGATCGAGGTCTCCGACTCCACGCGCGTGCGCCCGGGCATCTGTCTATCCACCGGTTTGATGGGTTACGTCGAGCAACAATCGTTTCGCATGGTGCAGTTCGACATCCCGATCAGTTTTTGAAAGGCGAACGCCGCGGCGGCGCATGCCTCTGCCCTGGGCGGCGACCGCTCTATTTGCGGCCGAATTGGAAGGCAACGCCCGCAAATGCGCGCAGCGCGTAAACCGCATTGACGGCGATGTAAGGATAAAAATAGTAGTCGATGCGCCCGACCAGCGCGGCATAGAGGATGTACGAAGGGTAGTGAATCAAGAACTTCGCTACCCGTTCCACCGCGCGAATCACGCGTTTCACTAGCGACGCGGGGGCCGCGATCTTCTCGGTGGGTGGGCCGACGATCTCCGGCCGGCGTTGAAACGTGGTCAGCGCGATCCCCGACGCCAAAGCGACGAGCCCTCCGATGCCGAGCAGCAAAAACCGCGGATCGGTGCTCTCCAGAAAAAGGCGAACTGCGACCGCGCCGAGCACGACGAACGCTTTGATCTCGTCCATCAAAAAGTCGAGCAGATGCCCGGGCGTCGATTGCACGCCGCGCCAGCGCGCCAGCATTCCATCGGCGCAATCGAGCACGTACGATGCCTCGTAGACGACCACCGCGATCACGAGCCCTTGGTATCCCGGCAACGTCAGGAGCAACACCGCCGAGGCGACGGCGACGACGACGGCGGCAAGCGTGATCTGGTTGGGCGTGATGCGCGTGTCTTTGAGGGCGTTGACGAGCACCGCGGCCACTGGCCGGCACACGTACATGTTCCAAAACAGATCGGGAACTTTGCGTGTCTTTTGGTAAACGATTCGAGCGCCCAAGCTCGGCCAGCCTACACGATGTCGGGCCCACCTCGCGTGCCGTATACTCCCCGCCCCTCTCATTCCGGCAGACAAGGAGAACCCATGCCCCTAAACCATTACGTCACCCTCGGACACTCTGGTCTGCGTGTCTCCCCCCTTTGCCTCGGCGCCATGACCTTCGGCGAAGACTGGGGGTGGGGTTCGAGCGTGAAGGACTCCGAGGCGATCATGGACGCGTTTATCGAGCGCGGCGGCAATTTCATCGACACCGCCAACGCGTACACCAAGGGCCATTCGGAAAAGATCATCGGCGACCACGTGGGTCGCCACCCGAACAAGCGCGATCGGCTGGTCATCGCCACCAAGTTCTTCAGCAACCTCTATCCCGGGGACCCCAACGGCGGCGGCGCGAGCCGCAAATCCATCGTGGCCGCGTGCGAACAGTCGCTGCGCCGTCTACAGACGAGCTACATCGATCTTTACTGGATGCACTGCTGGGAAGCGCTGACGCCCATCGAAGAGACGATGCGCGCGCTCGACGATCTGGTGCAAGGTGGCAAGGTTCGCTACATCGGGTTCTCCGACACCCCGGCCTGGAAGTGCGCCGAAGCGCAAACGTTGGCGCGGCTGCGCGGGTGGGCGCCCGTGGTGGCGCTTCAGGTCGAATATTCGCTGCTGGCGCGCACGGTAGAAGGCGAGCTGCTACCGATGGCGCGCGAGCTCGGGATGGGCGTGACGCCCTGGGCGCCCCTCAAATCGGGCATCCTCAGCGGCAAATACACACGCGAAAAACACGGCCAGCAAGAGGCGGGTCGCGGCGCTGCGGTCACGCGCGCTCTACGCGACGCGACGTACGACGTGACCGAAGCCGTGGGTGAGATCGCGAAAGAGCTCGGCACGACCGCGTCGCGCGTCGCCATCGCCTGGGTGCAATCCCGACCGGGGATCGCGTCCACCATCATCGGAGCGCGTACGATACCGCAGCTCGAAGACAATCTCGGCGCTCTCGACGTCCAGCTCTCGCCGGCCCATCTCGAGAAATTGGAAGCATTGACCAAGCCTAAGCTCAATTTCCCGGCCGATTTCATCACTGCTGCGCCGGTGATCTCCTTCGGCGGCACGACGGTCAACGGCCACTCGGCACAGCTGTGGCCCGCCGCTCCGAAGAACGACGGCGAACGTTACTGAGCCGCCGTGACGCAGGCGCAGGGACCCATTGCGGTCCCCGCGCCGTCGCAACGGCTAGATGTCCTCGCTTACTTGAGGCACATCCCGCCCGACCGACACGCGGTCAAGCGGGCGATGGAGTCGAGCGGGTTGCCGCAGTCTTCCTCGCGGATCGACTTGAGACAGCTCGCCAGGTCTTTATCGCTCACGCCGTTCGGGCACTCGTTGGCATTGAGCCCCGTGCGTTTGTCGTTCTGCATCTTGGTGACGCACTCGTCGGTGTTGAGGTACGTCTTGTTGGTCCCGATGTTCTTGCACTTGAGCTCGCGATCGCAGCGCGCGGTGGAGATGCTGGAGACGGCGAGCGCGGTCGTGGTGCGGGTCCCGTCGTTCGAGGCGGCCGTCGGTTGGGGCTCGCGGGCGTTAGCGAGCTCACGCTCGCGTTGGTCCTCCTTGCCGGCGCGACGCTGCGATTCCTCGCGTTGAGAGGGCGTCAGCTGGTTCATGGCGCGCTGATCACTCGGATCCTTTGCCTGATCGTTGCTACTGCCGCCGCAGGCCACGAAGGTGGCCGCGGTGAACGCCACGACGACTGCACTACCAAGAATCGATTTCATATCTTCCTCCTTAGTTGGGAATTTTCTTCGGTGCCGTGCCTCACTGCGGAGGGTCGGTGCACACCTGGCCTGCATTGCAGTCACTGAGTGCCGCGATGGCGTCGAGAATGCCTCCGCCGCATGCCACGTCCTTGGCCGCAGCCACGCAGGTCTCATAACGCGGGTTGTTGATCCGTCCGCTCCCACATTTGTCGTCGGGCCACAGCGTGCCGGCCTTGTTGGTGAAGTCGGCTTGGCATTCCGTTTCCGAGGAGTACGTCTGACCGCTGCCATAGCCCGAGCAGGCTTCGTAACGATCGCACGCCGCGGCCGCGAGGTCCTTGATGCGCGTTTCCCGGGTCGGCTCGATAGGCGTGTTGTCGGCTGCGTCGGTGTTGCTACCGCCGCAGGCGCCCAAGAACGCCACTGCTCCCCCCAAGGCCCATCGCGAGAATGTTGACGACATGAATTTCATTTTTTTTCTCCGTTATTAGATGACAAATGCGAAGCGATGATTGACTGCGCTGGTTATCGGTTGGGCGCAGCACCGCCGGCGGGCGGCTTGGGCTGCGCTGGTGTGGAGTTGTCGAGCGTGCTCGGTTTGGTCGTGCCCATCGTTCCCGGTGTCGACGAGCCGCTGCCCTGTGACCCGGTGGTCGACGTTCCTTCCTTCGCCGGGGCAACGATGATCTCGACGCGGCGATTGTTGGCGCGTCCCTCGGGCGTATTGTTGTCGGCAACGGGGCGCGACTCGCCGAGCCCCTCCGACTTGATGCGATTGGCCGGGACGCCGTGCCCCACCAAGTATTCGCGCACGCTCTGCGCGCGGCCCTGTGAGAGCTCGATGTTCGATGCGTCGGACCCTTGCGCGTCGGTGTGGCCCTCGACCGTGATCTCGTGATCCGCTTGGTCCTTGAGAGCGTCGGCCACGGCGTTCAGCTTGGCCTGTGCCCCCGGCAACAAAGCCGTCTTCCCCGAGGCAAAGAGCACGCTGCCCGGAATGGTGATGACCGTGCCGCGGGTCTCTTGTTTGATGCTGCCCGCCGCGGCGGCGGCAAGCCGGTCCATCGCCTCGCGCGCGCGTTTCTCGGCGGCCTCGCGCGCTACCCGCTCGCTGGCGAGCTGCTGCTCGGTTCCGGTGAGACGATCCGCAGCGGAAGCGAGCTGCTGGCGCGTCGTCGACAGTTGTACTTGCGTCAAACTGGCAAGCTCCTTTTCGGCGCGGGCTTTGTCCTGCGCCGCCTTGGCATCACGGCCCTCGACTTCGGCGAGCTCGGCGCGTCGAACCGCAAGGTAGGCGACGTCCTTCGTCCTCTGATCGCTCGGACTGTCCGCGTACGCGCGTTCGGCTTTGTCGAGCGCCACTTTCGCCTCGTGCAGGCTGTCAGGCTTCAGCTGCGCCGCAGGGCCCGACTCCGCGCGAATGTAGGCAGATCGCGCGTCGAGAAGCTCGGGCGGGGGCGGGGTCGCTGCGCATCCGACGGCATAGCCGGCGAACATCGCGAGAAAGGTGGCGGCGAGCGGGTGGGAGATTTTGCGCAAAGACATGGGTATGCTCCTTCGAATGGGTCTCGAGTCTTCAGGGCGCGAGGCTCTCGGCGGGGGAGCGCTGCGCGACCGGTGTTCGTCGACCGCCAGAACGTGGAGGCGGTCGATGGTCGAAGCGAGTGGGGCGAACGGTCGGGGGGCTTACGGCTGTCCCGGCGATTGCCCCGAGGAAGACTGGTCCATG
>DATHEQ010000330.1:0-14391 GCA_035318505.1 Polyangiaceae bacterium | reverse complement strand
CGGCTTGTAGAGTACGTCGAGCCCCATGATCACTTCCGGCGCGCCGTCCTGATCGAGGTCGGCGATCGCGATCTGCGCGCCGGCGTGCGCGAGGCTCGAGGCGCGGCCGAGCGCGCGAATCTGCACCTCGCCCGTACGCGGGTCACGGGCCGCGTCGATGGTGCGTGTCACTCCGTCGGCTGTGACGAAGGCCCCCGCGGCAGCGGCGTCGAGCGGCCCATCGATGTCGAAAGGCAACGGCCCCGCATCGGCGTCGGCGCATTTGCCGATCGTCGTCGCCAAGGTCGAGCCCTGGAAACGCAGACAAGCATCACCGAAGAAGGTCGCGAAAGGTACGCCGCTGATGGTGCCGAGGGGCTTGAGCGCGCCGTCCAAACGGCTGCCATGCGATCGATCGGAGATCCCGACGTCGAGACGCGGCGCTCCTCTCCGCGACGGAAGGATGGCGATGCCGCCCAGCGGTTCGCGCAATGGTGCCGGCGCAACGCCGGAAAAATCGCGCAGCAGCGCGGTGCGCAAGGTGACGAAACGGCCGCCGCGCGCGCGGCCCACGGCGATGCGTCGTCGCGTGAGGGTGACGATCTCGATGACTCCATCGTCGTCGATGTCGCCGCACGCCAATGCCACGACGTCTTTGTCGTCGACGGTGGCGCGATCGATGCGCGTTCCGACGAGCGGCACGGGAGCGAGATAGGAGCGCACCTCGCCGTCGATGCGCCCGGCGGCGTGGGCATGCGCGGCGGGTACGGGGACCGGCTCGCGGGCGCGTTCCCACACGCTGCGCGTGGCCGGATATATATCGGCACTGACGCGCAGCTGGCCCCGCGCGATCTCGGCTTGCAGGTAGATGAGCCAACTGGCGCGCCGCGCGAAGGCTTGCGCGGATGCGAGCGAGGTCGGTTCGACGCGGGCGACGGCGCCGCCGAGCTTGCCGGCGAGCAGCGCCGCTAATTTGCCCGCGAGTTCGGCGCCGCGCGGCGCCGGCTCGTCCGATCGCAAGCTCGCCGTGCAAATGACAGTCGGCTCGAGGCCGGCGCCGATGTCGGCGGCGAGCCGGGCGACGATCTGCGTCAATGTGGAGCCGGGGGCCGGCGGTGGTAGTGTGCTGGGTCCCGCAGCAGAAGGCGTGGGGGGCGCGGCGCTCGTGGCGCGCGCGACCAGGGCCGAGAGCGCGGTCACGGCCAAGCCGAGCGCCAGCAAGCGCTGCGCAGCGGATGAAATCGGTGCGCGCATCACGACATGACCAGTTGCCCGGCGCCGACGCGCAAGGGAGCCGCGATCCGCGCCGCGAGCCGGCGCTTGGCCCAGCGAACGGCGGCGACGATCTCGCTGTCGCCGGCGCGTCCCGCCGCGGCCAGCTTTCCGGCGATGAGAGAAGCCAGCGTGCATCCCGTGCCGTGCGGTACGGCACGGACGCGCGGCGCGCGAAGATGAATGAAGCGTCGCCCCACGGCGAGCACGTCCGTCACGTCGCCGGTCGATGCGCCCAAGTGTCCGCCCTTGACCAGCGCCGCGCGCGCACCGAGGTCGACCAAGGCTCGGGCCGCGCGCTCGGCCTCGGCGAGCGATCGAACGCGCCAGCCGAGGAGTGCTTCTGCTTCGCGCGCATTGGGCGTGACCACGGTGGCGAGCTCGAGCATGGCGAGAAGCGCCGCGACGCCGGCGCTTTCCAAGAGTGCCGCGTCCCGCCTTCCTCGCGAAGCCCGCAAAACCGGATCGATCACGATCGGCACTTTGCCGTGCAGACCGGCGAGCCAGCGGGTGACGCCGCGCACGTTCGCCAGCGACCCCAGCGCCCCGATCTTGATGGCCTTCACGTTCTGGTGAGCCCAGAGCTCGCGTACCTGCAAAAGAAGCTGGGCCGTGGGGACCGGCTCGCTCGCGCGAAGCCCCGCCGTCGATTGCACCGTCAGCACCGCGACGGCCCCACATCCCCATACCGACGCCGCTTCGAAAGCGCGCAGGTCGGCAAAGAGGCCTGCTCCGCCCGAAGGATCGAGGCCGGAGATAGCGAGGGCGCAGGGAAGGAGGCGTCTCATCACGCGGTGTTGCTTCTTGTAGCGGCGCTCGCGCCGCATGCCAGCCCCGCGACCGTGTGACACGTGCGCGTCGCGAGACGACAGCGCGATAGCCGAAATGTGGGCGGACATCGGTTTGGAAGAGCGTTGACCGGGGCGCAGGTCACCTGTTACCGCTGGACCCATATGCTCTGGCATGGTCGGGCGTGGAGCGTCTTCGGGGCGTCGCTCGTCGCGTGGCTGTGCGCGGGTCGCGTGCTCCACGCGCAGTGCGTCGACGAGACCCTCAAAGAAGAGCTGATCGGCGGGCGTCACTACCGCGGCGTGCAGGACCGACTGTTCACCAAGGCGCTGCGCCACGAGATCTCTCCCATGGGGGGCTGGTACGCAGGAGATCTTTACGCGGGCGCGCCGGTGTGGGGCGGCGCTTATACGTTCCATTTCTCGGAAGACCTCGGTCTCGAGGCTTCGTACATGCACACCCAGCGCAAGAACGATCTCATCGACGCCTTCCAGAACGCGAACAACGTGCCCCGTCAGCTGGTCATTGCGTCGACGCCGCTGAACCTCTACTTCGGCCACCTCGTGTGGTCCCTCGCCTACGGAAAGATGCGTTGGTTCGGGGCGGGGATCTCGCGTTTCGATTTCTATCTGGCGGCCGGCGCGGGGGTCACCGACGACGGCACCGGCCGTGGTCTCACGGGATCGGGCGGGTTCGGGCTCAAGATCTACATCGGCAAGTGGTTCGGTCTCCGGCTCGACGTACGCGATCACATTCTCGAGCAAGAAGCGCTCGGCGTGAGCCAGATCGTCAACGATATCGTGACGACCGCAGGGTTCAGCGTTTTTCTGCCGTTTTCCGGGTAGAAGCCAGGCCCCATTGCCACTCTTCGTGGCAGGGGAGCATGTCGTAGCCGACCATCTCTGAAACCTCTTCGGCGTCGCGCGGGACTTCGGCGCAGACGCGAGGCTTGTAGCCGATCGCGTGCAAGCGACAGCCGCGGCTCGGGTTGAGAAAGATGCAACCGCGCGGGCCGAGTGCGGTGCGATAGAGCTCATCTTCTTCGTCCATGTCGGGACCGGTAAAATCGGCGGCGGTGGCGACGCCGTCTTCGATCATGCGCTGCCGCTCGTCGGCGAAGACGTCGACGCCTGCGCTGCAGCACTCTTCTTTGCACGGAAAGGTCGTGCAATCCGGTTGACGCAATAGTGGAAGCGAAGTCACTCACGCGGATTCTAACGCGCCTTTGCCCTTTCGCGCGACCGAAACCGCATCGCATCCTTCTGGCAAGACCCAAACGATGGCGGTACTGGTAGCCGCGTGAAGATGCCAAGGGTTCTCGATCCGGGTATCCGCGCGCGAACGTGGTTTGCCGCAGCCTATGTGGCGATCCAAGCATCGCTCGTCCTGACGGCCGCAAGTCGGCCGGACGGCGTTTTCTCGTTTCAGATGTTCAACGAATCATCGCGGATGACGATCGCCCTCGGGCGGCGCGTTCGTACCGCGGGGGGCGGCACGACGCTGGTTTCGACCGACGGCGCATGGGAGGCGATGGATGCAAGCGGCGCTGCGCGTCGTTTTCGCTGGAGCGATCGGGTCCGCGATCCGATTTTGAGCACGCTCGGCCGGCCCGTTCACGCTTCGTACGGCGTGGCCGCCCAGCTCTTTCGATTGCAAAAAGCGCTGGACGACGTGGCCGACCATCTCCAAGGCGACGTCGAGACGCGCGCCCTCGTCGCCGATGTGCGCATTTGGAAGAACGGTCGAGAGAGCTACGAAACGCGGCTGGAAAGCCGAGCGCGGTACCCATGACGTCGCTGTTTCGCCGCTGGCAAACGGAAGAAGACGACGCCTACGTGGTCTCGCTGGTGCGCACTATTTCGGGCGTTCTTCTCCTTTTGAGCGGTCTGCGCGAGCTCGGGCCGCTGCGCAGCGATGCGCATTTTGCCGACGTGTTTCACATCCCTCTTCTTCCCGAGGCGCTCGTTGCCGGGCGCGCGGTGTTCACCGTCCTCACGCTGGCGCAGCTTGCGCTCGCCGTCCTCGTCGTCGTGGGCCGGTGGGCGCGCCCTGCGCTGCTAGGGACGGCGATCATCGGGCTTTACCTTCTTTTGTGCGACCGGCTCGCCTACCACAACAACCGTTACGCACTTTTGCTTTTCGCGCTGCTTTTGGCGTTTACGCCTTGCGATCGCGCGTTCGTCGTTGGCCGCGCGGCGACGAGCGCAAAAGCGCGGAGAGGGCCGCTGTGGGCGGCGCGGCTCGCGCAAATGCAGATGGGTATCATCTACGTTGCGTCGGGCGGTTCCAAGCTGCTCGACGCAGATTGGCGAGAGGGTCGCGTCATCGGCGATCGTCTCGTTCGAGCGACGTCCATGGCCATCGCCAAGGGCGTTCCCGCCGAGCTCATGGAGGTGCTCGCACAGCCGGCGCTTGCCAGCGCGCTCGCCAAGCTGGCCATCCTCACCGAGCTCTTTTTGGCGGCGGGTCTTTTCCTCCCGCGCACGCGAGCGTTTGCACTGTGGTGGGGCGTCATGTTTCACCTGACCATCGAGGTGACGTCGCAAGTCGAGCTCTTCACCTGGCTCTCGCTGGCGATTTATGCGCTTTTTGCCGTCCCCGCGCTGCGGGAGCGCGCCGTTGTCTATGACCCCGATAGCCGCCGGGGAACGTTCGTTGCGCGTGTGGTACGGCGCCTCGATTGGTTGGCGCGATTCGACATTCGCGCCGATGCCGGCGCAGCGGGCGGGCGCGCATTCGTGATCGTGGAGCGCGACGGCACGCGCGCGGCCGGTATTCTCGGCGCGGCGCGGATGGCGCGCGCGCTGCCCCTTCTCTTCCCGCTCTTTCTGCCCCTCCGCGTCTTGGCGCGCGCGTTCTCCTCGAGGGCCGACGACGCCCGGACCGCCGCATGCTAGGGGTCGACCCATGGTGGACGCCACGAAGGCGGCGGCGAGGGAGCGCGCGGTAGCGATCGCGTTCGGCGTGGTCGATCTCCTTTCCGCCATGCTCGTGTACCTCGGGGTGTTCGAGGGGTTGCCGGCGCGGCACTGGCTGGTCGACAGCGGCGCAGCGCTGCTGATTGCGCTTTTCGGTGCCGCCGGCGCGGGCCTCCTCGCCGACACCCCATGGGCCCGTCGAGCCGCGCTCGGCGCGTCCATCGCGTCGCTCGTGTGCGGGCTTCTGCTGGTGACGACGCTGGCGCTCACCGCCAGTTACCTCTCCGGCATCTATGGGCCGGTCGGGCGCGGAGGCGCGCTCATTCTCGGGCTCGTTGCCGCGCTGGCGCTGCCGTACCTCGTGGCCATTCCCTTGGCCCAGCTGGCCTGGCTCGGGCGCTGGCGTGCGGCGAGCGTAACCCCCGCGCCACCCGCGCCATTGTCGCGGTCGTGATGTTTCGCGCTGCGCTGCGCGCCGTCGCGGTCTATCTCGTTCTTCTAGCGGCGGCTTGTGTTCTCACGAGATGGGTAACTTCGCTGCACGAGTCCGCCCCCCGCGAGGTCGTGGCCAGCGTATGGAGACACGGCGAGCTCGTCGAACGCGCCGTCTATCTCGAAGGCCAGCGCCACGATGCGCGCATCGACCGCGCGCTCGAGCAGGGCGGCGAGCTCGTGCTCGAAACGATCGTGGGCGAGTCGCCGATCGTCGTTTGGCCCGAGGTGGCCTTCGGCATCTCGCTCGTTCCGGGCCACGACGGCGTCAAGGCGGCGCTCGGCGGACGCACCGTCCACGTGACGCCCGACGAGCTCCTGTCGCGACAGCTCTACGACCACGGTCTGCACATCCCCTCCATCGGTATCGCTCTCGGCGTCGATACGGGCGCGCTCACGACGATGCTCGCCGACAAGCTGCAGGCGAGTCGCGAAACGGTTCTCGAACAGGCGAGCCTGCGCCGCATTCGCGTGGCGCGAAAGGCGGAATCGGATCGACCCCGCATCACGGCGCAAAATCTCCGTCGCGAAGACGTGCGCGAGGCCGTCATGGCGGGCGCAAGCTACCTCGCGCGCGGCTTGTCCCCCGAGGGAAGGTTTCGTTACACGGTGAAGGCGCCGGGCAACGAGGATCTCGGTGGCTACGACTGGCCGCGCCACGCCGGTGCCACGTACTTCATCGCTCAAGTCGCAGCCATGACCAAGGATCCGAGCCTGGCCGACGCTGCTCGCCGCGCGGCGTCGCTCATGACCGATTCCGGCCTCTCGACGTGCGGCTCGCTTTCTTGCGTCGGAGAGGGAAATTCGATCGGCCTCGGGTCGACCGCGCTCGCCGTCGTCGCGCTAGCAGAGATCGTCGAAAAGAAGATCGACGAGCGTTTCACCTTTGCTCTGGTCGGGCTGACCCGTTTTTTGCGATCTCAGCAGCGCCCGGACGGCGAGTTCATGCACTACTACGACCGGGGGAGCGGTCGTCCCGTCGACATCCAGGGGCTCTACTATTCGAGCGAGGCGACGCTGGCCTTGGCCAAGGCGTACCGCATCACCAAAGATCCGGCCGACCTCGATGCCGCGGTGCGCGCGCTGCGCTACCTCGTCGGTCCCGCTTGGAGCTTCTTCGGCGATCGGTACTACTACGGCGAAGAGCACTGGACGTGCCAGGCCCTCGGCGTCCTCTGGCCACACGCACCGGATCCCAAGGCGCTCGATTTTTGTCTGCGCTGGCAAGCGTTCGGCCGCGCCATCCAGCAGCGCGAGGGGGATTCGTTCTTCGATGCCGACGGGTCGATAGGCGTCGGACCGGTGGTCACGCCGCGCCTCACGCCGGTGGCGAGCCGTTGCGAGGCAGCGGTCGCGACGCTCGACGTAGCGCGGCGGGCGGGCGTCGCGTCGGAAGAAGTCGCCCTTCTCGACGATCAGCTTCGCCGTGCGCTGGCGCTCCTCTTACGCCAGCAGTTTCGTCCGGGACCGCGCCACCTCTTCAAGAGCCCGGAAGCCGTCGAAGGCGCGATGCCCGGCAGCGAGGTCGATTGGGAGCTTCGCATCGATTACACGCAGCACACGGGCAGTGCGCTGGTGCGCTGGCTCGATCTCGAGGATGCGAGGGAGCGGGCACGCGCGGGACAGCCGTAGCGCGCAATGCCGCCCCGCGGGGTCGACCGGTCAGTCGAAGCCGTTGTTGGCCAGCAAGTCGTCGCAGAGCTGCAGGAAACACGAGGAGCGGGACTGCTCCTTGGGACAGGGCCCGTTGTCGGTGCCGGGCGCGGTGCGCGAGCCCCCTTGGCAGCTTGCGCAGGAGATGTCGTAGGCACCGCCGCCAAGCGGCGCGGCGAGACCGGCGCACGCAAAGAGGTCGGTGCGGCGACAGCCCCCGGCTTCCTCGGACGTGTCTGCCGGTTGGTAAAAAGCAAGGACGAGCTGTGCCTCTTCTGGGTTCTTCAGACCGTCGTAGCCGAGCCCGTTGGGCATGGCGCCGTCGAGCTGCTGATTGAGGTCGCTCGACACGCAGTCCGTGAAGGACCCGGAGCGCCCTCCGTCGCCACACGGGTGCAGCCCCATGCATTTGCTCGCGTCTTGTACCTTGCGATCGCCGGGCGAGATGAGAAAGAGGCGCGCTTCAATCGGTCGTCCCAAGAGACTGGGAGGATAGTGGCCCTCCAGGCTGCAGCTTCCCGTCGGATCGGAACCCGGACCGGGCGGCGGCGGAGGAAAGCCCGCGACGCCAGCGAAGCCGCCCATGCCGCTGCCACCGCCCCCAGGGCCCCCACCCGCGCCTCCGCTCGGCGGTGGGAAGATCGCCGGCCGAGGGCACGCGTTCACCAACCACGTCACGCCGGTCTCGCTGATGCGGATGTCCTTTTCGCGATAAGGACACCCCGCCATGGCAAGCGTCAGCCAAAGCGCCCCTGCCACCGAGCCTGCACCGGCGATGCGGGCAGACGTACGGCGTCGGTCAGGGATTGTGAGCCTTGAGACCATAGCGGCGGATCGTGCGAAACAGGGTGACGCGGTCGACACTGGCGCGGCGGGCCGCTTCCGCGACATTGCCGCCGGTGGCTTGGAGGAGCTGGGTGACGTAGTGACGTTCGAAGCGCTCGAGCAGCTCGGCCTTCGCCATGCGCAAAGGGAGACGCTGCAGGGTCTCGAAGGCGTCGGCCCCAACGCCGGCGGGCGTCGCGCTGGTATCGCCGGGCACGGCGGCGATCGCGTCCGCCGCGGATCTCAATTTCGCCGGGTCGCCTTCGCCCCCGAGGTCGGGAGCGGTACGCAGGATGACGAGCTGCTCCAGGTAATTGCGGAGCTCGCGCACGTTGCCGGGCCAGCTGTGCCGCGATAGCGCGTCGACGAGCTGCGCATCGGGCTCGATGTGCACCTCGAGATTGCGGTCCTCGGCGATGTCGCCGAGAAGGGAGCGAACGAGGAGCGACATGTCCTCGAGCCGCTCGCGCAAAGGCGGCATGCGGATCTGAATCACCGCCAACCGGTAGTAGAGATCGGCTCGAAATTGGCCGCTGTTCACGTGCCTTCGCAGGTCGCGGTTTGTCGAGGCGACGATGCGAACGTTCACCTGCTTGGGGCGCGCGCCGCCGACGCGCCGAATTTCGCCCTCACCGAGCGCGCGCAGGAGCTTCGGCTGCAGACCGAGCGGGAGATCGCCGAGCTCGTCGAGGAAGAGCGTGCCGCCTTCGGCGCGCTCGAACGCGCCCTCGCGTTCGGCGTCGTTGCCCTCCGCTTCGCGACCAAAGAGCTCGCTCTCGATGAGGGAGCCGGGAAGCCCGCCACAATCGACGACTTCGAAAGGCCCGGCCGAGCGGGCGCTCGCTTGGTGGATGGCGCGCGCGGCGAGCTCCTTGCCGGTGCCGCTCTCGCCCGTGATGAGCACGGGGGCGGTGGTGGCAGCGGTTCTTTCCAGCGCCGCGAAGACAATCTTCATCGCGGTGGATTGCCCGATGAGCGACCCGAACTCCGAGTTGAGCGGTGCGTTGACCGTGGACCGCTCGACGTCGAACTTGATCCGAATGCGGCTCCTCCCAACCTCGAGCTCGACATCGCGCGTCACGGCGATTTCGCGGATGCTGACTTCGTTGAGCAAGGTGCGGTTGGTGCTGCCCAGGTCCCGCACCACCACGCCTTGGGTGGTTGCTTCGAAATCGACGTGGTACCGGCTGACGGTCGGGTCGGTGAGCCGGAGGACGGCCCCTTCGGCGGTGCCGACGCTGAGTCGCCCGTCGACCGATTGGGCCTCCTGCCCGGCATCGGGTCCAGCGACGACCCGTACCGTGAACCGAGGCAACGAAACGACGAAAGAACTGCTCGCGGGCTGAACGACGACGGTGTTGGCTTCCGCTACCACGAAAGGACCCTATCATGCGCGGCGCGCGCAATCACGTGGGCACGCGCCCTCCCGGCACGCGCGGTGCTGATCGAGTGCGCAGCGGTTACCTCAAGTCGACGATACCGGGGGTGCCCTCCCGAATCGTCACCGTCACGCTCCGCACGTCGGCGGAATCGACCCTCGAAATGGCTTTGAGCGCGAACGTGCCGCAGGGCCACTCGTAGCGTCCCGGTGCCTGGACCGACCCAGGATTTCCGGAAAGCAGCCACCCGTGCGAAGCGTAGATGTGTAGCTGTCCGCGGCAGGTGGAACTCTGAGCGGCGGGTACCGGGGTCTCGCGCGCGGCACCCTCCTTGCCCGCTGTCTCCTTGCCGCGCGAGTGTCCTTCGCTTTTGCGGCTCGTCGATCCCGCGGCCGTTCCCGTTTTTGCAGCTGGTCTTTCGGCGACTGGGACCTCGGCCGCGGATGCAGCGGGCAGCGTCGCAAAAGGAGTGCGCGGGTCGGCGTTGACGACGGCTGCTGCCGGTCCGGGTAGAGGCGGCGTTGCAACAGCGCTCGCCACCGAGGCAGCGCTCGGGTCACGCGAGAAGATGCCGACCCCGACGGCGATGAATCCGAGGGCGAGAACCCCGACGCCAATCCACCGGCCCCGGCGCGGGCGCAGCCTCAACTCGTCCTCATCGAGCATCGCGGTCGTCGCGGATGGTGGCGAGGCGGGCGGTACCTCCCGAATTTTGAGCGTGAAGCCGTGCTTCTCCTCGCCATCGCCGATCCGGGTGAGCTCCGTCCCCGAGCCAAAGCCGTCGTCGTCCGCCGATAGAAGGAGGACCGATTTGGTAGCCGTGCCTTGATTTTGGACCGTCGCCGAAACCGCCTCCGCGAGCTCGTCGGAAGTGGCGATCTTCTGCCCCGTCTCGACGAGTTGCTCGATGGCGCGGACCATCTCCCGCGCATGCGCGTAGCGCCCCTCGCGCTCGGCGGCGAGAGCGCAGAGGACGATCTCGACCAGCTCCGGTCGCGCTGCTTGGGTAAGCGCGGCGCGCGCCTGGGGCGAAACCTCCGTCGGTATCGGTTTGGTGCCGAGTTCGAGATCTCCGCGATGCAGCGAACCGGTAATCGCCTGAAAGAGCACGGCTCCGACGGCGTAGATGTCGGCTCGTTCATCGACCGCGCTTTGTTCGAGCTGCTCCGGCGCCATATATGCCGGCTTGCCCACGATCCACCCGTCGCCGCGGCGCAGATCGGCCGACCCCGCCACCAGCGCAACGCCGAAGTCGGCGACCTTTACCTCGCCGAATGTGGACAATAAAACATTGCCCGGGCTGATATCGCGATGGACCAGGCGTTTGCCGTCCGCCGACGCGTTGGCATGCGCATAGGCCAGACCCCGCAGCACCTGGTTGGTGATGTAGAGCGCCAGGGGGACGGGAACGCACTCGCCTTTGACGGTGTAGGCGTGGCAAAATTGTCCGAGATTGGTGCCGCTGACGAGCTCCATGACGACGAAGTAGTCGTCCTTTTCGCCGCGGCCGAAGTCGATGACCTGCACGATGTTGGGGTGGGTGAGGCGCGTCATCAGCTTCGCCTCCGCGGCGAGCAGGCTCACGATGTCGGCGCGACCGGCGAACTTCGGCAGCAGCCGCTTGATGACGACCGGCTTCTCGAAACCATCGGCGCCTACCGCGACGGCGAGAAAGACTTCCCCCATGCCCCCTTCGGCCATGCGCTCTCGGATGACATAGCGCCCGAAAGGCGGGACGGTCTTTTCGGAGGGTTGGGCCTCCATGGCGTCACGTTACGGCGGGGAGGGTGCAGGCGTCAAAGAGGGATGGAGGGTTCTTCCCAGCGCTGAAACGGGGTATGGGACGCAAATTGTCGTGGCATTCTCGACGCCTCGGCGGTTGACTCCCGCCGTGGGCCATCGATTTCCCCTGCGCAAGTTGAGCGGCCGTCTCGCCGCCCTCGCCGTCACTTTTTCACTTACGGCACAGGGAGCGGGCCCCACGGTGATGATGAGCGTGGGCCAGGGGACGGAGCCGGCGCGGGGGCGGGCGGTACGGGATGTCGTGGCGAGCCGCCGGCAGGTGGTCGACGTTCTGCCGTTGCCCCCTCCCGGGGTGGTCTCGACCGACCTCATCGCCATCGAGCAGCGCGGTCAAGCCGTGCGCCTGGCGCTGGCGCGCGCCCGCAAGAAGGAAAGCGAGGCGCTCTGGGACGACTGCGTGCGCGAAGTGGCCGGAGCGATGAGCGATGCGCTCGAGGTCATCGCCACCACCGGCGAGGTTGCGCTGCTCCGCGATCTGCACCTCCAGACGGGTTTTTGTCTGACGCTCGCCGATCAAACGAGCGGAGCGCGCTCGCACTTCCGTTCGGCGGCGTTGCTCGACGAGACGCCTCCTCCGAGCGGACTTCATCGCGAAGAGGCCGAGCGGGTACAGGTCGACGCGCGCAACGAGATTCTCGCGCGTCCGCGGGGCAAGGTTCGCATCCTCACCGAGCCGCCCGGTGCGCGCGTGCTCATCGACGGGCGCGAGGCGGCGGGCGTGACTCCTCTCGAAGCGGACGCGCGACTCGGCGATCATTTCGTGACCATCCGCCGTTTTCGCTACGAGTCGAACACCGAGCAACGCCTGCTCCAGCCGTTCGGCTTGGTCCGTGTCAACCTCGAGCCGGCGCGCCGGTCGACGCTGAGCGCGCAGCTCTTCGCGGTGCGCCACGCGCAGGCACCGATGCCGCCCGCGGACGAGCTTTTTTGGGCCGAAGCCGCGTGGTCTCGCGCCGAGCAGGTGGTCGGCATTTCCCGCCCCGATGCGAATGCCAACTATCGCCTTTCGCTGACGGAAACCGCGACGGGCAAGTTGCTGCGCGCGCTCACGCTCTCGCGCAGCGCCAATGACGCCGGCATGCGCCGCACCGTCTGCGACCTTTTGGGGGAGACGTGCGAGGCACCGGCGAGCGTCCCGTGGTACGTGTGGCCGCTCGCGGGCGCGGTCATCGTGGGTGGGGTGGTGACGACCGCCGTGGTCCTCGAGAACAACCGCGATACCCGCTTTTGCCCCCCCTCGGGGTGTCGATAACCGTTGGAGACGAGCCATGCTGCGCGACGATGATTTGAAGGAAAGGATTGCCAAGAAAAAAAAGGGAGGCGACCCGAAATACCACCAGAAGAACACGCAGCAGAAGAAGCTCTTCGCACGCGATCGCCTCGACCTTCTGCTCGACAACGGGTCGTTCATCGAGGACGCCCTCCTCGCCAACGCGAAAGATCCCGAGCTCCCCGCTGACGGCGTGGTGACCGGCATCGGCACCATCGGCGGGCGCACCGTGGCGGTGATGGCCAACGACTCCACGGTGAAAGCGGGCTCGTGGGGGAAGCGGACGGTCGAGAAGATCGTGCGCATCCAAGAGACCGCGACTAGGCTCGGGTGCCCCCTCTTTTATCTCGTCGACTCGGCCGGGGCGCGCATCACCGATCAGGTAGAGATGTTTCCCGGCCGGCGCGGGGCGGGGCGCATCTTTTACAACCAGGTGCAGCTTTCCGGGCGCGTGCCGCAGGTCTGTCTTCTTTTCGGACCTTCCGCAGCCGGTGGGGCGTACATCCCCGCGTTCTGCGACATCGTCGTGATGGTCGACGGCAACGCCAGCATGTACTTGGGCTCACCGCGCATGGCCGAAATGGTCATCGGCGAAAAAGTGACGCTCGAAGAAATGGGCGGCGCCAAGATGCACTGCTCGGTGTCGGGCTGTGGCGACGTCCTCGTCAAGAGCGAGGAAGAGGCGATCGCGTTCGCCAAGGCGTACTTCGCCTTGATGCCGGCGAGCTTCTCCGAGCGCCCGCCGGCGGCTCCGTCGCGCGCGGCCAAAACTGCGCCCAAACCGCTGGCGGAAGTGATTCCAGCCGACGAAAACAAGGCCTTCGACATGATGGCGGTCATCGACGCCATCATCGACGAGGGGAGCTTTCTCGAGATCAAAAAGCTTTTTGCGCGCGAGATCGTGACCGGTTTGGCTCGCATCGAGGGGCGCGTGGTCGGCATCGTCGCCAATCAGCCGAAATGGTTGGGAGGCGTGCTCTTCGTCGATAGCGCCGACAAGGCGGCGCGGTTCATCTGGCTGTGCGACGCGTTCAATATTCCCCTCCTTTATCTGGCCGACGTACCCGGCTTCATGATCGGCACCAAAGTGGAGCGGCAAGGGATCATCCGCGCCGGCGCCAAGATGATCGCCGCCGTCAGCGAGGCCACGGTGCCGAAGGTGTCGGTGGTGGTGCGAAAAGCCTACGGCGCGGGTCTCTACGCCATGTGCGGTCCCGCCTTCGAGCCCGACGCGTGCCTTGCGCTCCCCACCGCTTCCATCGCGGTGATGGGGCCCCAGGCGGCGGTGAACGCGGTCTATTACAACAAAATTCAGGAGCTGCCCGAGGGCGCGGAGCGCCAGGCCTACGTCGAGAAGCTGCGCGAAGAGTACCGGGCGGATATCGATATCTACGGCCTCGCCGCGGAGCTCGTCATCGACGACGTGATCCCGACCGATCGACTTCGCGCCGAGATTGCCACGCGGTTCGCGCACTTCGCCGCAAAATCCCAAGTGCGGCCGCCCAAAAAGCACCTCGTGCCGCCCGTGTAAATGCAGCGGCGCGCCGCGATCCGCAAGGCTGCGCAGCTGCTTGCAGCGGTCGTCTTTCTGGCCGCGCCTTTGCGAGCAGCCCCGGCCACGATGCGCCTCGACGGTGATTTCGTGGCGCGGCTTTCGCACCGTGGCCCGCGCCGGCATCCGCTTGCCGACGGTTCGGGCAGGCTCCCGCTGGTCATCGAGGTGCCCCCTTCTGCCGACGTGCGCGCGCTCGATTGGCTGCCGTTGTCCGGCGGACTTGCCACAGTGCGGGTCGCGCCCGCGGATCTGGCCGGCTTCGTGGCCGCCCACGCAGACGCCCATTTCTCGATCTGGCCGGGCCTGCACGCCGTGCTCGACGTTTCGGCGCGGCTCAATCGGGTCGATGCTTATCGGGCGGCGCTCGCCGCGCGAGGTTCGCCCCTCGCCGGCACGGGCCAAGGCGTGGTCGTGGGTATCGTCGACACCTCCGTCGATGTGACGCACCCCGATCTT
>DATHEQ010000329.1:0-11879 GCA_035318505.1 Polyangiaceae bacterium | reverse complement strand
GACCTCGGCCTCGGCCGTCAGGCCGCGGATGATGTCGAGCGCCTTCTTCACCGCCTCCGGATCCGAGGAGGCGACGTTCACGGTCCCGTCGTCCTCGACGTCGATGGCGACGCCCGTCTGGTCGACGATGCCCTTGATCGTCTTGCCGCCGGGGCCGATGACGACGCGGATCTGGTCCGGCTTGACCTTGATGGTCGTGATGCGCGGCGCGTACTTGCTCATCTCGGTGCGGTGCGTGGGCAGCGCTTCCAGCATCTTGCCGAGGATGTGCTTGCGCCCTTCCTTGGCCTGCTCGAGCGCGCGCGACAAGATGTCGCGCGAGAGACCGGCGATTTTGATGTCCATCTGGATGGCGGTGATGCCCCGCTCGGTGCCGCAGACTTTGAAGTCCATGTCGCCGAGATGGTCCTCGTCCCCGAGGATGTCCGAAAGAATGGCGACGCGCGATCCGTCAGCGATGAGCCCCATGGCGATGCCGGCCACGGGTGACTTGATGGGGACACCCGCGTCCATCAGCGAGAGACACCCGCCGCAGACCGCCGCCATCGACGACGAGCCGTTCGACTCGAGCGTCTCGGAGACGATGCGGATCGTGTACGGGAACTTGTCGCTCTCCGGGATCATGCGCAAGAGCGCACGTTCGGCGAGTGCGCCGTGACCGATCTCGCGACGGCCGGGGCCGCGCATTGGTTTCGTTTCACCCGTCGAAAAGCTGGGGAAGTTGTAGTGAAGGAGGAAGCGTTTCCAGCGTTCGCCGGTGAGCGCGTCGATCTTCTGCTCGTCCGACGAGGTGCCGAGCGTCGTCGCCACGATGGCCTGGGTCTCGCCGCGCTGGAACAGCGCCGAGCCGTGTACGCGCGGAAGGAGCCCCACCTCGCACATGATCGGGCGCACCGTTTTGGTGTCGCGACCGTCGATACGCTTGCCCTGCGTCAGCACGAGCTCGCGAACGATGTGCGCTTTGCGCTCCTCGAATTCCTCTTTGACGAGCTTCTCGTATTCGAGCCACTTCTCGGGCCCGAACTCGCCCAGCATGGTTTCGGCGAGCTTCTTCTTCAGCGTGCTGTACCCGTCGTAGCGGGCCTTTTTGTCGGTAACCAGCGTCGCCTTGCCGAGATCGGCGTCGACGAGCGCGGCCACGCGCTTTCGCACGTCCTCGGGGAGGGCCTTGGCCGTAAATTCGCGCTTGGGTTTGCCTACCGCGGCGCGCATCTTCTCGATGAGCTCGAGGATCGGCTGCGCCGAGCGATGCGCGAACATGAGCGCCTCGACGATGTCGTTCTCCGTGGCTTCCGCCGCGCCACCCTCGACCATGACGATGGCGTCCTTGGAGGCTGCCACCACGAGATCGATGTCGGATTTCTCCTGCTGCTCGAACGTCGGGTACGCGACGAACTCCCCCTCGACCCGCGACACGCGAATGCCCACCACGGGGCCGCTCCAGGGGATGTCGGAAATGTGCAGCGCCGCGCTTGCGCCCGTGAGAGCGAGCACGTCGGTGGGGTTGATCTTGTCCGCCGACAGCACGGTCGCGATGATCTGCGTGTCGCGCCGAAACCCGTCGGGAAACAACGGCCGGAGGGGTCGATCCATGATGCGGCACGTGAGGATTTCGTCGTCACGCAGACGCCCCTCGCGCTTGAAAAAGCCGCCCGGGATCTTGCCGGCGGCGAACGTCTTTTCGACGTACTCGCAAGTGAGGGGGAAAAAATCGAGGCCGGGTCGGTCGTCAGAGGACACGGCGGTGACGAGAACGACGCTCTCGCCGAAGGTGATCAAAACTGCGCCGTGCGCTTGCTTGGCAAGCCTGCCCGTCTCGAAGGTCAGCGGGCGCCCGCCGACCATCACGGATTCTCGAACGAATGACATTGGAATTAGCGCTCCTCGCGCGCGCCGCTGTCGTGCGGCCTGACGCCGAGCACCTGTGAGCTCTTCTTCCTCGATTCCTGACCGCTACCGTCAGCGGTGAGGGGCACGAAGCGAAGATGAAGCGGCCCTACAGACGTGCTCAGAGATAGACTGGAAAGGACTGGGGTTCGATGCCGGCGTCCTCCTTCTTCCGAAGCCTTACGGAGAGTGGGCGGCACCGACGAGGTCCCGCCCCAATACGTGTTTTATTTGCGGAGGTTGAGCTGCCCGACGATCTTCCGGTAGCGGTCGATGCTGGTCAGCTTGAGGTAATCGAGCAGCCGGCGCCGCTGACCGACGAGCTTCAAAAGACCGCGGCGCGAGTGGTGATCTTTCACGTGGATCTTGAAGTGATCCTGCAGCTCGGCGATGCGTGCCGTGATGATGGCCACCTGCACCTCGGGCGAGCCCGTATCGGTCTCGTGGGTGCGGTACTTCTGGATGAGTTCAGCTTTCTTTTCGCCAAGAATCATGAAAAAGCCCTTTCGGCTGACGCCCGGAAGAGAGGTCGGCGCCCTGCGCGCCTCGCCCCGAACCGGGCCTGTGACAGCACCGCAAACTCGTGCGGCGGCCGGAGTATACGCGCGAGCAGCCTCAGGTCAATGCGGGACGGGACGCGCGGATTCGGCTGCGGCGGAGCGAACCAATGCTTGACACGCGCCCCTCGTCTAAATAGGTTCCGCGTCCCTGCCGACTTTTTGCCCTGCTCAAGACCCGCGCTAACCTGGAGGCACCCTGATTCCTTGGGGGATCGTCCAATGGCAGGACACCAGACTCTGACTCTGGCTATCAAGGTTCGAATCCTTGTCCCCCAGCGAAGTATGTAAGCCACGAAACTTTTGAAACGAAACTTAGATGAACGGCAAGCGACCGCAATGAAACGCGTGGTCGCTCCAGGCCCCATCGTCTAGCGGTTAGGACACCGGCCTCTCACGTCGGGAACATGGGTTCAATTCCCATTGGGGTCGCCCTCGGGCGGCAGGTTGCAGGAGGTGTGAGAGCCTCCTCGAGCGGCGCGAGCCAGCGGTAGGCATCCCCGAGATGCATGGGGTGCCCTGCGGCGGCGGTCACTGCTGCAAGCAATAGACGCGACCGTACAACCAATCGCATGGCTGTTCGATCCACCAGGATGTTGAGCCCCAGTAGGCAATCGTGGTGGTCGCCGCTTCCGTGCTCGCGTCGGTGGGCTTCCAGTCGTTGCAGTTGGAGATGCCCAAGGCAGATGGTCCCGGAGCGCCAACCCACACAGCAAAGTTGCCGATGTATGCGCTGCGGGCCGTCACGTTGAGGGGGGCGAGCCAATTGCCCGCAGCAAAATCGGACGCGGTTGCAGCGAGGACCACACCGTCGACGCGCACCCACGGTGCCCCTCCCACATCGAATCGCGACATCGCGGATGCCTGCGTCGTCGCCAGAAATGCCCGATACGTGCCTGGTAAGCTCGCGGCCGCGGCCTCGGAGGTGCATATCGCGTCCGCGCTGGCCAGCCCGTTCGACGGGTAGAAGTACCCCGCGCTCACGAACGCCGCACGTCGGATTTGCGGCGGAGAAGGGGGATCGACGCGCGAGGTGCGGGAGATTTCGATGCAGGTAAGGTTGGCTGAATAAGGGCAAGATGACCAGCCATAGAAGATGTAACCGTGGGCTCCGTCGCTCGGGCGTCCGATTGTCTTCGACATGGCGGCCGTGGATGTCCAATCGTTACAGCTGCCGCCCTGCGGGTCGAGAATACCGTCGTACCGGGTACCCGACGAGACGGTGATACCGGCGGGCAGAGCGTTTCCGAACTCGTCCAGGTTCGGCGGATAATAGGTGCGAGCCGAGTCGATAGCGGTAGGCGATGTGCTGAAGAGATCTTGTTGTCGGTCGGCGAACGGTTTCCCGTCCGTACGAACCCACCCACGCGCCGTTCCGAGCCGCGACTTGGCGTTGACCGTGGAGGTCGAAAGCAACGCGACGAAGGTGCCCCTCAGCCCTGCAGCCTGCGCGCGCTGACGGCACTTCTCGTCGGCCCCAGCGAGACCTCCCAGGTCGCTCGGATATGAGATGGAGGTCACGAAAATGACGTTCGGCGGCTCGCCGTCTGCACTCTCGTCGACAGCATCCCTGGTCGCGTCGGCGGCGCCGGGTGTGCGCAAATCCGCGTTTGCGTCGGTCGTCTGAACGTCTGTCGGGTCCGCATCGGTTGCACCTGCATCGACATCCGCCGCCGACGGGTCAGGAGCGTCGGCCGTGTGCGCATCGGCCGGGTACGCATCGCCCGGATCGGCAGCGTCCGCGTCAGCGACGACGCTCGTCTCGGGGTTCGTGGGGCCTGGCGCATCGGTCGCGCCGGCGGCGTCGGGTGCGTCAGCATTTGCGTCGTTAGCGTTGGTGTCTGGAGCAACTGGCATATCCGTCGGCGCGTCTGTAGCGTCGCCGATCGCCAGGTCGGCGGAGGCGTCCGTTGCAGCTTCGACCTGGTCGATTGTAACGTCGGCAGACGCCTCGTTCGCGCCATCGACGCCGATGTCGCGCGGCTCGATGAAGGGATCCAAGCCGGCGTCGCCCGCTTCGGCGCCATTCCTGGCGTCATGAGCTGCATCTACACTCCCGGGGTCGGAAGGCTCTGTGTCACCCGAGCATGCGGCGACCATCCCGACGGCGAAGGAGGCGAGCAAAACCGAAAGGTTGTGGTCGAAACGCATGTCTCGCCGAGGTTCGCACGCGCGCCGAAGATGTCCAGGACAAAATAATAACGAACCAAGCCGGCCGCTGTTGGCCTAGTGAACCGCGGAGACCGTAGGCACTGGATCACGCTCTCAGCGTGACTGTCGCGACGTCCGCGAGCCATTCTCTTTCAGCTTCAAGCACTTGCGCCGCGGTTTCACACTGCGCAAAACCCGTTGGGGTCGCAAGAACACAGCGCGCGCGCAGCACTGGGACGACGCCGGGGAGCGCCAGCCTCAGGTTCTAGCCGTCTCACCTAAAACACGTCGAGCGTGGGGAATTCGGCGCGCGACCGTACGCAGTCGCGTAAGTAAAGCGCGAGGCCGATATCGCCCGTCCACAGCGAGTGGCGCGGCCGACCAATTGCCGCCGCCTCAGCGTCACATTGGGCGATCGCGTGCATGGCGAACGCCCTCGCTCGCGCTAGCCACCGTGCTTCGCCGGTGCGCGCGTACAGCACGAGGAAGGCGTAACCATTGCCCGCCGTGCCGTGGCAAAGGTTGGAACCCTGGCGCAGCGGACCCGCGCGCCATGTCGCTTCGCCGGCAGCTGCGAGCAGGTCGTCCGCCGCCGTGCCTGGCAGGCGCGCGAGGCACACGACGAAGCCCGGCGCGCCGTGGCAGAACTGCATCAGGCGCTTCGAGCGGTGCCAGTTCTCGCCGAGCTCGGTGGGCCAGGTGGCGCTGTCGTTCTCGACGACGGCGGTGCGGTAGATGGTGGTCTCGATGACCTCCTGGCAGCGCGCCTGATCGGCGGGTTCGAGCAGTGAGTGTCCGCGCAACAGCACGCTCGCCGTCGAAATGAAGCCCGTGGACGGCGTCGAAGTAGCGGCCGAACCGGCAATACAGACGTTGTGGCCACACGGCGCAGCGGTGCTCGTCCGACCATTCGAGCTGAGCGAGCAGCGAGCGCGCGCCGCGCCGGAAGAGCGTCGCCCAGCGTTCGCCCCCCTCGCGCTCATGCAGAAACAGCGCGGCCAGGAGCGTGCCCGGCGCGCCCCACATCAGCTCGCGTGCCGGGTGATCTTCGTTGGCGGCGATGGTCGCGGCGATCGTCGCCGCGCCGTTCTCCAACCGGCGGCGCGCACGCTGCATGAGCAGGATGGGCGTGTCTCCGAAAAGCCACGATGGCCGGTCCGTGGGATCATTGCTCAGCTGTGCCCGGTTGCGTGCGAGCAGCTCGTCCAGAAATCCTCCGTAGTCGCTCCGCACCGCGGCCGCGCCGGTATCGCGCAGGTGGTGTAGCGCCCAGACCATGCCTGCCGAACCGAAGTACAGCGAGTGCTGAGCGGCAGCGAGCGGGTCGACGCCGACGTCGACGTCACGTGGATGGGCGGGCCAGCCGCGCCCCTCGACGAAGCCGGCCTCCGCGCCGCGTACGATGCGCTCGATCGCGTCGCGTGCGACCGCCTCGTCCCAAGGGGCGCCAGCTGGGCTTTCGTGACGGGCGGGATCGTGCAGCATCTCCGGTTCGCGTGCAGTCCGAAGGCGCCGCGTCGGGCGGCACTCGTCGAAGTGCGCACTATCGCACGATTCCTCGCCCCGCCGGATCTTCTCGTCGTGAGAGGCTCGTGAGCGCAGCGTCCGCGCAGTCGGTGACCGCAATCTACACGCCTGAAAACTTGTCCGCCTATTTCCAAAGGCACCGCAACAATTGCGAACTCGCCTCCGAGAGCCTGCACGCAGCGTCGACGCGGCGAGACGCGCGATCGGCCGGACCTTGCACTCCGTAGACGGACGGATCAATTCGCACGGTGGGACCGCACGGCGCGGCGATGACGCTAGGCCACCTGACCGTCACCTGCGCACAGGACGTCTTGGGGGTCGCCAGATGCACGCTGGTTTCAATGCGCGTCATTTTGCCCGCCGGCTGAGACAAGGGTCGCCTTGAATTCGTCGATGCAGGAGCGCACCCGCTGATTCGTGGCGTGCACATCTTCGTGCCCTCCCGGAACCTCGCAGACCGTCCGAAACGAAGCACCGCTGGCGTCGTGGACCCGGCGGATGACGCTCGTCGTCGCTAGTCGGTCCTGCGCGCCGTGGATGATCAGTGTTGGTGATCGGGCATTCGCAAGATCGCGAAGCGGCGAAGTGCGCAGGTGTCGGAGCGTTTCGTCTGCCTCGACGTGTACGTACCAGGGCGTCGATGCGTTCGCCGCGGCGACGATGTCTTCATACGAGCCGGGCGGTGAAAGTAACGCGAGCGCCACGACCTTTCGATTAGCCGCGACGTGGATCGCTGACGCCGCGCCCATGGATTGCCCGATGATGATCGGGGGTCGGTCGTCGAAGCCCAGTTCCTTCGCCGCGTGATCGTAGATTCGCAACGAGTCATCCACGATATCGTCGATGCTCGCGACGCCATCGGAAAGTCCGAAGCCGCGTGCGTCGAGGGCGAGCAGATCCGCGTCGAGTTCTTCGGCGAACCAATAGAGAGACCAAAGCGAAGACGCGATGCCCGCGCCGTTGCCATGGAAAAACAGGACGGTGCGCCGGCTCCCCGGCTTAGAAAAATACCAGCCGCGAACGATGACCGACGGCGCAACCACCAGCTCGACATTCGTACGCGACACCCGATCGGAGATGACCGGCAGCGGCGCCGTGCGGCGTGCCAGGAGCGCGTCCTGACTAAGCCTGGCGGTGCAAGCTGAGCCGAAAATCGCGAGCGCGAGTATGAGATTGCGCGCACGCAATGCGCGAGCCCGTGATCGGGGTAGGTCCTCGTCTAATAGGAGCCGCGGCATTTAGGCGACCGCTTATACCTGCTCGTCTGCAACGGCGCGCGTTCCGCGCATAACAGAGACCGACCGAGTCGAATAGCCGCGTCGACGATGATGCCGGGAGCCACCTCGCCAGCTGCCATCGTTGCGAGCCTAACCCCGGCCGCCCAAACCATCGCCGAACGTCATCTGACTTACCTAGGCCGTCAGGAGCACTGAGTCGAATCGATCCCGCAACACCTCAATCGCAGTGATTCAAGTAGTTGCCCCTTGGTTTCATACTGCGCAAAACTTCTCGGGGTCGCAAAGTAGGCAGCGCGGAGTGAGAACCGTGCAGAAGAAGCAGAAGCAGCCGATAGACATCGCTGAAAGGCGAACCGGCTGCTTTCTGCTTTGCTGCGCTCAATCGAAGATCGCGAGTGGAGTCGGCGTGATTGGATCCATTGACGAGCGGAGGCGGACCCTCCCCTCGCCTACGATCTGCGGTGGCGAGCGGCCCGCCGACGCGACGAGGTTGGCGTGGGGCGACGTTCGAAACTGGTCTTGATAGATGAACGTTCTCGATCTGCCCATCGGCGAGATCCACCTATCGGGCACATGCACGGGGCAAGCTCCGTGCGGGCGTTCGGATCTCGAGTTCGCGGCGACGGCCGACCGGACAGCGATCTCGATCTGCTCGTCAAGATGGATGGCGATCGCAGGCTGCTTGATCGGATCGCGATACAGCAAGATCTCGTAGCCCTCCTTCAGTGCAAGGCCGACGTCGTGTCTGAATACGGCCTCTCTCCGTATTTCGCGATCAAGTGCTGGAAGCGCTTTTGCTGACGGCATGACGCCTGTTACGCGAAAAAATTGCGACGGCCTGACGCTTATGTTCATAATATCCGATGTTTGTCTTAAAAAGGAGCTTGCGGATCGTCGCTCATTTCGGTCCACACTTCGCCGCTGCATGGCTCATGATTTTGGCAGCATGCAGCGAAGAAAATGTCGAACTTGCAGATGCAGCGACGCTCGATGGAAGTGACGATCGTGCTGCCGATGTGCTCCCGCAGGTAGACGGCTCGAGTTCCGCTGCCGATGCGGGCGACGGATCACCGATGTCGGCAGATGCGGAGCCAGCTTTGGATGCGGGGCGGGTTCCTGACGGTTCTTTTTCGCCAGACGCTCGCCTTCCTGACGTCAACGTTCCGCCCCCCGATGTGCAGCCACCGGACGTGTCGCTCGACGCCGTTGTGCCGCCTTCTGACGCCGCGACCCCTCCCACGGACGCAGGTGTCTATTGTTCCCCCATCCAGGCTGACCTTCCCGACGTCCTCGCGCCCAACGACGAGGCGGGGGCTGGAAATCGGTTTCGTTGTGACGACCACTGTCCCTACGGCGACTTGTGTCTCGCTGACCCGCGCAGGATTCCAGGGGCCGACGCAGATCTTCCGAAGCGCGGCTACTGCGTGATCGTGACCTCCGTCTGCTTCACGGCCGAGCGTTGGGTCGTTCCTAGTGGAGCGCGGACGAAGGTCTCCGTGAACGGCACGTTCTATGACCGCTATACCGGCGCGTTTGAGTCGGGCGAGATCTCGAAGCAAACTCCGGCCCCCGAGACACTCAGCTGGTCGATGCAGAATGGCACGGGCTCCGCGATTGGACTGACCACTATCTACGACTCCCGCTTTTGGATCCTCGGCGAATCGGTCGGCGCGGTCACCATCAAGGGGACGTACGGCAGCGTGACGACAGAAATGCAGATGACCATAGCGCCGGCCGCGGTCGTTCGTATTGACCCCGTCATTCCGTCACTGCTCGAGCCGGGCCGAACCTATTCCCTCGGAGCGATCGGATACAAATCGAATCAAGCTACGGTCGATCTGAACGCAGACGTGACCTGGACTTCGAGTGATCCGAGCGTGCTCCAAGTGGATTCAACCAACCACAAGGTGACGGCCCTCAAGGCAGGACCCGTAACGCTTTCGACCGTCTATGCCGGTAATCCGTTCACCGCGACGAGGACGGTAAACCCCAAGCCGTTCACGTCACTTTCCATAGCGCTCAGCGGCAATGTGTTCAACGTCGGCGACGTGAGCGTCTTCGAGGTAAACGCTTCGGATGAGGACGGGGCCGGGGGGTGGGTGAACGACCAAATCACCGTGTCGACATCGGCGCCCAACGTCGCGCAACTCTTCGACGACCCGCAAGCTTTTGACGACCCCGTCACTAAGACCGTGTTGTTCATCGGTCCAGGGCAAGTCAGCATCACCGCCGCGCTGGGAACCCTTTCCACATCGAGAGTCTTCGACGTCGACGGCACCTCGCATCCCAGCGTCACCGAACTTTTGGCGATTGAGCCGGCAAACGCGATGGTTCCCGAAGGAAGGGTGCAATTCTTCAACCTGCGAGCCAACTTTTCTGATGGCACAAGCGGCAATGCAACGGCCCACTGGACGTCCGCGGACCCCGCCGTCTTCGGCCGAGACGAGAATTGGAACGGTATCGGACCAGACTTCCTCGCCGGTGCCGCGGGGACAACGACCCTAACCGCCACCCACGGTCCCTACACCATCACCACGTCCGCCACGTCCGTTCGGGACTCGGTCGACCCCGACGCGCACTGAGCAAGATTTCGAAGAACCCGACGGTCTCGATGTGCGTCACTCCAGGTCGTATTCGAAAGCGGGCACGGCGGTTGCGTCAGTGTGCGTTCATGCGGAGAGTGGCACATTGTCCGAGCGGGCGACGAGTCCTTTTGCTGCTTTGGACCGCGGCTTCTGCCGCTTGCTCGGCAAGCGAGGGCGCCGGGCGTTCCCGATGCGGCCGCGGATGTCGGGACGGACGGCAATGGCACAGCGCCGGATGGCACAACTCTGGACGCCGCGAAGCCGGACGGCGCGACTCCTGATGGTGCGGTCGCCGACGGGACGACGCCCGATCGTGCGGAAGATGCGCGCGACACGTCAGTGGACGACGCAGACGGTAGCGACGGCGCGGTCGACGCTCGCGTGAAAGACACCGGCAGCGAGCCGGACAGCGGCGATGGTTCTGCGTGCACGTGTGAGCCGCACATGTCGCTCGACTGTTTTTTCGACGCGCAAGGGCCCCTGAACGCCGGGCCGCGCCCGCAATCGAACGTGGGGCTCGCGGATGCCATTTGCTCGGGCGTGTTCGTGCCGCCGCCCTGCGCCGACACCGTCGAGGTCGTTTCCTACGACGGTTGCCAGCGAACCGTGGTGCGCCCGACGGGCTGTAACGCGTTCGCCGAGTACATCTTCGATGCGTCGACGCACGTGCTCGTCGGTGCACGGTACAACACGGATGCCACCAGGGTGCTCTGCCGCGCCCCCCGCTGGGTCGAGTTTGGTGTGTTTGGCGGAGAGATCCTCGATGGGATGTGTGCAGCCTCGCGCTGCTCCGTGGTTTGCCATCGCGCCGCCGGTGTTCAATTCCCGACTTGCGTCTCCGACGCCGGTCCCGATGCGGCCGATGCGAGCGGCGATCGCACCGACCAGGAAGACAGCACCGATGCCGACGGCGTCGACGCGACGGATTGGAGCGACGCCACCGATTCGACCGACGTGACGAGCCGGTAGATCGTTCGGAAACGGCGTCCACACGACGCTGCGGTAGACGAGCTCGTTGCCCAACTCGACGTCACCGGTGGAGCTCCACATCCGTTCCTTGACCGCCAGGTGAGGGTCCAACGAAAGCAAGTATTCCACGACGTCGACTCGCGCGTGACGCTAGCTAAATGAGCGCGTACTCGAGCAAGCGATCCGGGGCGAGCACGCTCCCCCTCGGGCCAATCCGTTGAGCACTCGGCGACGACGCCAATTTTTTGCGACCCACGGCGACGTCGTCTTGACGGCCGCCCGGCGTACGCAGTACGCCCGCTCTCATGGGAACAGCCCTCGTCAGGGGTTGCATCATCGACGGCCTTCGCGTCACAGTGGCATGCGGCCTTTTCGCCGCGGGCTTGGCAGTGCTCGCCTGCGGTGGCGCTCCACCGGGACCGGTCGCTCCCGCCGCTCCGGCGACGTCCTCGGAACCCGCCGCCCCCGCGGTTCGCAGCGCCGCGCGCGACGCCGTCACGGCGCCGGATCGGTCGGCCGACGACAAGGCCGTCGATTCAGGCCGACATCCGGTGGAGACCCTCGAGTTCTTCGGAATCGCGCCGGGAATGCGCGTCGCGGAGATCATGGCCGGCTTCGGCTACACGACCGAGCTCCTGGTCCGTGCGGTGGGCCCGAGCGGCAAAGTTTACGCGCAGAACAGCCATTTCATCTTCGACAGCTACGGGGAAAAGGACTGGATTGATCGGCTCGCCAAACCCGTGAACAAAAACGTCGTTCGCGTCGATCGTGAACTGGAAGACCCGCTCCCGCCCGACGCGAAGGAGCTCGACGCCGTCCTCGATGTGCTCTTCTACCACGACACTGTTTGGCTCAAGGCCGACCGCGCCCGGATGAACGCCAACATCTTCGCCGCCCTCAAGCACGGCGGTGTTTACGGCATCATCGACCACAGCGGGCGCGACGGAACCGGCGCCACCGAAACC
>DATHEQ010000328.1:0-5185 GCA_035318505.1 Polyangiaceae bacterium | reverse complement strand
CGCCCGAGAAAGTCACCTCATGGCTTTCGTCGAAGCGCGCGTGGCCGAGAAAAGGGCGATCGTCGAGGCGCTCTTCGACAGGTTGCGCGCCGAGGGGCGCTCGCGCGCCGCTCGCGCCGATCGCCTCCACGCCGTGCGTGTGGCGGTCAAACATTGGCGATACGCGACCGAAATCGCGCGCGCCATCATGCCACGCGTGCTCTATCGCCCCATGGTGACGCGGCTGCGCTTGCTCCAAGAAGTCGGAGGCAAGGGTCAAGATCTCGTCGACCTCGAGCGGATCGTGGGTGAAGAGCTGGAGCGGATAGACGTCTCACTTCGACATCGCCGTCCTCTTCTTTCCAGCATTCGCGCATCGCGCCGCGCGGCGGCGGGAGAATTCGTGAGCGCGCTCGAGTCGCGGCTCCCTGCCGTTCCGGCGGCGAGCGCCGGCTAGCTGCTCAATCGAGCGCCTCGTCGGTGGGGCCGAAGCGATAACCGACGCCGCGCACCGTCTCGATGAGCGAGCCGGCCTTGCCCAGCTTCTCGCGCAGCCGTTTGACGTGTGTATCGATGGTGCGGGTTTCGACGTTGAGGTTGAAGCCCCACACGTCGTTGAGCAGTGTCTGGCGCGTCTGCACGCGATCGCGCCGCTGCACCAGCGTCCACAAGAGGCGAAATTCCAGGGCGGTGAGCGCGATCTCGCGGCCTTCGACGTGCACGCGGTGCGCCTCGGAATCGATGATCAGACTGCCGAGCTTGACGGTCTCGAGCGAGCCCGTCGACTCACCACGGCGCAGCACCGCTCGCACGCGGAGGATGAGCTCGCGCACGCTGAAAGGCTTCGTCACGTAATCATCGGCGCCGATCTCGAATCCAACCACGCGATCGACTTCTTCGCCACGGGCCGTGAGAATGATCACCGGCGTCGCGCGCGTCTTGGGGTCGGCCTTCAGCTGCCGGCAGACTTCGGTGCCCTGAATGTCGGGGAGCATCAGATCAAGCAGCACCAGATCGGGAGCCTTGGCACCGGCGATGCGCAGTGCTTCCGAGCCCGAGGTCGCGGTGAACACTTCGAAACCTGCTTGGCGAAAATTGTATTCGAGGGTGCGCACGATGTCGGCCTCGTCTTCGACGACGAGAACCTTGTGGGATGTTGTCACGACGGCAACCTTCCTCGGCTCTCGTGACGGGGATGTGACAATTCACGCTCTTGCGCGTAACGAGCGTGATGGCTGTCGCAACTTATCCACAGGCTTGTCGGCAGTGCGCCATGTTCGCCGCTCATGATGACCAACATGGACGTGAAAGAAATCTTGCTGTTCGCTGCCATCGCAGCGTCGGTGGGACTCTATCTCACCATGATTTTAGGGTTCGTGGCGGCGATGTGGCGACGCCCACTATTGCCCACACCGCGCGCGACTCCGCGCGTGTCCATCTTGAAGCCGCTGGCGGGTATCGACGACGAGCTCGGCGAAAACCTCGCTTCGCTCGCGGATCTCGATTACCCGGATTACGAGATTTTGATCGGCGTCGCCTCGGTCGACGACGCCGCGTTCGTCGAGGCGAGACGCTTCGTCGGTCGCGTCGGTCCCGCCAAGGCGCGTCTCTTCCTGACGGATCCCGAGCAAGCGACCAACCCGAAGATCGCGCAGCTCTTGACCCTCGAACGGGCGGCGACGGGTGAGATCCTCCTCATTTCCGATTCGAACGTGCGCGCCACGCGCAATTATTTGACGCCGCTCGTGGCGGAGCTCGCGCGGCCCGGCGTCGCCATCGTCTCCAGCGTCATCGCCGGCACCGGCGAGCAGACCTTGGGCGCCGCCCTTGAAAACCTGCAGCTCGCCGCCACCGTCGCGCCGGCCGTCGTGTCCGCGGCCCGCATTGCCCGTCGGCCGATCACGGTAGGGAAATCCATGGCCATGTGGCGGTCCGCGCTCGAGCAGATCGGAGGGCTGGCCCGCGTCGCCAATCTCTTGTCGGAAGACCACATGCTGGGCAAGGCATTCGCCGAAGCGGGCTTTCGAGTGGGCCTCTCGCTGACGCCAGTCGCGAACCGCAACGTGGCCTGTTCGCTCCGGCGCACGGTGGAACGGCACACGCGCTGGGCCAAGCTCCGCCGCGCCATTGCACCATTCGGTTTTTGGTTCGAGCCGCTGCTATCGCCCATCATCATGGCCACGGCAGCGGGCATCCTTTTGCCAGGCAAGACGGCTTGTCTCGCGTTTCTCGCGGCCGTCCTGCTGCAAACGGGGTGTGCTTTCCTGTCGATGCGCATGCTGCGCGGGCGATCGCTCGGGTGGCACTGGGCTCCCCTCGAGCTCGTGCGTACTTACGTGCTTTTCTTCTGTTGGACGCGCGCCTGTTTCAGTCGGCGGGTGAGCTGGCGTGGTCACCACTTCGAGCTCGCGCGCGACTCCGCCATCGTTCCGGCGGAGCCAGGCATTCTGGATCGCGTTCGCTCGCTGGTCAGAGCATGAATCCCCGTCCCCTCGGATTTTGCCGGAGTAAGGCGAATGGCTACGATTGCGCAGCTGAGTGATTTGCATTTGGTCGAAGATCATTATGACGCGCGCCCGCTTTCGACCCGCGCTCGACTTTCTTGCTTGAGCTTGGGACGGCCGCTCGAGCCGCGGGTGCGCAAAGAGCGCGTTGCCCGCGCGCTGGCGGAGGTGCGGAGCCATGGCGCCGACCATCTCGTCATCACTGGAGACCTCACCGAGGACGGCGCCCCCGCACAATTCGAAGTCCTCGCCGAAGTGCTGGCCGATTCCCGCATCCCGCCTGAGCGCATCACGCTCGTCCCGGGCAACCACGACGCTTACGACGCGGCGGATAACTACGCCGCTGCGCTGGCGGGCCCGCTGCGGCTCTACGCACCGACCAGCACCATCGGCGCGCCGCTCCCGTTTCGCGACGTGACGCTCGTGCCGGTGTCGACGGCTTTTCATCAATCGCCGCTTCGTTCGGCCGGCGCCATCGCGAGCGCCGAGCTCGAGGCGCTGCAGCGTACCGTCAATGATGCGGCGTTTCGCGGGCGACCGCTGGTTCTCGTCCAACATCATCCACCCGGACGTCATTGTTTACCGCCCTTTCAGTGGTTCGACGGCTTGCTCGAGCACTCCGTGCTTTCTGCGATGACGGAACAAAGCAGCCATCTGCACGTCGTGCACGGTCACACGCATCGCGCCGTCAACCGCGCCGTTCGCAAGGGCGAAGCCGCGCGCATTTTTTCGGCGCTCGCGGTGGTGGAGAGCGAGAACGCGCTGCGGCTTTACGACGCTTCGCCGGCGGGACTGACGCCCCTCGCCGCCGACCTGGTCGATGGCATCGGTGCGCTGGTGGCTCTCGCATAGGTCGTCGTCGTCGCGGCAAAGCCGGGACCGCTGTCGAGGAAACGGTAACCGACGCTGCGCACGGTCTCGATGGCCGGTGCGGCGGGACCGAGCTTCTGGCGCAGACGCTTCACGCTGGTGTCGACGGTGCGCGTATCTGCATGGGCTCGAATTCCCCATACCTCGCGCAAAAGCTGCTCGCGCGAAAGAACCCGTTCCGGCGACGACATGAAAGTGACGAGCAAGCGAAACTCGAGCGCGGTGAGCGACACCTCGCGTTCCTTCACGAACACGCGATGCGCCATGGTGTCGACTTTGAGGATTCCCGCTTCGCACACCTCGGAAACGGCTCGCCCTCCACGGGGCCGGCTCAACGCGCACACGCGTAGGCAGAAACGCGGCAAGCTCACGGGCGCCGATGCATAGAGATCCGGCTCGATGATGAAGCGGTAGCGCAAGCGCGCCGCGAGTTGCGGCTGATAGAGCACGAGCGGCAAATCGGCGACTTCTTCGTGCTGGAGAATGGCGCGACGAAGCTCGCCGCCTGCCATGTCGGGGAGCGAAGCGTTGGCGACGATCACATCCGAAGCGAGGGTGGTCGCCGCGCGAATGGCATCTGTGCCCCGTTTGGCGGTCGTGAGCTCGAAGCCTTTGGCCTTCAAACCGGCGCGGATAAGCGCGGCCAGCTTGTCGCTGGGCTCGACCACCAAGACTGCCTGTCTCAACTTCATGGCGCGTAAAGACTGGCACTAGACCCGTGACGTTCGTGTGACAGCTCGGCGTGCTATTGGTGACGAATCGTCTTCTGGCCGGCCCGGCCGGACTCGGTAGCTAATGCCAGGGACCTTGCGCGTACTTCTCCACGTTTAGGTTGAGCCGCCCCCTCCGCTCGAAACGGCCACCGTGGCGCTCGTCGCGGTCTCGCCTTGTTCGGCCGCCGCGGCTACCGCGACGGTTTCTCGGTTTCGCCCCGGCGCGGTGTCCGTAGCCTTGGGACCGCTGCCACGTATCTGCAGCACTTTGCCGAGCACGTCGAACCAGAAGGCTGCGCCCAGACTCGCTGCCAGGCCCGTGACGAGCCAGCCGAACAAAAGCGCAACCCAACCCGCGAGGTTCGACGGCAGCATGCTGGTGACGTCTGCACTCCAGCCGATCGGCAAGGAAGACGCCTGCAGTCGTTTCATCTGCTCGTTCCACTGCGTCGCGACCGAGCCGCCTTGATTTGTGTCTTTGACGCCGCCTCCTGCTGGCGCGCGATCATTCCCGTCGGTCTGCTCCTTGTAATAGACGGCGGCCGTCGCCGACACCTGTGCACGCAGCGCATTGTCGCGCCACAACCGCTCGGCAACATTGAACGTGTTGCAATTGATGAGCACCGTGAGAAAAAGGCCTATCACCAGCGACATCGTTTGCGCTTGCCGCTTGTACCAGCCCGAAGCGCGTGACATCGAATCGTTGAACCATCCTTCGACGCGCTCGGCGACCGCTTGGGCGCGCTGGTTGACGCTTTCGCGCCGCAGATCGGCGTCGGCGACGAAGAGGGTAAGGGTCGTCTTGAGGTGTCCGGCCGGCAGCCTCTCGACGGCTTGCTGGGCGCCCGCCAGAACTTGGTCCATTCCCGTCGCTTCGCTGGCGGTCTTTGCTCGTAAGACATCGAGCAGTGCGACGGTGAAGACGCGGCTAGGTATGTAGGAGGGCAATGACGCGACCTTGGAGAAATTCACGGCGGCGGCTTTATCGGCGAGCGGCGTTCGTCGATAGAGACTCTGCATGAGCGGATGGCGGTAGACCTCGACAACGAGGTTCTTGTAGTCGGGGTGCTTCGCGAGGACGGGGTCGCCGAGCAGGTTCTCGATGGCGGCGTAAAGATT
>DATHEQ010000327.1:0-3758 GCA_035318505.1 Polyangiaceae bacterium | reverse complement strand
CCTCCTCCGCCGAAGTGACCCGGTCGTGAGCAGAAGAGCGAAGCGCTGAGGGCAAAGTCAGGTCACCCCTTCACCGCACCGACGATGAGGCCTTTCGTGAAGTGCCGCTGCACGAACGGATACACCAAAAGAGCGGGAATGACGGTGACCACCACGACGGCCATTTTGATGGCAAGCGTTGGAGGGTACGCCGTGATCCCGGGCAGGTTCACGGGGACGCCCGCCACGTGTGGAGACTGCCCGGCAAGGATATAGCTCTGCAGCACGCGTTGAATCGGCCACATGTCATTGTCGTCGATGTAGAGGACCGCACTGAAGTACGCGTTCCAATACCCGACTGCATAAAAGAGCCCTACCACCGCGACCGCCGCTTTGGAGAGCGGCAACAAAATGCGCGTGAGGATGCGCCACTCACTGGCGCCGTCGATGCGGGCGCTATCGATGAGCTCACTGGGAATGTTCATGAAAAACGCCCGGACGACCACCAAATTGAAGACACTGATCGCGCTCGGGAGAATCAGCGACCAGATGCTGTTCTTGAGCCCCAACCCGGTGACGATCAAATAGCTCGGCACCAATCCCGGCGAGATGAGAAACGTGAAGAGGAAGTAGAAGAGCAAAGGGCGATGCGCCAGCGATCCTGGTCGAGACAAACCGTACGCAGCCAGCACGGTGAGCACCACGCTGACGAGAGTGCCCGTCGCCGTGACGAGGGTGCTGATCCAGATGGCGCGAGTGACTTGGCCGCCCGAGAAGATCGTCACGTAGGCCGAGAGGTCGAGCTCGCTAGGGATGACGACCATCCCGCCCGCCTCGTTGATGGTGCGACGTGAGGCGAGGCTGGTGACGACAATCGACCACATGGGAAAAAGAACGGCCATGACCACCGAGGTGAGAATCGTCCCTTTGCCGAGCTGGGCGATGGGCGACGGTTTTTCCTCCCACGCCGCACGCGTCGCGTTGATGCGGATCGGATTGGAGGCAATCGTGCTCATGTTTTCTGATAGACCCCTTGCTCGCCGATAAAGTGGGCGATCTTGTTGGCACTGACTATCAAAACCAGGCCCACCACGCCTTTGAAGAGACCAGCAGCCGCGCCGAGGCCCCACTGCTGAGGAATGATGGCTTGATAAAAAACGAACGTGTCGAGCACTTCCGCCGCTTGGCGGCCGACCGCCTCGCGCTGGAGGATGTACTGCTCGAAACCAACGTTGAGCGCATCACCCAGGCGCAAAATGAGAAGGAGCACGACCACCGGACGAAGCGCTGGCAACGTGATGTGCCATAGCCGCCGCCATCGCCCCGCCCCGTCGGCAGCTGCGGCCTCGTAGAGCGTTGGGTCGATTGAAGAAAGCGCCGCAAGAAAAACGATGGTGCCCCACCCTACGTCCTTCCACACCGCCTCGCTCGTTACGAGAAGGATGAAGGTTTCGGGGTTGGCCATGATGTTCCAAGGCTCGACGCCGTGATGACGCAGCTGTTGGGCCAAGAGGCCCGCGCCGCCAAACATCTGCACGAAGAACGTAATCACCAGTACCCAACTGAAGAAATGGGGCAAGTAGATCACCCCTTGGACGAATGCGCGCAGCCGGGACGAGCCCACGCTGTGCAGAAGGATGGCCAAGCCAACGGGCAACGGGAAAAAGAAGACCAGCTGAAAGAGCGTGATGGAGAGCGTATTTTGCACCGCCTCCCAGAACGCGCGGTCGTAAAAAAGTGTTTCGAAGTTGCCGAGCCCGATCCACTCGCTGAAAACGAATGCTTCGAGCGGGTTGTCTCCTTCGAACGGGTTGTAGTCTTGGAAGGCGATGACATTGCCGAGGGTCGGCACGTAGTGAAAGACGAGCAAGAGCAGGGCGGCAGGTGCCGTCATCAAGAGTAGCGGCCAGTCTCGGCGCAAGCGCATGCCGAGGCGAGCGCCGGGCGACTTGTTGACGTCGTGTCTATTCATCGACCGTTGTCAGCCAAGATTTTTTCCAAGAACGCGCGGCCTTCGTCTCCGCCGGTGTTCCGCCACTCCCGAACGATCGCGTCGAGATCGCTGACGGGACGGCGGCCTCGCAAGACGTCGTTGACCTTGTCTTCCGACGTTCCAATGGTTTTGGAATAGTTGGGTGGCAGCTCGACTTTGATGCCGCGGAACAGGTCGGGCTCGAGGTACGGGAGCGTGGCTCGCGTGTAAGCGAGCAGGTCTTTGACGTAACTGGGCACATCGGCGGTGGCTACCTCGACGGCGGCGCGCCCACCGAGGATGCTGTATTGAGGCGGGGCCGCAAGCTCTTGACTGAATAAGTCCGTCGGTGCCGGGCTGCCGTCGGCGGCGCGGGTGAAATGCTTGCCCTCTACGCCATAGAGACAGAGCTCGTACTCCTTGCTGCCGAAGGGGGCCGCGCACCAGTTGAGCACGCGCAGCACTTCTTCGGTGCGCTCCTTACCGAGACCTTTCTTGACGAACGTGTAAAACAGTGGCTCGCCGCCGCCCCACACCGACGGCGTGCCCCCCACCGCAGAAAAAACGGGCACCGGATGCATGTCAAAGCCGCGGGTCACCTTCGATTGTTCGCTCTGCATGCCCCGCCAAGCGCCCACCCCGTCTTCCCAGGCGATCATCTTGCCGGCGCAGAAGAGCTGCTTGGCATCGGCCCCCTTGCTGGCGACGACGTCGGGATGGACCATTTCCTCGTGGAAGAGACGCGCGGTAAACTCCACCGCTTGGCGGAACTCGACGGTTTCGAATTTGAATTCCAGGCCGCCGCCGGCTTTTTTGCGCCACCCACCTTTGGTGCCGGGGCATTTGAAGAACATCTGCACCATGTTGAAGACGTTGCCGAACGCCCACACGCCTTTGCTCGGGTCGGTCATCCTTTTGCCGAAATCGTAGAGCTCGTCGATGGTCTTCGGGGCAGCGACGCCGGCCCGGTCGGTCAAGTCCTTGCGATAGAAGAGGGCCCACGGGAAGGGGCCGCTGTTCGGGTACGGGACCGCGGCGAGACGGCCCGACCACACGGCGTACTGCCAAGCCAAGGTGGGTAGCGTAGCGAGCATCGGATACGCTTCGATGGCGTCGCCGCGGAGATACTCGGTGAGGTCCTCAAAGAGCGCCTTCACGGCTTGAGAGAAGCGCGGGATCTTGTCGATGTCCCAACTCGGAACGCACAAGAGATGAGGTACGTCACGGGCGCCGAGAACTGCGCTGAGCTTATCGGCATAGGTATTGCCGTCTTGCACGCTGGGGTTGATGGGTACGCCGAGCTCGCGGTTGACCGCGGTCAGATAGGCATTTCTGGAGGGACCGGGGGGATTCGGTCCCCAGGCCGGGGACATGGTCGTGATGACCCGTCCACTGCGTCCGGGTTTGTCGGTGATCGCGTCGACGAGGTGCGTTGGGTAATGCAAATAGCCGTTCGGGATCAATCCCTCTCCGGGGATGTCCGGCGCGAGGAGCTCGATGGGCATGTACTTGGGAATCACCGCCGCGACGTCGCGGGCATTGGCGGCACTTCCTTGGTTGCGGCGCCTCATTCCGCAGCCGACCGGGCTGGCAAAAGCTGCCGCTGCCGTTCCCGCGCCCATGAGGGCTAGAAAGCGGCGGCGCCGGATGGCCGATTTTGTCATGGCGCGCCCGCTTGCATCATGGCGCTTTCCTCGTAGCGGACGGGGGCGGGCCCTCGTGCGGCTTGCCCCAAAATTGTTTCGGTAATTGTGCGTTTTGACGCGCCGCCGCCTGCCTCGCGCGGCACTAAGCCCCGGTCGAAGAG
>DATHEQ010000326.1:0-10277 GCA_035318505.1 Polyangiaceae bacterium | reverse complement strand
CTTCGCTTTTTCGTCGGTGGTCTCGATGCGCTCGTGGAGCACGAGGTTGGCGGCGAGGTTGCGAAACATCGCCCGCCGGTGACTGCTGTTGCGGCCGAATTTGCGGCCGGCGTTCAAGTGTCGCATGGGAGCTCCAGAGTGCTAGTTGGCGTTCTGCTGCGCCTTCCAGCGCTCGAGCATCTGGGGCCAGCTGTCGATCTTCATGCCCAAAGACAGCCCCATGCTGCCGAGGATTTCCTTGATCTCCTTGAGCGACTTGCGACCGAAGTTCTTCGTCTTCAGCATGTCCTGCTCGGTGCGCTGCACCAGCTCGCCGATCAAGGTGATGTTGGCGTTCTGCAGGCAATTGGCGGAGCGGACCGAGAGCTCGAGCTCGTCGACGGAGCGGAAGAGATTGTCGTTGAGCGGCTCGTCCTCGCCGCCCGGCGCAGAGTACGACGTGTCTTCGGTCTCTTCGAAGTTGATCCAGATCGAAAGCTGCTCTTTCAGAATCTTGGCGGCGAAGGCGAGCGCATCGGCCGGCTTCACCGAGCCGTTGGTCCACACCTCGAGCGTCAGCTTGTCGTAGTCGGTCACCTGACCGACGCGGGCGTTCTGCACGATGTAGTTGACCTTGCGGATCGGGCTGAAAAGGCCGTCGATGGGGATGGTGCCGATGGGCATCGTCGCCGTCTTGTTGCGCTCGGCGGGCACGTAGCCGCGCCCGACGTTGACGGTGAACTCCATCGAAAGCGGGCCCTTCTTGTCGAGCGTCGCGATGAGGTGGTCGGGGTTCAACACCGAGAGACCGTCGCTCAGGGTGATGTCCTTGGCATAGACGGGGCCGGGGCCCTCTTTGTCGATGCGGATCGTGTACGTCTTCGGGGTAGCCGCCTTCAGCACGACCTCTTTGAGGTTCATGATGATGTCGGTCACGTCTTCGACGACGTCAGGGATGGTGGTGAACTCGTGGAGCGCGCCGTCGACGCGGATGGCGGTGATGGCCGCCCCCTGCAAAGACGAGAGCAGCACGCGTCGCAGCGAGTTGCCGACGGTGATACCAAAGCCGCGCTCGAGCGGCTCGCAGGTGAACTTACCGTAGAAGTCGGTGGCGCTCTCCGTCTCGAGGGTGATGCCCTTGGGGCGGATGAGATCGCGCCAGTTACGGCTGGTCATGGCTAACGACATGGCTGTTCTCTTTCTTGGCTGGGATTCGCGCGGCCGTCTCGATCTCCGGGGGAACCCACTCCGCCCAAGCGATCCGCGGCCTGCCCGCGCTCTTTATCAATTGACGTGATTCAAACTGGGTGACGATTTACCTCGAGTAATACTCGACGACGTACTGCTCGCGGATGGCCGGCTCGTTCAGCTCTTCGCGTACCGGGGCGCCTTTGACAGTGCCCGCGAAGTTCGCGCGATCGGCTTCGATCCAGCTGACGACCGGGCGCTTATCGGCGCTGGCCATCGACGCGATGAGGTCGGGGATCTTGCGGCTCGGCTCTCGGATCTCGATTTTGTCGCCGGTCTCGACGATGTAGCTCGGGATGTTGAGTCGTTTGCCGTTCACGAGCACGTGGTTGTGCTTGATCACTTGCCGGGCGGCCGCGCGCGTGGCGCCGAATCCCATGCGGTGGACGATGCTGTCGAGACGACGCTCGAGCAGGCCGATCATCTCCTCGCCGGTGCGCCCCTTCTTGCGATTGGCCTCACCGAAATAACGGCGGAACTGACGCTCGAGCACGCCGTAGATGCGGCGCACCTTCTGCTTTTCGCGCAAGCGGAGCCCGTACTCACTCATCTTGATGCGGCCCTGGCCGTGCTGGCCGGGCGGGTAGGGGCGGCGGGTGAAAGAGCACTTCTCCGTGTAGCAACGGTCGCCCTTGAGATAGAGCTTCATCCCTTCGCGGCGGCAGAGTCTGCAAACGGGGCCAATGTAGCGGGCCATGGTGGTTCCTTTGGATCCTTAGACGCGGCGCCGCTTGGGGGGGCGGCAACCATTGTGGGGAATCGGGGTGACATCGCGAATGAGCGTCACCTTGAAGCCGGTAGCCTGCAGAGCGCGAAGAGCGCTCTCGCGTCCCGCGCCGGGACCTTTGACGAACACGGCGACCGAGCGCATCCCGTGCTCCATCGCGCGGCGCGCGGCTTCTTCGGCGGCGAGCTGGGCGGCGAAAGGCGTGCTCTTGCGCGAGCCCTTGAACCCGCGCGAACCGGCCGACGACCAAGCCACCGTCGCACCGTTGATGTCGGTGATGGTGACGATGGTGTTGTTGAAGGTCGATTGGATATGGGCGATGCCGGTAGAAACGTTCTTGCGAACTTTCTTTTTTTGCTTGGGGCCCTTGCCCGCTGCCGGCGCCTGACTGGGTGCGTTGCTCGTCGTATTGGCCATGGTGTGTTTTCTCGGTGCGTTCCGGCTCGGCGGTTAGGGCTTGGGCGCGCTGGCGGCGGGGCGGCGTTGGAGCATGCCCTTACGGGGACCTTTGCGCGTACGCGCGTTGGTGTGGGTGCGCTGGCCGTGCACGGGGAGCCCCTTGCGGTGCCGGAGGCCCCGGTAGCACCCGAGGTCCATGAGCCGCTTGATGTTCATCTGCACTTCGCGCCGGAGGTCGCCTTCCACCTTGAACTCGGCTTCGATCGCCTCGCGGATGGACTTCACCTCGGAGTCGGTCAGCTCCTCGACCTTCTTGGAAGGATCGACGCCGGCCTTCTTGCAGATGACTTTGGCGTTGGATTTGCCGATTCCGTAGATGTACGGAAGTGCGAAAGCGACGTGCTTTCGGCGGGGGAGGTCGACTCCTGCGATGCGGGCCATCTCGTGCTCCTAGCCTTGCCGCTGCTTGTGGCGGGGGTTCTCGCAGATCACGCGGACGACACCCTTGCGGCGCACGATCTTGCACTTGTCACAGATTTTTTTGACGCTCGGGCGAACTTTCATTTTTCGCTATCCCTTGGAGGAGGTGTTCATCGCTTCGAACTCTCTCCAAAACTCTCTAAAACTCACTTGTGACGGTAGGTGATGCGACCTCGATTGGGGTCGTAGGGGGAAACCTCGACGGTCACCCGGTCGCCGGGAAGGATCTTGATGTAGAACTGGCGCATGCGGCCGCTGATGGTCGCCAGGACATTGAGGCCATTGTCGGCTTTGACGCGAAACATCGCATTGGGGAGCGCTTCTTCCACGATCCCGTCAAATTCGAGCTTGTCGCCTCGCGGCTCTTTGCGTTCCCGTCGTTCGCTCACTCCCACCTCGCTCTACCTCGCTGCTCAGTCATGCTTTCTCTTCGACTTCCTTCGCTACGCGTTGTCCCTCTGGCGCACTCTTTACTTCGTGCCCTCGAGGCACCGGAGAATTTCTTTGGTGACCTCGCCCGGAGAGAGCGTTCCGTCGACTCTGCGGAGCAAGCCCTTGGCCTCGTAGTAAGGCAAAAGCGCTGCGGTCATGGCTTGGTAAGCATCCAGTCGTTTGGCGACGGTCTCCGGCTGGTCGTCGGCGCGGTGCTCGAGCTCGGCGCCAAGGGGCGGCGGATTATACTTTAGATGGTAGATCTGTCCAGTGCGTTTGTCGGTGCGACGCAGTACCGCGCGCTCGACGAGGAGCTCCCGCGGGACGTCGAGTTGCACGACGGCATCGAGGGCGAGCTTCTTGTCCCCGAGAGCCCTTCCGAGCGCTTCGGCTTGAGGGACCGTGCGGGGAAAGCCGTCCAAGAGAAATCCACTCTGGGCGTCCGCTAGTTTCAACCGCTCTCCGACGAGCCCGATGACGACGTCGTCGGGCACGAGCGCGCCACGCGTCATGAATTCCGCCGCCGCCAGCCCCAGCGCCGTGCCGGCCTTCTTCGCGTCGCGCAGCATGTCGCCGGTCGCAATCTGCGGAATGCCCCACTGGGCGCAGAGCAACTTGGCCTGCGTCCCTTTGCCAGCACCGGGCGGCCCCACCAGGATCAGCCGCATGACGGCCCCCACACCGGGTCACGCACGGTAACGGCTTCAGATTTTTTTACAGGGAGGCGGGGAGGCGGGGAGAAGAACAGAGAATTTTTTGGTTCGGAAACTCTATGCCTCCGAATTGCCTCAATGAATCTCAGCGGGCTCGCCAACGCCGACGCGCGACTACCAACAACAAAAATTCTCCCCGTCTCCCCGCCTCCCTGTGAATCCGAAGGAGCCGGACAGAGCGTCAACGCACCGTCAATCACGCCGCCCTCGGATTCTCGCTCCGCGGGGGCCCGTGAGACCTTCGTAGTGGCGCGTGATGAGGTGCGCTTCGATCTGGCTGACCGTGTCGAGCGCGACGCCGACGACGATCATGATCGAGGTGCCTCCGAAACGGAACGGAACGCGGAAGACCTGGCTGATGATGCTCGGAATGACGCACACCGCCGCGACGTACATGGCGCCGCCGAAGGTGATGCGGGTGAGCACGCGGTCGATGTATTCAGCGGTCTGTTTGCCCGGGCGAATGCCGGGAATGTTCGCCTGCTGCTTTTTCAGGTTGTCGGCCACGTCAACGGCTTGGAACGTGACGGCCGTGTAGAAATAGCAAAAGAAGACGATGAGAAGGACGTACCCGGTGTTGAACACCCAGTCGCCGCGCTGAATGATGGCCTCGAGGTACTGCATTCCCGGGACGTGCAGGTTCGCGAGCGTCGCCGGAAACATGAGCAGCGACGACGCGAAGATGGGGGGGATGGTGCCTGCCGTATTGACCTTGAGCGGCAAGTGCGCCGTCTGCCCGCCGTAGACGCGCCGGCCCACGTTGCGCCGCGAGTAGATGATGGGGATCTTGCGCTGGCCCCGCTCGAAAAAGACGATCGTCGCGATGGTGAGCAGGATGAGCCCGCTGACGGCGCCGATGTTGAGCGGCTGAATGTTGCCCTTGTTCTGGGCGAGGTAGTTGGCGATCGTGCCCGGGATGTCGGTGACGATGCCGGCCATGATGATGAGGGAGATGCCGTTGGCGATGCCGCGCTCGGTGATCTGCTCGCCGACCCACATGATGAAGGCGGTGCCGGTCGTGAGCGTGATGATCGTCATCAAGCGGAAACCCCACCCCGGGTGGGCCACCACGTCCCCGAATTTGCCGGCGCCGAGCTCTTGGTTGTTGAGCCCCTCGAGGTACATGGCGATGCCGAACGCTTGGAACGCGGAAAGGAGGATGGTGCCGTAGCGCGTGTATTGGTCGATCTTGCGCCGGCCCTGCTCGCCCTCTTTGCGCAGCTCGTCGACGGGCTTGTAGACCATGCCCATGAGCTGCAGGATGATCGAGCTCGAGACGTAGGGCATGATTCCGAGCGCGAAGATGGAGAGGTTCTCCAGCGCGCCGCCCGAAAAGAGATTGAAGAGGCCGAGCAAACCGCCCGACTGCTTGGCAACGACCGATCGCATGACGTTGCGATCGACGCCGGGAGCGGTGATGAAGACGCCGATGCGGTAGACCGCAAGCATCCCCAGCGTAAAGAGGATCCGCTTCCGGAGCTCCGGGATCTTGGTGATGTTCGCGAATCCGCCGAGTGCCATGGGAACCGAGACGCTCGGTTAAGTCTCGGGTGCGGGAGGCGCAAGGACGACAGCCTTGCCGCCCGCTTTTTCGATCTTGGCGACCGCGCTCTTCGAGAATGCGTGGACGGTGATGGTCAGCTTCTTGGTGAGGTCACCATTGCCGAGGATCTTGATGCGATCGAACTGCCCGCGCACGAGCTTGGCACCGCGGAGGGCCTTCTCGTCGACGTTGGCGCCGGCGGGAAAGCGTTCGAGCTCGCCGATGTTGAGCGCAGCGGTTTCGACGCCGAATGGATTGCGGAAGCCGCGCTTGGGGAGACGGCGCTGCATCGGGGTCTGACCACCCTGGAAATGCAGCTTGTTGATGTTGCCTTTGGAACGAGCCTTCTGGCCTTTTTGGCCGCGGCCGGACGTCTTGCCGAGCCCCGAGCCGACGCCGCGACCGATGCGTCGCTCTTTGGTGACGGCCCCGAGCGGGGGGGCGAGCTTCGAAAGAATGTCGGACATGACGCGCTTACCCTTCGACCTCTTGGACCGTGACCAGATGCAAAACCTTCTTGACCATGCCGCGGAACGACGGCGTGTTCGCAACGGTGACCTCGGTGTTGAGCCCGCGCAAGCCGAGCCCTTTCACGACGAGGCGCGTCGGATGGGGCGTGCCGATCACGCTCCTCACCTGTTTGATTTTGAGCTTTTTCATCCGGTGCCTCCTGCTTCAGGCGTAGTTGCGGCCGGTACCGCAGCCGGTGCTCCCGCGGTGAGAGCGGCCCTGCGGCGCTTCGGCATCACTTCGTCGAGCGACTTGTCGCGCTTGCCCGCAATGTGCTCGGCTGCTTTGAGCATCTTGAGAGCGGCGACGGTGGCGCGCACGACATTGTGCGGATTGGAGGACCCCAGGCACTTCGTGAGGATGTCGTGAATTCCGGCCGACTCGACGACGGCACGCACAGCGCCGCCGGCGATGACGCCCGTTCCGGCCGAGGCCGGGCGGAGCAGCACTTTGCCGGCGCCGAAATGACCGAACACATCGTGCGGGATCGAGCTTGCCACGAGGGGCACCTTGAACATGTTTTTGCGTGCCTGGTCGTTGCCCTTGCGGATCGCTTCCGGCACTTCGTTGGCTTTGCCGAGCCCGACACCGACGTGGCCACCCTCGTCGCCCACGACAACGAGCGCCGAAAAGCTGAAACGCCGGCCGCCCTTGACCACTTTCGCGACGCGGTTGATGTGAATCACCCGCTCCTTCAGCTTTTCTTCATCCATCTGCTCGAACGCCATGGAATCTCCCGTCGGAGCCCGCCCCCTTGTGGGGTGAGCTACGTGATGCTGGTTTCTAGAACTTGAGCCCGCCCTCGCGCGCGGCGTCGGCAAGTGCGCTGACGCGGCCGTGGTAGAGGTAGCCGTTGCGATCGAAGACGACCTTGTCGATCTTCTTGGAGATGCAAATCTTCGCGACGAGCGCGCCGACCTTCTTGGCGGCTTCGGTCTTGTTTCCCTCGTCGAGCGAGCCTTTCAGGTCCTTGGACAGCGTGGAGGCGTGCGCCAAGGTGCGGCCGCTCCCGTCGTCGATGACCTGCGCGTAAATGTGCCGCGCGGTGCGGAACACCGTGAGGCGGGGCTTGCCGCCCGTCCCGGAGAGCTTTTTGCGGATGCGCAGCTTGCGCCGCTCGCGACCAACGATTCTCATTGCCATGGGACGGTCTCCTACTTGGCACCCTTAGCGCCCTTGCCGGCCTTGCCCGCTTTTTCGCGGACCTTCTCACCCTGGTAGCGAACGCCTTTGCCGCCGTAAGGCTCCGGCGGGCGAAAGCTACGGATTTTGGCGGCGGTCTGCCCCATGAGCTCTTTGTCCGCGCCGGTGAGATTGACGATGGTCCCCTTCGAGTCGGAGGGGATTTCGCATTTGATGCCCGCGGGCATCGGAAAGATGATGGGGTGCGAGAATCCGAGCGCCATGTTGAGCGTGGTGCCCTTCATCTCGGCGCGATAACCCGTGCCCTTGAGCTCGAGCGTCTTGGTGTACGAATCGGTCGCGCCCTTCACCATGGCGGCAATGAGCGCGCGCACGAGACCCTGCATCCGCGAAGCGTCGCGACCCGGAAGTGCGGAGGTGACGCTCACGATGCCGCCTTCGATTTTCACGTCGACGCCGCCGGGGATGCTCTTGGAGAGCTTGCCCTTCGGGCCCTCGACGCGAACCGTGCCGTCCTTGAGCGCCACCGTGACGCCCTTGGGGAGCGGGATGGGGCGCTTGCCGACGCGCGATTGAATCTGCCGGGCCGGCTTTTTCTCGGTGGTCGTCTGCATCACCAGACCTCACAGAGCAGCTCGCCGCCGACCTTCTGTCGGCGCGCTTCCTTGTCGCTCATGATGCCGCGCGAGGTGCTGAGGATGGCGACGCCCATCCCGGAAAGCACGCGGGGAATGTGATCGTGACGGACGTAGACGCGACGGCCGGGACGCGAGATGCGCTTGATGCCGTCGATGGCGCTCGTTCGGTCGCGCCCGTATTTCAGCACGATGGTGATGCTGCGCGGGTCGCCTTCGCTGTCGCGCACGTCGGCGATGAAACCCTCGGACTTGAGGATCTCGGCGATGTGCTTCTTCAGCTGGCTTGCGGGAACTAGGGTGCGCTCGTGACGGGCCATGGCCGCGTTGCGGATGCGCGTGAGCATGTCGGAAACGGGATCGGTCATCATGGCATCACCAGCTCGCCTTGATCACGCCGGGGATTTCGCCCTTCAGCGCGAACAGTCGGAGGCAGATACGACAGAGCTCGAAATCGCGGTAGTAGCCGCGCGCGCGGCCGCACACCTTGCACCGGCTCCGGCGGCGCGTCGAAAACTTCGGGGTTCGATTGAGCTTTGCGAATTGACAGGCTCGAGCCATTTTTGCCTCTCAGCGAATGTCCGTGGATGCTTGAGCAATGGCCCGGAAGGGCATGCCGAGCTGTTGGAGGAGCGCGCGCCCCTCGTCGTCGGTCTTGGCCGACGTGACGAAAGAGATGTTGAGACCTTTGATGACGTCGATCTTGTCGTAGTCGATCTCGGGGAAGATGATTTGTTCCTTCAAACCGAGCGTGTAGTTGCCCTGGCCGTCGAAGCCGCGCGGCGAAACGCCCTTGAAGTCGCGCACCCGCGGAAGCCCGATGGAGACGAGGCGGTCGAAGAACTCCCACATGCGCTCGCGGCGCAAGGTGACCATGACGCCGATGGGAACGCCTTCGCGCAGCTTGAAAGTGGCGATGGCTTTCTTGGCGCGGGTCACCACCGGTTTTTGCCCGGTGACGGCGCGGATCTCGTCGACTGCAGAGTCGATGATCTTGGGATTACCCACCGCGGCGCCGAGCCCCATGTTGACGGTGATCTTCTGCAGACGGGGGATCTGCATGGGGTTCTTGTAGTTGAACTGCGCCTTCAACGCGGCGGAGGCTGTCTCGTGATAGAGACGGCGTTTGCGCGGGGCTTCGACGGGGGTCGTCGAAGTGACCTCGGTGGTCGCCTTATCCTTCTTTTTGCCGTCTTCTTTGGTCTTCTTGGCCATTACCGCTCCGCCCGGATCTCAGCGCCGCTCATGGCAATGCGCGTCTTCGTTCCGCTTTCGTCGACTTTCACTTTGACCCGCGTGGGCTTGCCCGTCTTGGGATCGACCGGCATCACTTTGCAGGCGAACATCGGAGCTTCTTTCTCGACGATGCCGCCCTGCTGGTTACGCGCGTTCGGCTTGGTGTGGTGCTTGACGAGGTTGATGCCCTCCACGATGACCTTGTCGTCATCGAGGAGAACGCGCTTCACCCGGCCTTGCTTGCCTTTGTACTTGCCGCTGATGACGACGACAGTGTCGCCGCGCTGAAGCCGCTGCATCAGAGCACCTCCGGAGCGAGCGAGATGATCTTCATGAATTTCTTGGCACGCAGCTCGCGCGCGACTGGCCCGAAGATGCGGGTGCCGATGGGCTCGAGTTGGGGGTTGATGAGCACGGCGCTGTTGGCGTCGAACTTGATGTAGCTGCCGTCCGCGCGCGATTGCTCGCGCCTCGTGCGCACGACGACGGCTTTGGCGGTGTCCCCTTTTTTGACCTTGGCGCCGGGGAGCGCCTCTTTGATGGACACGACGATGACGTCGCCGAGCGAGGCATAGCGCCGGCGCGAACCGCCCAGCACCTTGATGCACTGCACGCTCTTGGCGCCGCTGTTGTCGGCCACGTCGAGGATCGTACGCATCTGGATCATGGCCGTTATTCCTGGATCGCCCGAGCGATGAGCTTGACGACTTTCCAGCGCTTGTCTTTGGAGATCGGGCGATGCTCCATGATCTCGACGCGGTCGCCGACCTTGAACTGATTGGTCTCGTCGTGCGCCTTGTAGCGGTCACTGCTGCGGACGTACTTTTTGTACACCGTGTCGCGCGAGCGGCGGATCACCTCGACGACCACGGTCTTGTCCATCTTGTCGGAGACGACCTTGCCGAGGAGACGCCGTCGAAAGGAGTGCGTCTTGTGGTCGGCGGCGGGCGCCTTTTGCCCTGCGGCCGGCGCGGGACCCGCCTTGGCCACGTTGGCCTGGGGGCTCGCGGCTTTGGCAGGGGTCGCCTTGCCGCCGGAAGCTTCTTTGCTGGTCGGTTTGTCGGCCATGGCTATTTCGTCTCTTCCTTTGCCTTCGGCTTCTTGGCCGTCGGCTTGGCGGCCGTCGGGGACTTGCTCTTCTTCTCCGCGGCGGGCTTGGTGTCACCTTTGCCGGCCTTGGCGGAGGTCTTGGCTGAAGTTGCCTTCGGCGCGGACTCGACGGTATCGCCGGT
>DATHEQ010000325.1:0-32838 GCA_035318505.1 Polyangiaceae bacterium | reverse complement strand
GACGGGCGGTTTGGCCGCAGGCGGAGTCGGGGGGCTTGCGCCGGGGGGCGGGGGGGGCGCGGCAGCGGGGGGCGGACTGCCGACTGCGGGCGGCGCGTCGGGGGCGCGCGGCCGCCCTTCGCCAGCGCGGCTGGGAGGCGGCCCACCTTCGCGCGAGCTCGGCACGTCTTCGAGCCACATGGCGCGACCGCCGTCCGTCAAAGTAACGCGGAACGCCGCGAGGAGACCGGAGCCGACGATGCCGTCGAGATCGACTTCCATGCCTTTCTCGACTTCGGCGATCGGTGTGCCGTAGATCGCCGGCACCTCGGGGATATCGTACGCGCCTAGACGCAACAGGGGCACGATCCCTTGCTTCAGCTTGGGGTCTTGCGGAAGCTGCACGAGCGATGCGAGCGGCGTTCCCGCCTTCTTCCAACCATCTTGATCGAGGGCCAACGGAAACGACATCGAGCTATCGAGCAACAAGGACGCGGCCGGCGCCGATTTGTCGTTGGACAGCGCGCTCCGCATGATCATCCCGCCCCCCTTGACGTAAGCGAGCGGAATGCGCGTGGCGCTCGGCGGGATCGGCGGTGGAAACGTGCGCACGATGAACTGCCCGCCGATGTAGTCGAACGTCACGTTGAGGTGACGCAGCAAGTTCACGCCGAGCAGCGCTTTGATCGGCACGTTCATCTGCCGCGAGACGCCGGAGAGGTCTTGCACCATCGCCGGCACGTCTTTCACTTCGATGCGCCCTCCGAATCGGAGCGACACCCACGTAGGCTCCTTGCGGTGCGCGCTGTCGAGCGTCACTTCGGCGGTGCCGGTGGCCACCATGGCGAGCCCGGGGTCGCCATCGATCTCGACGGGTACCAGGAGCGCCGTGCTGTTCGGCATACGCGGCATTTCACTGACGCCGAGAAGTCCGCCGTTCAGCGTGAAAGGTTTGCGACCCACACCCCTTCGCGCGAGCCCGGCGATGGCCTTGGCCCAGCCGTCGTGCACGTCGGGATCCTGCAGCATGGCCTCGAGCTCGTCGGCGGCCTTCTCGATATCGCCCGAATACCATTCCGCGCGGCCGCGCAGTCCACGCGCGTCGGTGGTCTCGACGCCCTTCAGGAGGCGCATCGTTTCGGCATAGTCGAGACGGGCCAGCGCGACCCGTCCGGCCCAGGTCTTCACCTCGACGTCGTTCGGCGCCGCTTGCAGCGCGCTCTTGGCGGCATCCGAGGCGTCATCGAGGTCGGCCGTGGCGTAACTGGTTTTGGTGCGGTCGAGCCACTTCTGAGCGAGCGCATTGCGCGACGCCCCGGCGGGCGTCTTGGCGGGCGTACAACCGAGCCACACGACGAACGCGCCCATGGCAACGGTCAACGAACAGCGGAGGGGATGGGATACGCTCAAGGTGGGGCGGGCTCGGCGGTTTCGGTGGTGTGGGTAATGGCGAGGATGCGATCGCTTCGAAGATCGAAACGACCCCGCCCGGGCAGGGAATAGCCCATCACCCGCGGGGGGTCGAGGTCAGTTCGCACCAGCGTCAAGATTGCTTCGAATGCTCGGGGGGCCTTGTGGCTCGGCCGGTAGAGGATCCGCGCCGGTACGCCGGTACCCGCAAAGGCGATGCAGCGCTCGATGATCTCCGGGCGGGCATGGCGCTCGGCGATGCGCACGTGCCAGAGATCGCGCGGCGACGAGGGACGCAGCTCGTCGAGGAGCCGCTCGAAAAGCGCGATCAGCGAGCGGACATCGTCCTTGGCTCGATGCGCGGTACCCCGATCGATGGCGAACCGACGCGCCAGCGCTTCGAGCGAATGGCTATCCGCTTTGAGCGCGCGGCGCGAGAGGGTGACTGTATCGAGATAAAAATGAAACCGAACATCGTGTCCGAGCCGCGCGAATTCGGCCTCGAGAAACGTCACGTCCCACCACGCCCCGTGGGCAACGAGCACCGCTCCTGAGCACGTCTCCAAAATCCGGCGCGCCACGTCGCCGAATGGCGGAGCCTCGGCCAGCTGGAGCGGCCCGAGACCGTGCACGTCGGTCTTGAAGATCGCGTGCGGGCCCGGATTCACGAGACTGTCGAAAGCGTCTTCGACGACTGCCCCGCGCCGGCGCGACACGGCCACTTCGATGACGCGATCGACCTTGGGGTCGAGCCCGGTCATCTCCAAGTCGACGAATGCAAGTGGTGCTTCAGCGATGGGCGTGTCCCACGGTGAACCCTCGGGGGGTTCCTTGTCGCGGGGCGCATCGGCGCGTGGCATCGCCCGGCCCCTAGCACCGGTTCGTCAGCGGCGCACGATCGCGGTATGCGGTGCGCTCGGCGCGCCTTCCGCGCTTCCTCACGGCGAGCCTCAAATTCCCGTGCTAAGATGACCAGGTGCGCATCGCTCTCAGCGCTCATGGGTTCTTTGGAGCCGTACCGACTCCCTTCTCCCTTCCCGCTCGAGGTGCCAGTTGACCGACGTCCTAAGCGCGCGGGTGCTCGTGCTCAATCGCTTTTTTCAGCCCGTTCAGCTCACGACAGCGCGACGCGCCTTCGTCCTTCTGTACGGCGGCGCGGCCATGGTGGTCGATGAGATAGGCGAGGCTTACGATTTTTCGGCGTGGCGCGAGGTGCCCGTCCGCGATGGCGACGACGCGCTCCCCATCGTGGGGGGCGCCCTGCGCGTGCCGCGCGTCGTTCACCTCCACCGGTACGAGCGATCGCCGCGCCCCACGGTGCGCCTCACGCGACGCAACCTGATGCTGCGCGACGGTCATCAGTGCCAATACTGCGCCAAGCGGCCGCCCATCCGTGATCTCAATATCGATCACATCCTTCCGCGCTCGCGCGGCGGCACCGACACCTGGGAAAATCTGGTGACCGCCTGCCGCGTCTGCAACCTGCGCAAAGGATGGCGCACCCCGGACGAGGCCGGGATGCGTCTCCTGCATCCGCCGGTGCGACCGCGCTGGACGACGACCGCGCAGATCCTCCTCGAAGCGCGCGAACGGTTCAAGGAGTGGGAGCCCTTCCTCAAAGCGGGCTGAGTACGGCGCTAATACGACATCATCGGCGTCGGCATGAAGAGCAGCACGAAGAGCACGAGCGTGCCGACCGCCACGATGCGCCGCACGGGTGAGAGTTCCCCAGCTTCAGTCGGCGGATGACCCCCGCCCGATGTGCGCTCGAGCAGCGTGAGAACGATGAACCAGCCGAGCCACAGCGTCGACGCGCTGATGGCCATGCTGATGAGCTTGTCGTTGAGACCGGAGTGCAGGGCCGGCGCGAGGCGCCAGAGGGCGTTGATGGGGACGAGCAAGAGAAGGCTCCATCGCAAGATTCGCGAGATCCGGTTCTGGCGCGGGCCAAAGAGCGCATAGGCGACGTGCCCGCCGTCGAGCTGTCCCACCGGCAAGAGATTCAGCATCGTGATGAAGAGTCCCGTCCATCCGGCAAAAGCGACGGGGCTCAGTTGGACGTCCCACCCCTCGGGGATGGGGCCGATGGCGATGCTCTTGAGCATCCAATAAAAAAGACTCTGACCCTCCTGCGTCGCGGATTCGGCGGGCGGAATGATCTCGGAGTGGGCAAGCCCATAGAGCAGGACGGGGATTGCGACGAGCATGCCCGCGATTGGGCCGGACGCTCCGATGTCGAGCAGCGCGTTCCTCGACTTGATGCGATCGCGCATGAGAATGACCGCACCCATCGTCCCGAATGGGCTGACGAGCGGCATGGGCACGAAATGCGGCAACGACGCGTTGACCGAGTGGTGCCGCGCAAATGCATAATGAGCAAACTCGTGGGTGAGTAGGATCGCCAGCAAACAAACGGTGTAAGAGGCGCCGTTCACGAGTCGAAACGGCTCTCCCGCGCTGCCGGCGAGGGCGGCGGTGTAGAGAATGCTGGCGACAGTGGCGATGAAGAGCAGCGCCGGCACTCGCCATTTGACGGGGGCGAGGACGGGCTTGATGTCAGGATCGGAGACCGTCCCGTAGGGATCGGGCGAGCCGATCGAGCTGGATGGTGAGGTCGGCATCGAGGATTCCCAGGTCGGTCTCTAAAAGAAGGCTTCCGCGGGTGCGGGTTTCGTCAGCATGGATCTCGATCGCCGCTTGCTCAAGGCCGAGCGACGACAAGTGGGCTCGCAACGCCTCGGCGTCGGCGGGATGCGCCCGTACACCCACCCGGCGCGCCTGCCGCGCAGAGGCCAGCGTTTGTCGGCACATCGCGACGACCAGGGTCGGATCGAGCGCGATGGCTTGCCCCAAAACCCGCTCGGCCATGGCCCGAGCGAGCTCCACCGTGCGATCCAAGTCCCTTTCTTCGCGGGCGCTTTCCTGGGTGCGAAGCTTGATCCAAGCGGCCGCGAGCTCGGCCGCGCCCTCTTCGCGACCCTCGGCACGCGCTTCATCCCGCAGCCTGCGCGCCTCGCGCTCCGCGTCGTCGAGAACGGCCTTCGCGGTCTGCTCGGCGCGCGCGACTCGATCGGAAGCGTCGCGCGCGGCGTCCACGCGGGCCCGCTGAACGACGCGACCGAAGAGCTCATCTCCTCCGACGGCGAGGGACACAGGCTTGGCACGGGACGCACCCGAGCCGCGGAGAACACGACCCTTGGCGAGCGTCAGCGAAGGTCTCCCTTCTCGAGCGCGATCGCGATACGGGCAGCTTCGCGCGCGAGCACCACCGCGCGCGCGTCGCGATCGCCGCTCCTCAGCGCGCGCACGAGGGAGCGCGCTTCACTGCCGAGCGCGCAGCGCTCGAAGACATCGTCGCGCCCGCCGATGAGGTACGACGTGGCGACGAATGCGCGCTCGAAATTGGGATCCATTCGCGGCTCCGTCACATTCGCACCGCCTGTCGCGCGCCGGAAGGGCGATCGCGACAGGGTAGCGCGAGTGCGCTCAGCGCTCGACGACGAGCGCCGCCGCTTCGCCTCCGCCGATGCACAGCGTCGCGAGACCGCGCTTCGCTTTTTTGTCCGCCATCGCGTAAAGCAGCGTGGTCAGCACGCGCGCGCCGCTCGCTCCGATGGGGTGACCGAGAGCGACGGCGCCACCGCGGACATTGACAGTGGCGAGGTCGATGCCGCACTGCTTGGCGCAAGCGATGGCGACGACCGCGAAAGCTTCGTTGATTTCGTAAAGGTCGATGTCGCGCGTCGTCAAACCGAGACGGGAGACGGCGCGATCGATGGCCACCGCTGGAGCCGTGGTGAACCATTCCGGCGCCTGCGCCGCGCTTGAGTATCCGGCGATGCGGGCGAGCGGCGTGAGCCCCCGCTCCTTGACCGCGCGCTCGCTGGCGAGAACGACGGCTGCCGCCCCGTCGTTGATTTTGGAAGCGTTGGCGGCGGTGATGGTCCCATCCTTGCGGAAAGCGGGCTTCAAGCTCGCCATCTTCTCCGGCATGAAACGCTTCGGCTCTTCATCCTCGCTGACGACGGTCTTGTCGCCTTTGGCGCCGGCGATCTCGACGGAAACGATCTCGCTTTTGAACGAGCCGTCTTTTTGTGCGAGCTGCGCGCGCCGGTAACTCTCTTTGGCAAACTCGTCTTGGGCCTCGCGCGAGACCTGGAATTCTTTCACGCAAAGCTCGGCTGCCTCGCCCATGTGAAACTGGTTGTAAGGGTCGAAAAGGCCGTCGAAGATCATACCGTCGACGATCGCGCCGTCGCCCATCCGATAGCCGTTACGGGCTTTTTGCAGGTAATACGGCACGTTAGACATCGATTCCATGCCGCCCGCCACGACGATGTCCGCATCGCCGAGCGCAATGCTCTTGGCTCCGAGAATGACCGCCTGCAGCCCCGAGCCGCACACACGACTGACGCCTTGCGTGGGCACCGCGTTGGGAATACCCGCGTAGATGGACGCCTGCCGGGCGGGCGCTTGGCCGATGCCGGCCGAAAGCACATTTCCCATGAGGACCTCGCCGACGGAGTCCGGGCTCAGCTTGGCTCGGTCGAGCGCTGCGCGTATGGCCACCGCGCCGAGGCGAGGTGCCGGTAGTGAGGCGAGTGAGCCCAAAAATGCGCCGACGGGGGTGCGCGCGGCGGAAACGATGTACACGGACGAAACCTGAGACATGGCGTAGCTCCTCTCTGGCCAAGCCTAGTACTGGATGGCTGTCGAGCACCAACTCTCTCGTGCGACCGGTCGCGCACCGCGCGTTGCCGCGCACCAGCCGCGTCCCATCCTCATAGAAGCGCCTGGTAGCAGTCGCTTGAGGACAGGGCCCAACGCCCGAGCACACGACGAGCCGGGACGCGACGCGGCGCTACGGACCCGAACCTAGTGGCGTGCGCCCTTGGCGCGACGAGACGCCCCGCCGGCCGCCATTTGCGCCGCGGCGCCGGAGCGGCGCGCTACGGAGTGAGTGGAGGTAATGAAAATTCCCGCGCGATTCAAGGATGTTGCGAGGCGCGCGTCTCGCGAAGAAAGAGGCATGGTGCTATCGTTCGCCTTTCGTGCGATTGCGGCTTGTAAAGTAGGCTGACGAAGGGCTGTCGTGGACGAGACATTTGGTCGCTACCGTCTCTTGGACCGTCTTGGACAGGGCGGCATGGCCGAAGTCTTCAAGGCGAAGAGCTTTGGCGTCGAAGGCTTCGAGAAAATTCTCGTCATCAAGCGGATCTTGCCGGAGCTCGCTCGGTCCAAGCGTTTTTCGGACCTCTTCGTTCACGAGGCCAAGCTCTCCGTCCGGCTGTCGCATGCGAACATCGTCCAGGTCTTCGATCTCGGCATGGTCGAGCAGACCGGCGGTCCCACTTATTTCATCGCTATGGAATATGTCGCCGGGCTCGACCTGGCGACGCTCCTCGCGCGCTGCCGCGATCTCAAGATGCCGCTCCCGCCCGGGATGTGCGTCTATGTCGCCGCCGAGGTCGCCAAGGGGCTCGATCATGCGCATCGACGTCGCGACGAACAGATGCGACCTCTCGGCATCGTTCACCGCGACGTGAGCCCGCAGAACATCCTCATCTCGTGGGAAGGCGAGGTGAAGATTGCCGACTTCGGTATCGCCAAAGCCCGTGACTCACTCGAAGAAGAGGGGGACGCGCGGGCCGGCCTGCTGCACGGCAAATATCCGTACATGAGCCCCGAACAAGCCCGCGGCGAAGCGATCGACGCGCGTAGCGACATCTTTTCGCTCGGCACCGTGCTCTACGAAATGCTCACCGGCACCAACCCTTTCCGCGGGACCACCGCCTTCGAAACGCTGCGCCGGGTGAGGGTCGGCGAATATCCGCCCGTCGAGCTTTTGCGCGAGGATCTCCCCAAAGGACTCGGCCCCCTGCTCGAGAAGTCGCTCTTGCTCGCACCCGATACACGCTACAGCGATGCGGGGCGGATGTACGAAAGCCTGCTCGCTTACCTCTACGCGTCGGGCGACCGCTTTGGCGCCAATGATCTTGCCGTCTTCGTCGCGCGCTTTCGGGAGAAGCTCTCGGCGCGGCCCGCGTCCATCCGCCCCGACGCGGTCGTGGACGAGGGTTCCGGTCTCGCGCAAGAGCACACGCCCGTGGAGATTCCGACCCCGGGTCAATTCAGCCCGCAGGGTCCGACCGAGCGACCAAGCCTCTTTCCGCTTCAGGCGCGCGCGTCCGAGCTCGGTGAACGGCGCGAAGTTTCGGCGCTGGTCGTGCTGCTCGGCGGGACACGCGGTGACGCCGTCTCGGCGGAACGACGCGAGCGCGTGCGCGACATCATCACCCGCTACGGTGGGTACCTCGTCGAAGACGAGGCGCTCCACACGTCGGCGCTGTTCGGGCTGGGGGAAGCGGATGGTCGCGACACCGAGACGGCCGTGCGCTGTGCGCTGGTCGCGCTGCGACGGATGGGGATGTCAGCGGGATCGGCCGCCGTCGATGGGCCGCTCGATCACGGGCCCTCGGCCGGTGTCCACGCGGCGCGGATCATCGTTTCCTCGGACGGCGAGCCTCAACACGACGAACGACTGGGGGCGCTGCTGGCGGCGGCACGTGAGATGGCGGTGCTGAGGGATCGCACGTGCGGCGTGTCCATTTCGGCGGCGCGCAACGTGCGCGGTCTCTTTTTGTTCGAAGCCGCCACCGATGGCAAAAAACCGCCACCCTCGATTCCGGGGCTCTTGGTAAGCGATTTCAAGACGCCGGGCGAGGGGCTCGGCCGTTTCGTCGGACGCAAACAACACCTGAAGCGCGTGGGGGAGATCTTCTCGCTCGCCACCCGACGGCACGTTCACATCATCACCTTGCGCGGCGAGCAAGGTATCGGCAAAACGCGTCTCCTTTACGAGATCGACCGGCGGCTGCGCAAAGGCGAATACAAGGTGGCATTCTATCTTGCCACCTGTCCACCGAGCGGCGGCACCATCCCGCTCTCCGGTCTGACCGCGATGCTGCAGGTGCTGTGCGGCATCAAGGAGGGGGACTCCGAAGAGCGCATCCTCGAAGTCGAGCCGCGGCTGCGCGCGCTCGGACTGCGCGACGAAGAAGTCGCCGCCGTGCTTTTTCAGCTCGGCGCCTCGGGCAAGACCGGTTCTAGCGTCGCCGCGCTGCGCGGTGCGGTGGCGCGCATGATCGTGAGCCTGTCCTCGGACCAGCTCCACGTTTTCGCCTGGGACAACGCGCACGCGCTCGACCCGCAATCGATCGACATCATCGAAACGGCGATTCAGCGGGTCGGCAATGTGCGCGCGGTGTTCTTGTTCGCCATGCGCGAGGCCCCCGAGCACGCTCTCGAGAAGCACGCGAACCACCACCTTCTCGAAGTCGGCCACCTCGACGAGGCGGAGTGCCGCGACCTCGTCGCGCACCGCGCGGCGGCGCTCATCGCGCCACCCGAGCTCGTCGAATTCTGCCGCGCTCGCGCCAAGGGGCACCCCCTCTTCATCGAAGAGCTCTTGAAGGAGCTCATCGACAGCGGCGCACTCGTGGTCGCCAACGGCGCGGTGGTCGAGCTTCGCACCGACGGAGAGCTCTCGGTACCGAGACCCCTGCGCGCGCTCATGGCGTCACGGGCCGCGCGCCTCCCCTCCGACGAGCGACGCGCGCTCCAGGCAGCCGCCATTCTCGGCGAACCCATCGATCTGGCGACCCTCGCGCTCATGCTGGGCGAACCGCTGGCCAAGGCCGAGAAGACGGCTGTCTCGCTGGAGGGCCGTGAGTTCGTGCGGCGCACCGGTACGTCGTCGATCACGTTTTCCTCGCCACTGCTTGGGGAGGTCATCGTCGACGCGCTACCGGCCGAGGCGCGGCGCGAAATGCATGCCGCCGCCGCCGCCGCGTGCGAAGCGGCACTCGGCGACGGCGCTATCGAACAAGCCGATCGCATTGCCAACCACCTCTACGAGGCGGGCGACCGCGATCGCGCGGCGGGCTATTTCGCCCGATCGGGGCAACGCAACCTCCTCGGGGGAAATTACGACGGCGCCGCCCGAGAGACGATTCGCGCGCTCGAGCTCTGCGATCTGGCGCGCCATCCTGCCGCCGAGCTCGGCGCCTGGCTGAGCCAGCTGGCGACCGCCGTTTACCGCGTGCGCGTGGCACGCGAAGTACCGCATCTCATGGACCAGGTGCTCGCGCAGATCGATCGCACCGGCGATCTTCGCACGCGCGTCACGGCGCGCGTCGATCTGGCCAACATCCTGGTCTCCATTCACGAGCTGGAGCTGGCCGATCACTACCTCGCAGCAGCGAAGTCCATGGCCGCCGACGAGCCTCGGTTGGTGCGTTTGGCCGTTCTCACCGAAGCCGAGCTCGCGCGGCGTCGCGGTGACTACCTGAAAGCGCTGGAGCGGTTCGAAGAGGCGGCCAAGCTCGGCACCGACGAAGCGGCCACGGGGCATCGCACGTTGACGGGGCTTGCCCTTGCGTACGCCGCTTCCGGCGCCGAACAGCGGGCTCGCGCCACCCTCGCCAGCGCCGAAAAATTCGCCGACCCCGAGGATCTGGCCCTCCTCTGCGAGCGGGCCAAGCTCGAACAGCTCATCGCGTTTTTCAGTCGCGACTTCGCCGGCGCCATCGAAGCCGGACAGAAGGCCGTCGAAATGGCGCGCGAGGCGGGGCTCGCTTACGAGGTAGCGATCAACCTGCACATCCTCGGAGAGGCGCTCTTCCGCAACGAAGAGTACCCGCGTGCCTATGCGTGTTTTCAGCAGTCGACGGCCATTTGCGACGAGATCGCGTCCGAACGGCTACGCGCGCACAACGGCTCGTACCTCGCTTACCTCGATGCCGTTACCGACTACGCCGGCGCCTGCAACACGCTACGCGAGGCGATCGAGTACGCGCACGCGCCGAACTATTCTTGGGACGAGGTCGACGCGCGTTTTTTGCTCGCCAAACTCCTGCAGCAAAAAGGGCAGGTCGAGGAAGCCAAAGCCGAATTCGAGCGTTGTCGCGCGCTCGCCCAATCCGTCGGTTTGCGGCTCATGGACGACGATTGCCGCACCGCACTGGTCGAGCTGGGCTCTTAGCTTCCTCTGCGAGCAGCCGCAGCGTCAGGCCGTCTTCTTGGCGGGCTGAGGTTCGATCACCATACGAGCGCTCACTTTGGCGAGCCCGGGACCCTCGGGCATCTCCGTCCATACGTGGAGCGTCGTTTCAGCTTCGGGAAACGACGTGTCGACCCGCACGATGACCCCGGTACGACCGTCGCTCAACGTCACTGGTTTCCGCGAAGCCATGATTGCGTACATGGTTCGAACGAGATTCATGCCCTTGAGTCTGCGCAAATTCTTGCTTCTTGGCCAGTCTCCGGCATTTGACGCTTCGCGCGATGCGCGTCACGAGCGGCCGACGAGGTGACGTCCGCGCCTTATTCGGAACGAGAAAGGGGCGGATGATAGAGAAATTGTAAGCGATTTCCCTCGGGATCACGCAGGTAGAAGCTGCGCGCCCCGTCGCGATGGGTCCGCGGCGCCGTGTCGAGCTTGATGCGCTTTTCCTGGAGGTATTTGGCCCAGGCGTCGACGTCCTCGGGGCGATCCATGAGTAGACCGATGTGGTCGAGTTTGCTTTCGCTTGCCACGGGAAGGGGGCTTCCCGCGGAGGCAGCACGCTCGTGGAGCGCCAGATTGTCTCGGCCGCTCGTCAGGTAAAGCTCGCTTTGACTCGGCCGCCATTCGACGCGGTAGCCGAGCACGTCGCAGTAAAAGCGCTCCATCGTCGCAAGGTCTTGGCAAATCAGCGCAACGTGACGGATCCCTCGCATCGGCGGCGGCGACATCGCCTCAATATACCGATTCGCGCGCGCGCAGCGAGGTTGTGAGCCCCGATCACGGTCGGGTCCGTTGGGCCCCGACCACACGCTCCCTCCGTCCGTGAGGAGGAGGCTACGCGATGATCTCCGTGATAAGGCCCGTGGAACTGGGATCGCCGAAGTTGTCGACCAGATCGCCGGTCGCTTTGCGCACGCCCGCCGCGCTGGCGATCGTCGAAAGCACCTTGCTCGTATAGCCCGTCGTCTTCAGATGCAGGCCGGTCTTCAGAAAGCCGCCGGCATTGCCGGCGAGCACGTGCGGCACGTTGTTGCCGCTATGGGGCGGACCGTCGGAGACGGAGTTGACCCACAAATTGACGCTGGAATCGAGCAATGTGCCGCCGCCGGGCAGCGTGTACGCGGCCAGCTTGTCGAGAAGGTGTTTGAAATACCGCGCGTGGATGAGGTCGATCTGGTGGTGAAGCTCGACGGCATTGGCGATAGCGTCGCCGCTGCCACCGTCACTCATCACGCGATGCGAGATGAAATGGTAGGCCGGCGCCTGCACGCCGTTGATCATGTACTTGGTGTGATCGTTGCAGCCGCCCACTTGCAAGCTCGCGGTCCGGGCGCGATCGGACGCAAAGGCGAACGCGATGAGGTCGAGCTGGAAGTTGACGACCTTCTCCATGTTGGCGTCGGTGGTGTGCGACCCGTTGACGGCCTGCATGCCGGCGGTGTCGGGCGGCGGACCCATGGCCTTCGTCATGTCGATCTCCAAGTCACGAATGCTCGAGAAATGGAGGTCAAGCCGATCGCGGTCGGCTTTGCTGAGATCCGTTCGGCCAAGCAGCTCCTTGAGCTCGGCGCGCACCAAGTCGTTGACGGAGAGCCGCCGGGCCGCGATCTTTTGCAACACCGCTGGATCGGTTCCGGCCAGCCCGATGAGGCGCTGGTAGACGTTCCACGGATTGTTGTCGCCGACGCGCAGCTTGCCACCGGTCGAAAACGAGAAAGCATCGTCGCGAAACGTGCCCTTGCGGCCGGCGTAGAGCGTGAGCGGCTCTTTGCCAGGCGTGAGGCTGTTGGCAATGAAAAAATCGACCGATTCGCTCACCGGCAATTGCGCCGTTCCCGTGCCGGTGATGGGCGAGCCGCAGCTGGCCGCGATGGGTCCGCCGTCGTGGTTGCGCGAGTATCGGAAGTTGAGACCGCGCACGAAGACGAGCTTGGACGCGTAATCCTTGAGCTCACTGGTGGTGCGGTCGGCGTCGGTCGTGGCCATGGCGTTGGCGTCGATGGCGCCGACGGCGCGCGGCCAGAACATGTCGGCATCGCTGCCATTGCCTTGGATGGCGCCGTTCTGCTGCAGCATGAGGGCGGAGTAGATCTTCTTGGTTGCAGCCTGCGCGTGGGCTCGTCCCTCGAAGATGTCGAGCGCCGGCAGGCCAATGGCGACCCCGCCCAGGCCCTGCAACAAACGTCGCCGCGCGAATTGTCGTTTTGCGTGCATGAGAGGCTCCTACGGCAACCGGGTGAGGAAGGCGTCAGTCGCCACCAGATTGACAATGAGATTCTTGACGGAGTTGTTGCCCTTCGAGAGGGCACCCGCTTGCGCCACGAGATCCTGATCGGCGGCGTTGGCAGCATCGACATCGCGCCCATAGAGATACTCGACCCAGTGACGGGCGTAGCAGTCATGGGCCTGTTTGCTCGCCGCGATCGCTTGAATGAGGGGGACGGCGCCGGTGAAGCTCGTCGTCATGCCGTCGAGGGTGTAGTTCGCGGTCGCGTTGATGGTTTGTCCGTTTTCCTGCGTGCGGAACCGGCCCACACCGTCGAGGTTTTCGAAGGCGAATCCGAGCGGATTGATCATCGTGGTGTGACAGGTGCTGCAGGGCGCGTCTTTGGTGAGATTCTCGACGCGCTGTCGGTTGGTCGAGTTCGGCAAAATCGCCGGCAGAGGAGGGACGGCGTCGGGAGGAGGCGGCACGTCGACGCACAACACGTCTTTGGCGATGTGCACGCCGCGCATGATGATGTTGGGTGTCTGTTGTTCTCCGTTGGCCGCCAGAAATCCCGCCTGCGTGAGGAGCCCGGCGCGCTGTGACGGATCGAGCGCCACGCGGACGAAGACGTCGGGCTGTCCCCCCGGCGGGGTCAAGCCGTAGACCTGGGCCACCTTGGCGTTGGCGAACGTGTAAGGTGCGGTCAAAAGCTCGACGAGGCCGCGGTCTTGCGTGAAAACGACGTCTTTCACGAACGTCAAAGCTTCCGTCTTCAGGTCGGCCCCGATGCCCGCGGTGAAATACGGAAAGAGCTTTTCGTCTTTCTTGATCCCGTCGTATTCACGCATACGAAAGAGCTGGTCGTGAAAGCTCGCCACCGCGTTTTCAGCGGCGGCGGTGGCGAGGAGCCGCTTGGCGTGCTCGATCACCGCGTCGCGCGAGCCGAGTTTTTTGGCCGCCGCGGCGGCGACGAGCGTTTCGTCGGGTATCGTGTTGGTGAGCCCGTACGACATCCGGGAGGCGATCTCGTAGTCGTTGAGAGCCACGTTCCCGTTCACGACCGCGGTGCTGAGCTCGACGCGATAGAGAAAACTCGCCGATTGGAAGAAGGCCGCGAGAACGACCTCCACGCCGTCGGCCAGCGCGTCGCCACTTCCGATCAAGGTCGGACCCTTGTCGAAGGCGGAGACGTAGCGCGTGATCTCGGCGGGCGTCAGAGGACGGCGAAAGGCGCGCGCCCCGATCTTTTCGATGAACGCCTTTGCTCTTCCCGCCGCGTCGGCCGGCATCGCCGGCGCGACGCTGGCGAGCAAGGCGGGATCGCGCGCGACCTTGTTGGCCGCCGTCTCGGCCGCCTTCTGGTAGTCCTGCCAGAGATCGGGCGATACCGACAAGAGGCTGCCATTGGTGTCGAAGGTGCTTCGCAGCGGTTCCGCGACGAAAGAGCTCGAGAGGCCGAGAGATGCCGGCAGCTTGAGAACATCGCGTACGCTGTTTTCCCATTGCTGGTGATTCAATCGGACGAAGCGGCTGGTCGGCGCCGGGCGGCTCGTGATCGGGCCCGTCGGTGTGCCGGTGGAGCCCCCCGCGCCGCCGGTCGAGCCGCCGGTTCCCGCGGTCGTGGTACCCCCTCCGGTCGTCGTGCTCCCCCCGGCACCGGTGGTCGCCCCGCCCGTCATCGTGCCGCCGGTGGTCGCGCCTCCGCTTCCGCCCGAGGCGCCTGCACCGCCCGATCCGGTGGGCTGCGCTCCGCCGGTCCGCGTACGAGATCCCGGACCCGAAGAGTCGTCGATATCTCCGATATTGCCGGAGCAGGAAAGTGCAAGCAAAACGGAAAGCACTGGCGCGAGGCGCCCGCGGTAGGTGCCGTGTTGGGGCGAACGGCGACCCCCTCCCCCAGAAATCCGAAACGGCGCGAAAGAGCTCATGGCTACCTCGGCAATCGTGGTTGGCAGGCGAAGGGTGCGCTTCGGTGATTCACCTACCGCCGAGGAATGGAGCGCCCGGCCGAGAACCTTCACTGTCGAGCGATGATTGCCGATTCGCAGCGGTATTTCGGGCCCTCGGCGTCTCTGTGGGTGGTCGACCGCCGGCGCAAGACTTGAAACGTGGACCGCGCGTGTGGGAAGTAGGCGCATGAGGTGGACGCGAGCCATCCTTCTCGGCGCGGGCCTCGTGCCGCTCGCGGCCACTGCGGGCGCCGCGCCGCCCCCCTTCGTGCGCATGGTCGGAGAGGAAGCCGCCTGCCCGACGCCCGCGCAGGTGGTCACTGTGCTCCGGCGCTTGCTCCCTAAGACGAAAGTCACCGCCGAGACCGGAACCGTCGCTCCCGGTGATGCAGCGATCACGGATGAAGGTTCGCAGTATCGGGTCACGATCGCTGGACAGGAGCGCTCGTTCGTCGATGGCGCCCGGCAATGTGCCGAGCGCGCCAAGCACGCTGCTGTTTTCGTAGCCCTGGTGCTCGATCCCCCGACGGTGCCCGAGCCCCCCGAAACGTCCCCGACCCCGCCGTCGTCGGCTCCGCCGGCTCCACTTCCCGCCGAACGACCGGCTGCGCCGTCGCCCGAGCGGCTGACATTTCCACCGATCGACGTCAGTTTGGAGGCCGTCTTTCAGGTAGCCCCGACTGCCGGTGAGCGTCGAACCGCCGTCGCCGCTGGTTTGATGGGCTGGGCCCGCGCGAAACGTGGGTTTCATCTAGCCCTCGGCGCCGGTGTGTTGCGTGGGTCCTTCCATTTCGACGGCGCCGCGGCGGACGCGTGGTGGATACCGCTCCACGTCGCGGCAGGGGTCTCGTTTCAAGCCGATCGGTGGGAAGGCGGCGGGGAACTGGGCCCCAACGTGACCGTCCTGTCGGTACTCGGCCGCGATCTCGAGCAAGCCGAGACGCAGGTGCGCCTCGAATGGGGAGCACGAGCCGCGGCCTTCTCTCGATTTTGGTTCAGCAAGAATTTTGCGTTGTATGTGTCGGCCGAAACGTTGGTTCGACCTTCCAGCTACGCGCTTCTCATCGATCCCCAGGGCCGGGTCGGTCTCACACCCGTGCTGTGGCTCGGAGGAGCAGCGGGGCTATCCTGTAAGCTCGAGTAGAAACCGGGAAGTTTTTGGTAATGCGTGCCCATTCATCCATGATGTCGATTTCGGCGGATGCCATGGCGGCCAAGGCGCTACCCGCGGCAGCGTCGGCCGATCCGTGCGTCGAAGCGACGAGCTTCGAGGCCATCTACAGTCGATGGTTCGATGACGTGTCCCGCTGGGTCCGGGCCTTCGGCGGCCTCGACGCCGATCTGGACGATCTGGTCCAAGAGGTTTTTCTCATCGTCCGGCGCAAGCTGCCCAAGTTCGACGAGGGGAACTTGCCTGGATGGCTCTATCGCATCACGCAGCGCACCGTTCGGGACTACCGCCGGCGCGCGTGGTTTCGCCGCGCCTTGCTGAAGCGTGACGGTGACCGCACGGAGAGCTGTTCGACCGACCCCGATCCCAGTCAGGTGCTCGAAAAACGAGAAGCCGAGCGCATTCTCGTCCAAATTCTTGCGAAAATGAGCGCGGCGCGCCGCACTGCCTTCATCCTCTTCGAGATCGAGGGCTACACGGGCGAGGAGATCGCGGCGCTCGAGGACGTACCGGTGAACACCGTATGGACGCGCCTGCACCACGCCCGCAAAGATTTTTATGCATTGATCGAACGAGCGCGCACAGAAGGAAGGGTGCTGTGAGAAGATTGCCGGAGCAGTTCGATCCCACTGATCCCAACGAGGCCTATGGCGCCGCGTTGCTGGCGAAGGTGGCACGCCTCGAGCCCTCCACCGCGCACAAGCGTCGCGTCTGGGTGGCTCTGCAAGAGCGCCCGCTCCGGCGGCCGATGGGCCGATCCAGCGCTGCGGTGGCCGGTGGGTTGGTCCTCTGCGGCGCAACCGCAACCGCAGCCGGAGCGGCGATCTCGCACTACTGGACGAGCTGGCACGGCGCTGACACGACGGCTGCCGCCGCTGCGCCCGCGCTGCCCGTTCCCCCTGCACCGCCGCGGCCCGCTCCCGTCGAGCCGCGCTCGCAGCACGTGGAATCGGCACCCGCGCCGGCGAAGGTCGTGCCTTCCAAGCCGCGCACCGTCGATGCCGTCGAGCCGAGCGCCGCGCTCATGGTCGAGGCGATGCGCGCCCGCAAAACCGGAAACTTCGCACGGGTGCGCGAGCTTTCGTCGGAATATCGCGGCAAGTACCCGGGCGGGGCGCTGAACGAAGAGGCTCTCGCGCTGTCGATCGAGGCTGCAGCGGCGCTCGGCGACGCCGACGCTCCTCGTCTTGCGGCGCAGTACCTGCAAAATTATCCGCAGGGGAGGTTCCGGGGCCAGGCGCAGCGCGCCTTGGGGGCGTCTCGCTGATCGCGGGCTCCGTGCGCGTCGGTCGATTTCGCCAGGCTGGCGCACGATGCATCCGCGCGGGCGTGTTGTTTTTGCCGCTGTCGGGATGCGACTCGAACATCCTGCTCGGCGCACGCCCCATCGTTGAGATGCCCGACGCTTATTCGGACGGCGCGACGACGTCCGATCGGACGATGACCGACGGTTCGGTATTCGATAGCAGTGTGATATCCGACGGCTCGATATCCGATAACAGCGTGATACCCGACGCCGCGATATCGGATACCAACGGGATATCCGATAGCGGCAGGACCAAGGACGCGAGCGGCGTAACCGATGTCGGCGGGAGCGACCGCGGGGCCGACGCCGTGCCGACGATCCTGTGGTGGGCCGATCACGAGAACGGCGACCTTTCTGCGTGGCACGCTGGCGGCGCGGCGAGCGGCGGTGGGGAGTACCAATCGGCCGGTCAGACCGAAGTGTCGCGTGAGCACGCGCACGGCGGCGGTTATGCGGCCAAGCTGACCATCGATACCACTGACCGCGCGGACCACACGGCGCGGCTCTACCGCCGGACCGTGAACGGCGGCGCTTACTACAGCGCATGGTTCTTCTTCAGCCAAGCGCACACCCCCGACGAGTGGTGGTCGATTTTCCTCTTCCGAGTGCAGCGCGATCCGAACGATGTGGAGTCGTTCGTCAACCTCTGGGACATCAACGTCGAGCGCCCAGCTGGCGGCAACATGACGTACTCGTTTTTCGACCATCTGACCGGGCTCTACGCCCGCCCATCGACGCCCATGCCGATTCCCGTCGGGCAGTGGACGCACCTCGAAGCGTTTTTCAACTATGTCCCGCCCGATGCCACCCGCATCACCATTTGGCAAGACGGCCTGCTCTTGCTCGACATCGCGGGTCTGGGTCAGGCCCCATCGCCGTACTTCTACTGGTCGCTCGGAAATGGCTCGAACGGGCTCTTGCCTCGCGTTTCGAGCATCTACGTCGACGACGCCGCCATCGCCACGGGACGACTCGGCCCGGGCGGCGGCGGCTAGCAGAACGCGGCGCGGCTTACGGCCGCCCTACCTGGGCCGAGTGAGACGCTCAGTCCGCGGTGGCGAGCTTTCGTTCGATCGCCTCGAGATGGGCGCGCACCTCGGGATCGCGATCCTTCTGGTTCTCGATCTTGCGCACCGCGCTCATGACGGTCGTGTGATCGCGATTGCCAAAGGCGCGCCCGAGCTCGGGGAAGCTGCACTTGAGACGCGATTTGCAGAGGTACATCGCAACGTGGCGCGCGAAGGCGACGCTCTTGTGGCGATCTTTCGACAAGAGATCGTTGGAGCGAAGGTGGAAGTGGTGGCAGACGGCGCGCTGGATGTCTTCGACGCTGGTCACCTGAGCGCGCGCGGGCGACACCGCCGCGATCTCGGCCTTGGCGAACTCGAGCTCGACGGCAACGCCGGTGAGCGAGCTCTTGGCCGCCAGGCGAATGAGCGTCCCCTCGAGCTCGCGGATGTTGGAGCGAATGCTCTGCGCCAAATAGACGGCGACGTCGTCGGGAAGATCGATGCCTTCGATCTGCGCTTTTTTGCGGACGATGGCGACGCGCGTCTCCATCTCCGGCATCTGGATGTCGGCGACGAGGCCCCAGGTGAACCGCGAGACGAGCCGCTCCTCCATCCGCTCGAGGGCCTGCGGATAGGTGTCGCTGGTGACGACGATCTGCTTGTCGGACGAATGCAGCGCGTTGAAGGTGTGAAAGAACTCTTCTTGCGTCTGCTCGCGCCCCGCCAAGGACTGAATGTCGTCGACGAGGAGAAGATCGCACTCTTTGCGATAGCGCGAGCGAAACTCGTCCATCTTGTGGTGCTGCAGCGAGCGGATGTAGTCGTTGGTGAAGAGCTCGGCCGAAACGTACATGATGACCGCGCCGGGGCGCTCGGCGTGCACGCGATGGGCGATGGCGTGCACGAGGTGCGTCTTGCCGAGACCCGTGCCCCCGCAGATGAAGAGCGGGTTGTAGCGCCGCCCGCTACCACCCGCGGCCGCCATGGCGGCGGCATGTGCGAGCTGGTTCGAGGGACCCACCACGAAGTTGGCGAAGGTGGACTTCGGATTCATGCCTGTTGGAGCGGGCGCAACGCGCGCCGGTGGCTCGGCGAGAGGTGGAGCAGCCGACATCACATTGCGAACGGAGATGGGGCGCGGCCGCACCGAAGGAACGATAGGGCGTTCGCACACGGGAGTTTGCAGATCGCGATCGAGCGACCATGCCACCTGCACCGACCACCCCGTCCTGTCGCGGATCGACTGTGTGAGCGTAGGTACGAAGTGATCGCGCACCCACTCCAGCACGAACTCGTCGCGCGCAGTGAGCGACAGCACGCCATCGGTGAGGTCGTCGAATTGAATCCCCGCAAACCACTGATCGAATGTGGTCGGCGACCGCATTCGCGTGTCGGCGACGGCCTTTTCCCAAAGCTCCCTGGTCGACCAGGTTGCGGTTACGGATTGGTCACTGGACATCGACATTCGATCCACACCTTGTCCCCAGGCCTGTGGAAGACTACCAAGCATGAAGCCCGCTGACGTCTTCGGGCTCCATACATCCGGAGGGCGTTCCACCTGGCTTGCTTGAACGAAGTTCCCTCGAATCGAGAAGCCGAGGAAAGCTGGAGCTAGCATCACCTAAGTCCCGCCGTCCACGATCATCTTCACCGCGCTGCGTAAGCGCGCGAAGCGCAGTCAGTTTTTGAAAGCGACGACGAGATGACGATCACGTTTTGCGCCTTCGAAGTTCATCCGACGATCGCCAACCTGTGAAACTCCTGACACATTCGGCGGACGCTCGCGCGCTTCATCGCGTGATTTCGCAGAATCTTCGCCAGATCCGCGAGTCAAGAGTCGCTGTTTCCCAGAAAATGTCGCGGCGTACGGGAAGGACGCGCGGTTTTCTTGTCCTTTTTTTGCAACGCACGGTAGCGAGAAGAACGTTCGTCGAAAATTTTGCCCGCTCTCTCGCTTGCGCATTTCTTTTTACCGCGCACACCGTCCGCGTCCCACATGGCAAGGCCGACCCAACCTCCGTCACGTCACTTCTATATTGGCTCGGCTCTCGCCCTCGCGGCGCTGTCGAGCGCGACGACAGCGCGCGCCGACAGCAGCGCTCTCGTTCCCGAAGTCGGTTTCAATTACGGCGAGATAGAGACCGGACGCTCTGCGGCGATGGGCGGCGCCGTACGCGCGCTCGGCAACGGCGTCACCGGGCTCTACGCGAACCCGGCGAACATCGCGCTGACGCGCGTGTACCACCTCCAGGCGCTCGCTCAGATCTGGCCCGAGGCGCGTCGCCAGACCTACGGCGCGGGTGCCGTCGATTCCGTGACCGGTCGGGTCGCGGGCGCGCTTGGCGCGCACTACGGCGTGCTCGACCCGGACGGCATCGATCGCAAATGGACCGACATACGCGCGTCCCTCGCGTTTCCCATTTCGGAACGCTTTTATGCCGGCGTCACTGGCAAGTACTTGACCTTGCGGGACAACGGATTCCCCCGCCCGGGCTACGGCCTGCCGCCGAGCAGCGCCTCGGCTGGTCTGGCTGACGCGCCCGTCGTCGATGGGTTCACGTTCGACGCCGGCATCACCGTCAAGCCGTCGAGCGCCCTTTTTATCGGCGTCGTCGGTTCGAACCTCACCAACTCCGGGCACGGTTTTCAACCGCTGACCTTCGGGGGCGGAGTCGGCTACGGCAACAACGACATCACCGCCGAGGTCGACGTCGTCGCCGATTTTACGACCTACACCAAGTCCAGCGGCTCGAGCCGCACCGCTATGCGCATCTTGGGAGGCTTCGAGTACCTCGCGGCCGACCACTTTCCGCTCCGGGTCGGCTACCGGTACGACGCGGAGCCCTCCACCCACGCCATTTCCGGCGGCCTTGGCTACATCGATCCGCAGTTCTCGATCGATTTCGCCATTCGGCGGACCGTCTCCGGCAAAGAGCCGTTCGGTCCGGTGACGTCGGTCGTGGTCGATCTGCAGTACTTCCTGGAATCGAGCGGCATCACGCGGAGCGCGGCCGATCCGGACTGAATCGAGGTTCGAGGATTTCGAGCTCAGCCGGCCAAGGCTTCGAGATCGCGCGCGAGCGCCTCGACCGAACCGCGCAGCGCCTCGCTCGGCAGCTTGGGCGCGCGCGGCGCGGCGTCGAGCTCGCGCAGCCGGAAAAGACCGCGCGGGTTTTTGAACCAGTCCTCATCGAACGCGCTCTTCAACTCGGCGGCGTCCGCACGCGCGAGCAAGCTTGCCGTGAGGCGCGCGGCGGCGCGCGGGCAGAAGCGCGGGAAAACGCCGGACAGCGAAGGAGACACCGGCACCTTGAGCGCGTCCTCGACCGCTTCCGCAATGGTCGTCGCAGACGCGCCGGTGCCATCGATCGTCGCGCCCACGGCGGCGAGTCGCGCCGCGGCCAAAAATGTCGCTGCGAGAGCGCGCGCCGCGGCGGCCGCTGCGTCCCGTGAGAGACCCAACTGCTTGCGAAGGAAGAGGGGATCGGCGGCGAGTGAGGCGAAGAGGGCGCCCCGGCGCAGAGGATGGAGCTCGCTCGGATCGCTGCTCATGGCGAAGGGGGCGCCTCCCAGCACGGCGGCGCGCGCGTAGGCGGCACCGAGCCGCGCGAGGGCGCGCGCAAAGCTGGCGGCGCCGAGTGCCGGCGGCGTCGGCCCCAGGTCGAGCGTCAGACCTTGCAGCAGGGGCGAGCCTTGGAACTGGTCGAACAGCCAGCGCGCGTCCGGGTGGGTCGGCCACACGCCGGGCACGTCTCTCGCGACGAGCTGGGCGACGAGGCCGGCGAGATCGCCCGTGCGCCCGAAAAGCGATGCTGCGAGATCGTCGGTGCGACGTAAGAGCTGCTCCCCTTCCTGTGCCACCACGGCGCGATCGAAGGGCGCGAACGCGCTCGCGTCGGCGACGCCAAGGCGCAGGGTGATCTCCTGCATTGCGTCGCGCAGCGCTTTCTCGTGCCCGAGCAGCGGCGAAGGCGACGCGCCGAGCCCTTCGAGCCAGGCGTGTGCTTTGGCGGGCTCGAAGGGCTCGGCGAGCACGCGCCGAACGATGGTGCGTACGCTGTGATGCCCCGTTTCGGGCTCGTCCAGGTGAACCGTCGGATCTTGCCGCGCCTTCGCGAGGGCGACGATGGGGCCGCGCGCGATGCGCGTCAGCGCCAGTCGGTGGATCCAAGCGAGCAGTGCGTCGCGCAGTGGGTCCGTGTCCCGAAGCTCGGCTACTTCTTGGAACATGGCGCGGGTGGTGACGTGACGCACAGGCTCGTACCAGGCATCGTTCGCCGCGCGGTTGGCGTCCGTGCGCAGTGTCCGCCAAAAGCCACGCTCCGCACGCGCTCCGCGGGCGATATCGCGGTCGACCTTGTGCACATCGAGCTCGCTCACGGGTCACCTGAGGGCGGCATGTCGAAGCGCAATGCGCGGACCATGAGCACAGTCTAACCGTGGATGGCGGGGCGACCGCCGAGGCGAGACGCGAGTTCGCCTTCCAGACGCGCGACGATCGCGAGGCGACCGTCGATCCACGCGTCGTCGGGGCGCGCCACCTCGTGGGCAAGGTCGACGAAGGTTCGAAAATGGCGCGCCTCCGCGGCGAGGAGCTCCTGGTAGAGCGCGTGGAGATCGGCCGGTCCGCGTTCACGGAGCGCATCGGCGAGAAGACGGAATCGTTCGCAGGAGCGCGCCTCGATGAGCGCCGCAACGAGCAGCCGATCGACGAGCGCCGCCGTGGAAGCGAGTCCCGTCCCCGACGGCGTTCCCTTGCGTTCGGCGCGGACGATCTTGCGCAGCTCGGCCGCGTAGGCGTCGAGCGGCGGCGGACCGAGCGCAAGGCCTCTTCGCTCGAGCTCGCCGAGCACCCGTCGAAAATGTGAGAGCTCCTCTTCGGCCAGCGACACCAGGTGGCTCACGACCTGCGGCGCCTGTGACGCACGAACCGCGAGCGACAAGGCGTTGCTCGCCGCCTTCATCTCGCAGTGGGCATGGTCGACGAGCACGGCGTCGAGATCGGCGAGCGCCGCTTCGACCCAACGCGCCGAAGTCGGTTCGGTGAGGCACAGCATGCGCGCGAGTGTACACGCGGTCGCGCTGCCGCGCCGCCCGAGGTCAGCGCGGCCGGCGCTCCGCCAAAGGACGCCGATTCCAGCCGAGTCGTCCCCCGAGCCACCCCGCGCCCGCCCCGACGGGACCGAGCACGAAGAGGCCAACCAGCGAAAACGCCCACCCCGCCTGCACGATGCTGAGCACGGCACCGACGGCGGCGGCCAGCGCAGCACCCCAGGCGGCTTCTCTCGCAGCGGCGCGGTTACCGAAGCGCCCGACGAGCGCGCCCGACGCGAGACATGCGACAGCGAACGAGACGATCGGCACCGCCGTCACCGCGAGCCAGAGTGCCACCCGGGTCGCCCCCGCCGTCGCGGAAAGCTGGTTGGCGATTGCATCAGGAGGCCCTTCCCCGACGAGACGCTGCACAGCGCGCCCCGCTATCCAACTGCTCAGCATCGCTAGCGGAACCCAGATCGAAAGAGCGAAGAGCGCCCCGATGAGCGTCCAGTGCCAGGCCGGGCGATTGTCGTCTGGGCTCGCAGGCTCTTGCAGCACCGTTAGCCGGCGGATGGGGGGCATCGCCGAAGAGCGTACCACCCGCGTTCATCGCGTCGATTTCGCAAAACACGCGCAACCCTTATGGGCTTTGGGCCGAAAGTGACGCATGTCGCGCGCACTCGCTGTCCTCGTCGGGGTCACGTCCTTGGTTCTCGCCGCATGGCCGGCGCGCGCCGCCCCGTCTGCCCCGTTGCCGCCACGATTTGCCTACCTCGACGTGCCGCCGCCGAGTTTGACCGAGCTTCCGCCCGAACCGACGCGCGAGGGGGACGAGTACCCTCGGCGCGCATGGGAAGGTTTTCCGTCGGGTGGCGGCGGGGTGCCGTTCTGCCGCGGCAGCGCCTTCGGTGTCGGTCACTGCGGCGACGCCACCACGGGAGCGACCGTCGGCGCTGGCCTCCTCTACCGCGTGAGCCCGTACGTCGCGATCGGCATCGACGCTTCGTTCGCACGTTTCACGTCGCGCTCCACGACGACGGGAACCGCGCCCTACAGCCACGCGAGCTGGATCGGGTTGCTCGTGCGCGGCTATTTTCTCGATCGCGGCATGCTCGACCCTTACGTCGAGACGGGGTTCGGACAAGCTGCGGCAACGTCCGGGTACGTCGATGGGACGACGGACGTGCGCACCGAGTCCGCCGCGCCGTCCATCATGGCAGGCGCTGGCATCGACTTCTGGCTCGGTCCTTACCTACGCCTCGGTCCCGCGTTGACGTACCGCATCGCCTGGATCTCGGACGTGCGCGGGTGTTACGCCGGCACATGCACGACCTACGGGGTCGACGAACGCGGCACGGTCGGCAGTTACGCGACGTTCAGCCTGCGAGCCACCGTCGCGCTCGGGCGGGAGATGTGACTAGAGCTGCGGGGGGAGATCGTGGGGCATCTCTTCACCCCGCGCTTGCTTCTCTTTCATCTCGTACTTGGAAGGGCATTTCGCGAGCACCTGGGTGGCTTCGAATTGGCCGTTGGCGCCGAGCTTGCCTTCCACCGTCACCCCGAGGTCCATGTTCGGGACGTCGCGAAACGTGTCGGGAACGATGCATTTCGCGTAGCTGACGGGAAGGACCGCTTCTTTTCCCTTGATGGTGAAGCGGTATTCGCAGGGCTGCTCGCGGCGGGTGAGCGATCCGTGCACGAGATTGCCCTCGACGCGCAGTTGGCGGGCGCCGAGCGAGCGCCCTTCCGCCAACACCTGGTCGACGTTCTTCGAGTAAACGGCGGCGTCTTTGAAGCTCGTCATGACGAGCGCAACGATGCCCCCCGTCATCACGAGCAGCACGACCAAAAGGCGAACGTTGCCCTTGCGCGTCAAAGCGGCCGATCCGCGGCCAACTCCCTCCGCCCCCGCGCGGGGCGAGGAACCGAGGGCGCGTTCGAGCTCGCGATCGACGTTCGACGCTGACATGCTGCAAGGAACCCTAGCGTCCCGTTCCACGGCGGTCGAGGTCGAAATCGAGGGCTCCCGCGCCCGTCCTTCCTCTCCGCTGCTCGACCTTTTCGGGTCCATCACCGATCGCCCGGGGTGTCGGCTGGCGACCCGGACGATCGATCTCGTAGGGCCAAGCCTGCGAAAGTAGTGCTACGCTGGGCGCCCTTCTCCGGCGTCGTCTAATGGCAGGACAGAGGATTTTGATTCCTCCGATTGGGGTTCGAATCCCTGCGCCGGAACTCGAATATCTGACCGAGATTATTGAAGTTTGGAGGCACTCATGATGCAACCAGTCCGGCTCGGTGACGCCGCTCCCTCCGCCCTCGATCAGCTCTGGTCGAAGCCCCGGCGCACGCCAGCCATCCGAAGCGGTGCTGACTACATCGAGAGCCTGCGCGGCCGCGGGCTCAGGGTCTACCTCCTCGGCGAGCGGATCGCCGAGCCCGTCGATCACCCCATCATCCGGCCCTCGATCAACGCGGTCGCGCGCACTTACGACCTTGCGATTGAAAACGCCGAGCTCGCTTCGGCGCCGTCATCCATTTCCGGTCGGCGCGTGAACCGGTTTCTGCACGTCACCGAGAGCGTGTCGGACGTCGTGCAACAGAACAAGATGCAGCGCCGTCTCGGTCAGCTCACCGGAACGTGCTTTCAGCGCTGCGTGGGGATGGACGCGCTCAATTCGCTTTATTCGGTGACCTTCGAGATCGACGAGAAGCACCAAACCCCGTACCACGAGCGGCTCCGCCATCTCATTCGCTATTTCCAAGAGGAAAACCTGGTCGTCGGTGGCGCCATGACCGACCCCAAGGGGGATCGGAGCAAGGGTCCGTCGGAGCAAGACGACCCCGACATGTTCGTGCACGTCGTCGAGCGGCGGCCGGACGGCATCGTGCTGCGCGGCGCGAAGGCCCATCAAACGGGGTGCGTGAACTCCCATTTCATCATCGTCATGCCGACGATGCGGCTATCGCCGAAAGATCGGGATTACGCGGTCGTCGCCGCCATCCCCACGAGCCACCCCGGGCTCACCTTCATCTACGGGCGCCAGTCCTGTGACACGCGGGCCATGGAAGGTGGCACGATCGATCAGGGCAATGCCCAGTTCGCAGGTCAAGAGGCGATGATCATCATCGACGACGTGTTCGTTCCTTACGATCACGTACTCATGGACGGCGAGACCGAGTTTGCATCGATGCTCGTCGATCGCTTCACCGCCTATCACCGGCGCAGTTACGTGTGCAAAACGGGACTCGGCGACGTCATCATCGGCGCCGCGGCCACCATGGCCGATTACAACGGGGTCAGTGGCGCATCGCACGTCAAGGACAAGCTCGTCGAGATGACGCACCTCAACGAGAGCATCTATGGAGCGGGCATTGCCGCTTCGCACGAGTCCAAACCGACCCGGGCCGGCAACTACCAGAACGACGATATGCTCGCCAACGTCTGCAAGCACAACGTCACTCGATTTCCCTACGAGCTCGCGCGCTTGGCGCAGGACCTCGCCGGCGGTCTCGTGGCGACGCTTCCCTCGGAAAAGGACTTTCAGAACCCAGAAACGGGGCCCCTGCTCGAGAAATATCTGAAAGGGCGCGCAGGCGTCAGCGCCCAGGATCGCGCCCGCGTGCTCCGACTCATCGAAAACATGACCATGGGCCGCAATGCGGTTGGCTATCTCACCGAATCCATGCACGGCGCCGGATCGCCGCAGGCGCAGCGCATCCAGATCGCCCGGGGGATGGATCTCGAAGGCAAAAAGAAGCTGGCACGGGCCCTCGCCGGGGTCGACGAACCGCCTCCGCCAGATGGCGAAAAAGGCTCACCCGGAAAGACGGGCCGTCCTTGAGCTTTGGCTCGACCTACGTCAACCTACGTGCCCATGTCGCAGTGCGGATCGCAAGCCGTCCTCATGATCACGACGAGCCCCGAGGGCACGACGACGAACGTGGTGCGCCGGCGCATCGAGTTGCGCTGCGAGCTCGACCAAGGGCATAGCGGGCGCCACCGCGACGACAGCAAAGGCGAAGAATGGGAAAGGGCGGCTGCGGGCAGTCGTCCGCCGACCTTGCTGCGGCAAGAAGATGACGACGGATAGGCGCGGGGGATGAGCCGGGCGATCGCGTCGATCTCGATCACGTCAGCATGACCGCGCGCACCGCCGATGACCGCTGGCCCACGCCGATCGCAGTCGTAACGCATCGACGTGGCGCGGTAGGCCGGACCGACCGGGTTCTTCTGAGCGGCGGAAAAATGTACGGTGGGGCTTGCACTCGGGGACCCTTTGGATCCAATGTCGGGCGGGCCACGTGGGCGACTCGAATCCGCAGTCTGACGAAGCGAACCTCGACGAAGGTTGGGACGACGAACCGAATTCGGGCGGCGGCACGCCGGAAGTTGCCGCCAAACGACCCGCGCCAGCCCCGGCCGCCGCTTCGGCGCCGCGTCCAGACACGAGTGCACCGAGCGCGGCGCCGACCGTCGTCAACGCGTGGGGTCCGGTTCCAGCATCGCGACCGCCGATGAGCGGTCCTCCCTTGGGCACGATCGGTGCGCCCGTGGTTGCGCCCCGACCCGCCGCGCTACCGCGACCGGTCGAAGCGCGACCGATCGAACCGCGACCCACCGCTTTGACCCGATCGATCGAACCGCGACCGGCCCTGGCCGGCGCGGCGCCTCCCGCGGCGCGCACGATCGACCCTGCACCGTTATCGCCTCCCCCCGCGGCGCCGCGCGCATCGGCCATCGGCGTTTTGCCGAAGCCAGCGATCACGCCGCCCAATCCGAAGGCAAAGTTCGGCAGCGCACCGAAGGAGGCGCGCGCCGCCAAGGTGGCCAAAAAAACGGCCAAGAAGGCGGCTCGCCAAGCAGAACGAAAAGCACGCGCCAAGAACAACAACAAGGCGGCGATTCGCGGCGTGGCTGCCGCCGCGGAGCGCCGAGCCGATCCGGCCCCTCCGTCGGCGAGCGCCCGCGCGGTAAGGCGCAAAACCGCTTTTTCGTCAGAGCCGGAAACCAGCCGGCGCGCAGACGCGTCGGAGCACGGTGCCAAGTCGTCGGCGCGTTCAGCCGTCGTTCCCACGCGCGGCGCCCGATCGGTGAGCACGATGCTCTTGATTCTCGTGGCGGCGGTGCTCGTCCTCGCGGCGCTCGGTTGGTTTCTCGCGCAACGCCACTGACGAGGCGTCCTCAGTCCGGCACGGCGCTGGGATCTTGGAGCAGGGCGCGCGTGAAGCTGGCGCGCAGGTAAAACCCGCGCGGCACGGTCGCGATCCATTCTCCCTCCGGGCCGAAGGAAAAAGTGCGGACGCGACCGGTGGCGGCTTTGGGACGGACCTGCAGCCAGCGACCGCTGCGCGCCGTCAGCGCCTCGACCCGGCCCGCGCCGATGGCGCCCATCGCCAATTCGAAGTCATCGCGCAGGATGGCTTCTTGTTCTGCGGTGGGGCGCCATAAGAACGACCGACCGATGCGTCGGCTTTCGACCGGCTCGTCGTCGCCGACGAGAATGGGGACGAAGAGCACCTGGCAGAGCTTGGCGCGCGCGGCGGACGTGATCCAATCGATGCGATCGGCGCTGGCGATCGCGATGGAACATATGAACGTCGATTCGCGGGGCGTGCCGGCGCCGTCGACGGGAATCGTTTTGAGCTCGATCCCGAGGCGCGGAAAATCGGGCACGCTCGCCGACCCCGCTTCGGCGCCGAGTGCCTTCTCGACGAGCGCCCCCATCTTGCCTTTACCGCGCGCGCCCGCCGCGGGTATCGGTGCGCCGAGTGCGCGTGCGAGCTCGCCGATCGTCCGGCCCGAAAGCCATGCCGCGCGATCACAGAGCTCTCGCTCACTGGAGGGCGGATAGACGACCATGCCGTTCGTCTTCGTCTAGCACTGCCCGTTCCGGAAGACGGCGCGGAAAACTACATGTGGTTCTCGCCTGTCGCTAGATCGTCCTTCTCCCTCGTGCGTCACCAACTCGGACGCACGGAGGAAACCCCATGATTTTGCGCTGGATCGACCCTCACACCCGACGGAGCATTGCCCTTGCCGCCGTCGTTCTCAGCGTGGCTGGCCTCGTCCTCGCCGACCGCGGGCATGCGGACAGCGGTGGGCTCATGGTCGCGACCGATCCCGACGTCGCACATCACCCCGCGTCCTCCACGGCGGTGCCCTTCGCGACGCGCGGCGCCTCGGGACGATTCGCCATCAGCCACGGCCGCCTCTTGGCGGCCGGGGTTCGCCCGATGCACGCCGAAATCCGGGTGCGCGCCAGCGACGCCGACGGGGTGGAAGCGAGGGCCCCCGTCGCATTGGTGTTGCTCATGGACACGTCCGGGTCGATGGCGGGTCGCAAGATCGAGGACGCACGTCGCGCGGCGCTGGCCATGCTCGACGAGATGAGACCCGACGACATGGTGGGCGTGGTCAGGTTCGCAAACACGGCCGAAACTTTGGTGCCCTTGGCGCGCGTGGGCGAAGTTCGCGGCGAGGCGCGCCGCCAAATCGAGCACCTGCGCGCCGAGGGAAGCACCGATATCGCCAATGCCCTTCGCAACGCCGACCGGCTCCTCGGCTGGACGCGCGATCGTCGCATCGGTCGCATCGTTCTCGTCACCGATGGCCGCGATACGTCGGGCGCTCCGGCGAGCACGGGCCTCGAGCTGGCCCGCCTCAAAGCGAGCCGCGGATTCACGGTGTCGGCGCTCGGCATCGGAGCCGATTTCGACGACGCGTACCTGGCCGGCATTTCCAACGCCGGGCGGGGCAATTACGAATACCTGCGCGACAGCTCCGCGCTCGCGCGCTTTCTCTCCAAAGAATTGTCGGAGACGGCGCGCACCCGAATCAAGAGCTTGGAAGTGCGCCTCGACTTGCCCCCCTCCGCGCGCATTCGCGACGTCTGGGGCGCGACTTGGGACGGCAATCAGTTGTCGTTCGGCTCGCTTTTCGCGGGCGACGAGAGGCGCGCTGTGGTTGCCATCGACGTCCCCGTGAGTCAGCCGGGGAGTTCGCTCACCCTCGGCGGGTCACTCTCCTTTCGTCTCGCCGACGACGCGACCGTGCGCGTCGAGCTTGCACCGCTCACCGTCACCGCCGTGACCACGCCGGAAGAGGTCGACAACGCGCGCGACATGTCCGTGATCGCCTCCGTCACGAGCGTCATTGCCTCGCGCCGCGAGACCGAGGCCGCGGCCGCGTTCGAGCGCGGTGACCGCGAGCGCGCCGTGGCCTTGAACGCGCAGAATCAAGCGGACATCGAAAAGGTGCGGCGCTCGGCGCCCCCATCCATCGCCGCGCCGCTCGAAGCACAGAAACGCGCCTACGCCGACCATCAGGGAACGTTTGCCACTGCCCCGCCTTCGGCGGCGGCGGCGGCGGCGGCGGCGCGCGCAATCGGCGCAGAGGAGCGCAAGAACGCCGACCGCGCGGTGGCGTACTGAAATGACGATGTTGCGTAGCATCGCCGTAGCGCTCGGCGGCGCCGTTTGCCTGTTCGCGTTCGCCGCGCTAGGCGAATGGCCGGGTGGCGCCGTGATCCGGGCCTTGACCGGCGTCGCCTTGGGCGCCTGTGTGACGGCGCTCGTCTATGGGCAAGTCACGTTCCTCGCCGTCGCCCTCGGCGCGGTTTCGCCGCTGGTGTTCGCGGCCATCGATCCCATTTCCCGCGCGGCTGCCGCGACCGCGATGTGTCTGCTCTGGCTCGCGCCTCGTTTCGTGCTCACCGAATCGCGACGAAAACTCGTCACGCTGGCAGCGGTCTCACTCATGGCCGCGGCCATCGCCGGCGCCATCTGGGCCACCTATCAGGATGCACCTTTCGCCGCCCACGCGGCGTCATGTGTCTTCGCGGGCTCGTGCCTGTCCCTGGTCGGCGTCGTCGTCCAAGTCCCCACGACCACAGCTCACGCGCTGCGCACGGCGGCGGCGGCCATCGACGCTCCGATCGGTGAGGTGCTGATGCGCTCAGCGCAAGCGCACGACGGGTCGCGGTGGCAACCGCAGACGAGCGGCTCGCGCTGCAAGTGGCGAGCGATGCTCCGCCTTTCCGATGAGCGAGCTGCGCTCGAACGCGCAATGGCAGCGCAGGTTGCGGAGCGGCGCCGGGAGGTCGATGAGCGCATCGAAGGCATCGCGCGTGAGCTTTTGCCTTCTCTCGAAATACCGGAAGCGCGGCGCGAAGAAGGTGCGCCGGACGAGAAAGGGCCGGCCCCCGAGCTCGATACTCGCAGCGACGAGCCCATCGATTCCGCTGACGCACGCCTTGCGCCGCCTGCCGACGTGTAGTCAATCGATTTCGCACCACCGTGGCAACGCGCGCCCACTGTGCGCCGCGCTCGAGAGGGCTGTAGCACCGCGAGTACGCAACACCGTCGATTTTTCGACGATCGCACGGCGCGAGAACCACTAGTTACACCGAGGCGCGCGCTATCTTCGCGAACCTTTGCGCCCGGGCGGAGGGGCACGACCATTGCGACTGCTGCTCGCCCAATGATTGGCGACAACATGCAGAGCAGCGCAGTGAGATGGGCATTGCGCACATGGATAACGAGCGTAGCTATCGGGGGATCGCTCCTTTCCGCTTCGACTGCCTACGCGCAGCGTGACGACCCTCATGGGACCGGTGGCGAGCGCGTCGCGGGCGGGCGCAGTGCTCCGACGAGCGTCGCCGGCACCGTGCTCGACATCGACGAAGAAGACATCGTGCTCGATCTCGGGTCCGCCAAGGGCGCGGTCGACGGCAGCGTCATCGAGCTGTGGCGACCCTTCAAGCTGCGCCACCCCGTCACGGGACAAAGCTTGACCGACCGCTTTCGCATCGGATCGCTCCGTTTGGTGCAAGTGCAAAAGACGCTGGCATGGGCGCGCCCCGAAGGCGCACTGGCCCGCGCGCCCGCCGCCGGTGACGTGGTCGTGATGCCGCGAGCGCGACCGGTGGAGCCGCACGGCACCCCGCCCAAGGGGCCGGCCCTTTCCGACGCGCCGCCCAGCGAGCCCGTCACCGCCGAAGCCAAAGAACTCTCGCTGCTCTTCGATGCACTCAAGGGACAGGCGATCGCCGACCGCATTGCGCGCTATGAGCAATACCTACGAGCGCACCCCAACGGCGCCTACGCGCGCGTCCTTTCGGAAGAGGCCGACGCGCTTCGCCAGCTGCTCGGCGCCGGGCGCAGCGCGGGTGCCGCCACCGACGTGCCGCACCAGCTCGTGACCTTCAGGCCGCCATCGTCGGCTTTGGCGCACGAGCCCCTCACCATCGGTGCGGAGATGGCGCCGGCGGCAGGAGCGGTGCTGCACGTGCGCCATGCCGGCGAGATGGCGTATCAGACGTTGGCCATGCGCCCCGCTGGCGCGCGGTATTTCCGTGCCACCATCGATCCTGCCCAAATGCAGGCGCCCGAGGTGGAGTACTTCGTCGAAGCGGTGACTGCCGGCGGACTCGCGGTCGCCGCCATCGGTACCGCGGATACGCCACAGCGCATCGAAGTGCGCGAAACGCCGCGTCCCTTGCCGCCCTCGCGGCCCGCAGCCTCGGCCTCGATCTTCACGGACTACGCCGATTACAATCGGTTGCGCGGCAACGATTACGCCTGGCAGACGGAGGGGCAGTTCGGGCTCCGCTACGCCGACCAAGGGGTGCGCGCGGTTCGATCCGGGTTCGGCGTCTATCGCGGCTTGGGCGGGTCGGTGTTCGAGCTCGATTCGATCGGG
>DATHEQ010000324.1:0-6865 GCA_035318505.1 Polyangiaceae bacterium | reverse complement strand
GGTGTCCCAGCCTATCGAGGACAAGACCAACGAGCTCATCAGCGGCTCGCGCGCCGATGTGCAGATCTCCATCTTCGGCGATGAGCTCGAGGGGCTTCGCCACGTCAGCGACGAAGTGGCTGCCATCGTCCGCACCATCCCGGGCTCGGGCGACGTGCGCGTAGAACGTGTGCTCGGCGCGCCTCAGATCACGGTCCAGCCCGATCGCGCGCGCCTCGCTCGCTACGGTATCCGCGCACAAGACGCGCTCAAGGTCGTGCAAGCATCGCGGGTCGGCATTCCGGTGGGCCTCGTCTACGAAGGTGCGCGGCGTTTCGAAGTGAAGGTCATCGCGCCACTCCGCACGCCGACCACGGAAGCGCTCGGTGAGCTGTTCGTGGAGACGGCGAACGGCGGGACAGTGCCCTTGTCGGAAGTAGCCAGCATCACCGAGTCGGAAGGCGCATCCCAGATCCGGCACATCGACCTGGCGCGCACCATCCGCGTCGAGGTCAACCTGCGCGGACGCGACCTCGTGTCATGGATCGCCGAGGCACGCTCCAAGGTCGAACAGCAGGTCAGTCTACCTCGTGAATACAAGATCGAATGGGGCGGTCAGTTCGCCAACTTCGAGCGCGCCAAAGAGCGCTTGGGGATGGTGGTGCCCATGGCGCTGGCCATTATTTTCGGCATGCTTCTGTGGATGTTCCAGGCGCCGCGCTACGCCGTCGCCGTCTTCGCGGTCGTGCCATTCGCGCTGACAGGGGGCGCGCTCGGCCTCGTCATACGCGGCATTTCGTTCAGCATCCCCGCCGCGGTCGGCTTCATCGCTCTCGCCGGCGTTTCCGTGTTGAATGGCGTGGTGCTCGCCAGCGCGGTGCGCGAAAAGCTCGACTCCGGCTGGCCCCTCGACCAGGCGATTCTCGAAGGCTCGACCGGCACGATGCGCGCGGTGCTGACGACGGGTGCCGTCGCCGCTTTCGGCTTTCTCCCCATGGCGCTGGCGACGGGTGCCGGCGCCGAAGTACAGCGCCCCTTGGCCACCGTCGTCATCTGCGGAATTCTCTTTTCGACGGCCTTGACGCTTTTTCTTCTGCCCGGCGTGCTCCGGCTGGCGCTCTTCGTCCGCCGGCGAGAACGACAGCCAGCGTTGGCGCGGAGAGGCGTCGACGCCGAGATCGCCTGAGCACGACGTAAGCCACAAACGGAGGAAGGCTCGCCGTTCCCCGTTGGGAGCCGGCGAGCCTTTCGTTACGCGAGACGCCTAGCTCTGCTGGCGGCGACGGCGACGTAGCAGCATCGCGATCGCTCCGAGCGCGCCGACCGCCGCGCCCGCGCCGCCGGCGGATCGACCGCCCGGCACAGAGCACTTGCATCCATCGTCAGCCGGAGGCATCGAACCACCCGCGCCACCACTGCCGGTCGCTGCATCTGCCCCGGCACTCCCGTCCTTGGCGCCGCCATCGGTCGGCGTGCCGCCGTCACCGCACATGCCTGCGTTGTCGACGACCTTCGCGAACGGCGAATTGGTGATCCCGGTAAACGCGATGTCGTCGATGTCCCAACCGGCGGTGCTCGTCCCCTCATCGGTGCCGATGCGGAAGCGCACCTTGGCGGTCTTGCCGGCGAGTTTCGTCCCGAGGTCGAGCGTAACGGGAATGTTCGTGGGATACCCGGTCGATTGCCCTGCCCACGCTTTGACGCCCGCCAAGGGATTGGTGTCGCTTCCGTCGCCCGCCTTGTAGATCGTTTGTGGGTACATGGGATTGGCGTACATCGAAACGTCGTTCCACGTTGCGCCGTCGTCTTCCGAAACTTCGAGCAGGCCGCCGTCGACGTACGCCATTCCGACACCGGGAACGTTGGCAACCTCGAAGGCAAATCGGTGCTTGAAGGAGATGGTGAACGGTTCCGTCGCACTCACATTGAGGCTCGGCGATTTCATCGTTTCGTCACCTGGCGAGGCGAGCGCGTCGCCATGCCAGTAGTGGTTCATCGCGTCACCCTCGCGCGACCACGCCTTGGTGGCAGTATTCGCCGCGTTTTCCATGATCCACACGGGGGGCAAGGTGCTTTCTGCGTCGTCCGTCTTCGACACGGCCTTGCTCTCGTCGAAGTGAATCACCGCTTCGTACTTCGCGTCGACCGAGTCCTTGGCGGCGTCGCTGTCGATCATGGTGATGACGACGGGGACGCTGGTCTTCATGGTGGTTCCAGCTTTGGCGGTGATGTTGATGACCACCTCTTTGGTCTCGAACGGCTCGATCGTCACCATGTCCGTCGGCGAGGTGAACGTGACGTCGGGGTTGGTGCTGCCACCCTTGATTTGCGTCTTGGTGAGCTTGGCCCAGCCCGTGTTTTTGATGGTGACGGTCAGCTTCCCCGTCTCGCCGCCGTCGAGGATGCCGTCCCTGTCGCAGCTCGTGACGGAGTCGTCGATCTTGGCTGCCACGAAGCCGAGGGCACCCTTGAAGTCCATGTTTTCGACGGCCTCGTTGAGGTTCACCGAGCTCGTGGGCGGAGCTACCGCGGCCACACCGAGGCCGCGCGCGGCGAAGCCTTTGGCGATGGCGGTGAAGTCGTCCATGCGCTTGGTGGCGTAGATCGTGGACAGGATGGCATCGCGCTGCTCGACGAAGGTCGGCTCCGAGGGAGTCGCCTTCATGCCTGCCACGAGGTAGTCGGCCATGCGGCGTTTGATCTCTTCGAAAGGCACGGGCGGTGTGGCGGCCCGCAGGGTTTCAATGAGGTTCGTGTAGGCCTCGAATAGCGTTTGGGCCCAGATCTCACCGACGTTGTGGGCCTCGCTCAGGTCGGCGCCCGTGGGAGCGAGGGGCGCCCCGTTGGTCGGCAGCATCTCCTTCTGGCTAACGTGCTTGAACGTGAAAGGATTCTTCAAAAGGTCTTTTGAATAGGGCGCGCGGCGGATGCCAAAGTACGAGCCGTCCTTGGCGATGCCTTGCGCCGCGTACTGCGCGAGAGCGTACGTCTTGCCGTTGTCGAACCGATCGCCGTCGCGAATCACCATCATGAGCGCCTGGAAATCGCCCCACCCTTCGCTCATGCCGCCGCACGAGGCCGACCCGCACTGCACCAAGCGATGGTGCCAGAAGTGACCCCACTCGTGAGCGACCACGGTGTTGTCGATGGTACCGTCGCGCATCGTCTCGACGTCGCGCCTGAGACGCGCCATCGGCATCCCGGCGAGGATCAGCTTCAGCTTGTCGCCGTCTTCCTTGCTGATGCTGATGAGCGGGATGGTCGCGGTTTCGAACGGTCCAGGGGGGCTCGGCGCGAGATTGCCGGTCACGTTGTTGATGAGGATCATGCCGGTCGCGCCACCCTGCTGCGCCATATCGACTTTGAGGGTGAAGGGGCAGCCGCCGCGGTCGGCTACCGCGATCTTGCCCATGACGTTGAGCGGCTTCTGGCACGAATCGTTGATCGATCCCGTCGACCCCGCGGTGACGATCACCGCGCTGGCGTCGTCGCTGAGGACGGCCTGACCGCTCAAGTCGAATGTCTGCGGACCGAACGACGCCGCACCGAGCGGATCGGCGAAGGTGGCGCCGGTCACGTCGAGCTTGCGGTTCGCGATCCCCGTCCAAACGTACATCTGCATGCGCGGCGACGTGCCCTCGGACATCGGGCTCATGTTGGCGTTGTTCGATTGGCCGATGTCAGCGCTGTCCTGCGCCTCGGCGCGCAGAGGGTCGCCCTGCGTGCCGCCGCGCCCAAAATTCGAGAGCTGCGCGTTTTTGGATACCTCGTCGAAGCCGGAGTCGTACCAGTAGTCGTGCAGCCAGTTGTTCACGTAAAAAAGCTGCGTGATAGCGGCCTTGATCTGCTCGGGCGTTTCGCTGGGAGACTTGGTGAGATCGTAGGTGCGGTCGAACGTGTTGGGGGCCGTGATCTCGGCGCGGTAGTCGCCGCCTCCGCCGTCGGGACCGGCGTCTTGGTAGCCGTCATTGGTGGGAGCGCCGGCTTCCGTGGTGCCCTGGTTGCGATCGCTATAGGCGCGAACGTTGTTGCCCCAGGTCACGGTGTCGCTCGGCAAAAGCCACGGATCGGCCGCCCCGCTCGGGTTTTTGTTGAACCCTTCCATCGCGACCATGATCGGCTGGATGAACTCTTGCGCCTTGAGATCGGGAAGACCGGTGGGGTGAGGCGTGACATCGGCGATGGGCCCGTCGGTCGGAACGTGACTGCCCGTCGGATCCGCCCACACGCGGTAGTTGAAGACGTCGTTCATCGTGAGCGATTCGTGCTGAAGCACGCGCCCGTCATCGGCGGCGATCACGTATCCGCGGGCATCGTTGTCGCGCGAACCGGGCGCGCGACCGAGCATCTCGACGTAGTAGGCTGGCTCGAGGCGATCGCCGGTGGGGAAGAACACGCGCTTGGCCGTCGCGGTAAGGACATCCAGCGCTCCGGCGGGCGAAGCCACGGCGTAGTTGCGTGCCGAGGTTCCAGTGATCTCCCCTTCGTCGCGAACGGCGCTCGCGCCGAGCGGTACGCCGGCATGTGCCGTATAGGCGGACGCAAGCGCTTCTTCTGCGGAGAGCTTGAAGCTGGTCGGCTTGTTCCACGCTTTGATGTTGGCTGCGGGAAAGCTGTTGGAGATGGAAACGAGCTGATGGGCCGAATCCATGACCACGCTGGCGCGTGCACGAAAAACCTCGACATCGCCGATGCGCTGCTCGAACTGCACGAGACCCGCGCCGGCGGGAAGCGCATGCCAGCCTTTGAAGACAGCGCCGTTGACGGCCGCCCCGTTCAATCCGAGCGCCGCTGCGTGCCTCTCGAAGTGCAGGCGCGCCACGGTTTCATGTCCCACGTTGAGGCGAGCCGCATTGGCAGCGGGCGAAGCCAAGACGAAGCGACCAGCACCTCGCGCATCGCGCGAAACGACCCGGCCAAGGGGCGTCGACGCCAGCCGGGCCTTGACCGCAGCGAGGTCGGGATCGGCAGCGCCGCCCGACGAGCCGCTGGCGGTTGGCGTATTGCTTCCGCAACTGGAGAAGGTGGCAAGCATGACGCCGGCGGCGGCGAGGGAACCAAGAGTCGTGAGGTAAGATCGCATGATGCTCCGTGGTGTGATTGGTCAGCGCCCGGGACGGTCGAGTTCGATCCTTAGAGGGGCGCGGCACTCTACCGAACTTGTAGAGAAAAGAAATGGCATCGCGCGGGCGATCGACGACGACGCAACGTCGCGCTGCGGTGCGGCAATTGGAAAATTCTCAGCCAATTAGCGCGCATGACCGCCGCTCGCGCTCGTTTTCGCGACGCGCCCGTTGCCACAAAAGCAACACCTCGACGTCGAGCGATGTCATCAATGGCGGCACGCTAGTCCGTCACGGCCGCGAGCACGTGCTCTTGCAGTAACCTTTCGGTGGCGACGTGCATCCCTTTCGTAGTGTAATTGACGCTGCTCAACACGGCGACGAGCTGTAGACCGGGCACGACGACGACCTTGTTGCCGCCGTTGCCCGACATGAACCAGACCGGCCAAGTCTTTCCGTTGGCCGAGAAGCTTCGCAGCCACCAGAGGTAGCCATATTCGCTTTTGTCGTCGCTACGCGCGTGCGGCAAAACTGAACGCTTGACCCAGCTCTCTGAAATGACACGCACGCCCTTCCATGTGCCGCCATCGAGGTAGAGCTGCGCCAGCTTGAGCAAATCGCGGCTGCGCAGCTCGAGCCCGCCTCCGGTGAAGGCGAGGCCGACCGGCGAGTAATGAAAGTTTGCCTGCGTGATGCCGAGCGGACCAAAGAGCGTCGCGTTGGCGAATTCGGCGAGCGGCCTTCGCGCAGCCCGCTCGATCACGCCACCCAAGGTTCCGACGCCCGCGGTGCAGTAGCTGAATCGGCGACCTGAAGGCGCAAGGCCTGCCTCGCGGGGTGGTCCTTCCGCGGCAGGCGGTCGCACGGGAAGGTCGAGCGTGAACTTTACCCAGTCCTTCTCGACGTACATGCGCGCTTCGTTACCGCGCGATTCATCGTTGTCATCGTCGCACTCGAGAGCCGAGGACATGGTGAGAAAGTCCTCGAGCGTGATCGCTTCTTTGCGCGGGTCGGGATTGGCGAACGGTCGTTGATCGGGAAAGAAGCTCGCGACCGGCGCGTCTACGCCCGCCAGCAAACCTTTGTCGATGGCGATTCCGAGCAGCATGCCGGTAACGCTTTTGGTCGCCGAACGCGTGTTGCGCAGCGTTCCCCCGTCGGTTTCGCCGAAGTACGCCTCGTAGACGAGCTTGCCGCGCCGGGCGATGACGACGCTCGTGAGCTTGGGAAAATCGCCAGCACGGATGGCCCGTTCCATGGCCCCGAGTTTCTCGATGGACAACCCCGCGGCGTCTGCACGCGCAACGCTCCATCCATCTCCTTCTGCCGGCGGCAGGCGATAGGGCGAAACCGATGCGACCGCGGCGCTCGGCGCACGTGCATCGTCCTGCTCGCGTGGTTGCGAATGCGGTCTGCAGCCGGTGACCCAAGCCGACGTCAACATGCAACCCACGCTTATCGCCGCCGCCGAACGCAGCGAACAGGAACGTCTGCGCGAACGGGTGTGGGCCATCGCCATGGCAGAAGTTGTAACGAACGCGGTCCCCCGTCGCAACGGACCTTGGAAACGACAACGGCCCTTGCCTCGCAGCAGGAGGGCACCTCATCGCCGCGCTGCGCCGGCCGTCTCGTCGGCCGTGTGCGCGCCCCGAAGGTCACTCTTCGGGCCTGGCTTCCAGGAAGTTCGGCGAAACGAAAACGATGCCGCCCGTCACTTCGCCCGCCAACGTGAAGGAAGAGGTGACGGTGTCACCGTTGAGGTCGCCAGAACCGACTGCCGAGAACTTGCCCGTTGCACCGGCGGTCCCCTTGTAGTCGTACAT
>DATHEQ010000323.1:0-2675 GCA_035318505.1 Polyangiaceae bacterium | reverse complement strand
ACCCGAACCGCCGAGGCGGTAGCAAAGCAGTGGTTCGGTGGCAGCAGACCTGAGGTGGCAAGCGGAGCGGACGAATTCTTAGCACGAGCTGAAGACCTGGCCGAAGTGGCGGAATGGCAGACGCGGCGGATTCAAAATCCGTTATCCGTAAGGGTGTGAGGGTTCAAGTCCCTCCTTCGGCACTGGTTTTCAGCTGGATTCGCGCCAGAAAGCGTAATTGGGCGTGAAAGGCGTGATTCTTCGAGGGTCGGGAAAACGTCCCGGAAGCCGTCGCGCATCGGCTCCGCGCATCGGCTCCGCCTCGCGGATGTACCCCTGGGTCGTCTTGAATCCCGGTGCCCCGCCGCGGCCATAATTTTGAGCGGGTCGTCACCCCGGACCGCACGCCGCGTGATGGTGCCCGTGTCAGAGCGCCGCCGCCGACTTGACCGAGATTCGTGAGCTTCATGATCGCTGCTCCAAGTCGACTTCCTCATCGAAACGACGAACGAGGTGCTGGCGAACCGACATCCCGGAGTCTTTTTGGACGGCAGCACACCTCCCATTGTGGCTAGCGGCGCAGACCTGTGCGCGACCCGGAGTTCTGAAAAAGAAGCTAGCCGCGCGAACGGCCGGCTACGCTGCCAACCGCAGGTTGCCGCGTGAAACCCGCACTTGGCACCTCGGCTTCGCAGGCGATGCTGCCATCTCTCTGAATTGGCAAATCGCAGACGATGGCGTTGATCGCGCTGGTACGGAATTCGCAATCTGCGCCGTCCACCGAAGGGGCGCAGCGAAGCGCAGAGGCTCGCAATTGAACGCGTGGAGGGTCCCATGGGCAACGTGAACGTTCGAATCCCGCTTTTCTTGTTCTTGTTAATGACAATGAGTCTTGCCAGTTGTGCAGCGCAAATTGAGGAACGTGACGAGGGTACCGGCGCTCACAGCGAGGCGCTCGCCTCAGCTGAACCCGCAGCTGACGACGCCGAGGTAGGTCCGGGTTGGGCCGGTCCGACTGAGGTCGGCGACGGTAGGAGCGGCGAGCCGAGTGCGGATGGGGCCGGTCCGACTGCAGTCGACAAAGGCAACAACCTACTGGCGTGTTGGCCGCGCATTGAGGCGTCGGGCTGGTACTGTTGCGGCCGTTTCAGGGAGTGCAAGGCGGTGTACATCTGTGAGTATTGTACGAACTCAAAGTCGTGTTATCTGCAGGGTACCCAGGAGCGATCATCGCCAGGTTGCTATTGAGTTCCGGAGCCTGGAAGCGATCACATCGGGCCGGCACCACCGGCTCCCGCTTTGGGCGCGACGCGAACCGCTATTCTGCGAGTGGGAGAAAAGAAGGGCAAAAGTCCGCGGAAATTTCGGTACTCGCGACCCTTCGGCGTCACTTTGATCATGTCATTCTCGATTGCGATGAGGAAATGCCTCAACGCTCGCCTCTGGTTTCGTCGCTGCCGGTCAGGTGCTCGCCGGCTACGAAGGAACGGTCCGGTGCGACGATAATCGGCGTACGAAGCGCTCCGCAAACAAACTGGCCGGTGCCGGCTGGTGCACTGCTGGGCGGACGTTCGCCGCAAGTTCGTGGAGATCGAAGAGCAACACCCCGACGCGTGCGGTGAGAATCACTACCGATCGCGCTCTCGCGCTCGGCGCCGCGGTCGCGCGCTGTTCTACTGCTCATCGAGACATCGAAACTCGTCGGCATCGGACCGCAGACATACGTTCAGGCCGCGACGAACGCCGGTGCTTCGCGGCGCGACCGTGTCGCCGCCCCACGAACTCGTCTCAACCGCGTCGTCGCGCGGGGCGCCATAAGCGTCTGCCCCAAGCGACGGGACATGGCGAGGTCTTATCCGTTGAGTGAAGGTGTCGTTGTGTTAAGTGAATTATGTTGCTCGCGCGGATTGCTCGCGGTAGGAAACTGACGATGTCGTTGTAATCGTCGTCCAATGGGGAGCGGAAGCGCGATCCGCGATCGCCTACCTGATTGATTGTAAACAACCGGCTTACGGCCATCGCTAGCCACGCGCGACCGAAGCGTAGACTCGCTGGTCGGCGCGTGCAGTGAGCGGACGTCGTGATTGTAGCAACGCACAGCAAGCGGAGCTGCGCGCAGGATCTCCTTGCGCCTTTCCCGCGGCCGCTGACTCTCGAAGTTCAATCGTCAATACGTTGGATGGCAATCGACCTCCGACGCAGCCGGCTCGCCAGCCATCGCCCGGGCACTTCAATACGTCACTTCGATCGTGGTACGCTGCCGGGCCATGCGAGCGCGTGTCCTTCTCACCGTCGCCGCGTGCAGCTTGGCGTGCCCGCGGGACGGCGAGACGAACCGTCCCCAAGGTGCGGGCGCAACAGACGCGGCCGCCGCGGGGAGCGCGGGCTTCGCAGGGCACTCTGGCAGCGGTGGGTCGACGAGCGGCGGCGGTGGCGCGACCGCGGGCGCCGCGGCGGCAAGCAGCTCTTCGGATGCGAGCAGCCCGTCGGATGCAAGCGGTGCTTCCGATCGCTCCCCTCCCCTCGTGCCGGGCGACATCCTCGACCTGACGGAGTGGAAGCTCACTTTGCCGGTGGGGACGCCGGGCAGTCCGACTGAAACCAAGCAGCCCGCGCTGCGTACCTTCTCAATGTCGCCGTACTTCGTGGTCGATAGCACCGGCAGCGGCGTCGTTTTTCAGGCGCACGCCGGCGGG
>DATHEQ010000322.1:0-19576 GCA_035318505.1 Polyangiaceae bacterium | reverse complement strand
GGCCATCATCGTCACGCTGCTCGTGCTGCTTTTCTTTTCCTATCGCCAGACGATCGACACGTATCCGAACGGTGGGGGCGCCTACACGGTGGCGCGAGAGAACATCGGCCCCACCGCGTCGCTGCTCGCGGCTGCTGCGCTTGCCCTCGACTACCTTCTCAACGTGGCGGTCGCGATTTCAGCGGGGGTCGGAGCGCTCGTATCGGCGGTTCCCGACCTCTTGCCGCATACCCTTCTTCTCTGTTTGAGCGTCCTCCTCTTGCTCACCGTGATCAACCTCCGCGGCGTGCGCGCGGCTGGTCTCGTGTTCATGCTGCCGACGTATCTCTTTCTCGGCTCGCTGTTCGCGGTGATCGGAATTGGACTGACCAAGACGCTTTGGTTCGGGGGCGGCCCCCCTGCCGTCGTCGAGGCGACCGCCGCGCCCGTCGCGATGAGCGCCGCATCGGGATGGCTATTGCTGCGCGCCTTTGCCAATGGCTGCACGGCGATGACGGGTGTCGAAGCCGTGAGTAACGGCGTCTCCCTTTTTCGACCTCCCAGCGAGGTAGGCGCGCGCCGAACGCTTGGCGCCATCGTCGTCTGCTTAATTGTGCTTCTCACCGGAATCGCGTTTCTCGCACGCCGGTACGGCGTCACGGCCACGGTGCCGGGAGAGCCCGGCTACGAGAGCCTACTCTCCCGATTGACGGCGACCATCGCGGGGCGCGGTCCGCTCTACTACGGCACGATGGGAAGCGTCATGACGGTACTGGCGCTCTCTGCCAACACGAGCTTCGCCGGTTTTCCGCGCGTTTGCCGCATGCTCGCCGCCGATCGTTTTCTGCCAGAACCGTTCGTCCATCGCGGACGCCGTCTCGCCTTCTCGCACGGCATCGTCGTGCTCGCCCTGCTCTCCGCATTCCTGCTGGTGATTTTTCGAGGCATCACCGACAGGCTCATTCCTCTCTTCGCGATTGGCGCTCTAGCGGCGTTCACCATGTCGCAAGTGGGAATGACCGCGCACTGGCGGAAACAGAGCGGCGGCCGGGCCAAGCGCGCTCCGCTCGGAATACCGGCAGCTTTACGCGCCGCTTTTGGACTTCGTCACGAAGCTCGAGCTCGCGCATCCCGACCGACCGATCGCGGTAATCGTTCCCGAGCTGGTCGAACCGCGCTGGTACCATCACCTGCTTCACAATCACACCGCGTCGATGATGAAAGCACTGCTCCTTTTCCGGGGCGGCCCGCAGACCATCATCGTCAACGCGCCCTGGTATCTCCGCGATTGGCGTCCGGAACGCGGGAGACTGCGGGGGCGAGGCCGCCCTTTCCGTCTCGGCACGTGGTGGAATCGTGCCCGCCGGGCTACCAGTTCGGGCGCAACATGATCGAGATGCGCGGGTGCGCCTGCCTGACTTTCGGAATCGCGTGCTGGTAAGTGCGCTGACAGGTGCCGCCCATCACCAGCAGATCGCCCCATCCCAACGAGAACGCCAGCGACGGGCCTCCCCCGGTGCGCCGCAGCAAAAATCGGCGCGGAGCGCCCACCGATACGGTCGCCACGATCGCCTCGCTCATCTCACGGGCAACATAGTCGCCGTGCCACGCCACACTGTCCTTTCCGTCGCGGTAAAGGGCGAAGCTCGTGCGGGCGAACGAGCAGCGATAGTGGGCGTCGAGCGCCGTTCGCATCTCCTCAATCACTGGAAGCGACTTCTCATCGCTCCCGAGCTCTCCGTAGAGACGCGGCACGTCGACCTCTTTTTCGTACATCACGCGCCGCTCCGCGCGCCAGGGAACGGCGTGCAACAGATCGCGGTACACGTGCTCGTGCCCGGAGAGCCATTCCCGCGCGAGATCGATCCATGCGCCGTCGTCGAGAACGATGCGCTCGAGTCGAGAGAAGCTCGCATCGAACGATGGAGCCTCCAGGCGACCAAAGAGCGCCATCTGTCCCATGGCACTCCAAGATAGAACCGCGCCGGACGCGCGCCAGTCGCTAGAAGGTTTGACCGCGCGGCTTTCGGGGGCGGCGCGCCAGCCTCGCAAAATCGAGGGAAACCGAGCTCTTCACCACGCCGTGCAAAGCCACCTCGACGTGGGCGAGCGTGGACCGTGTAAGCGCCGGGGTGTTCGACGCCGTGCAGTCGCTCGGCACCACCACGTGAAATCCGCGCATGTGGGCATCGTTGGCGGTGAAGAGAACGCAGAGATTGCCGGCGAAGCCTGTCAAAATGAGCGAGCGCGTGTCCAGATGCATCAGCAGGGGCTCGAGAGCCGTGAAATAGAAACCCGAGTGCTGCGGCTTCAGCACGAAGTAGTCGCCCTCGTGCGGCCGCAACAAAGTGGCGATTTCCCGGCCAGGCTGGCCCGGCTTCGTACAGATCGCGACCGTGGATTTGAAATCGGAACGCCAGCGCCCGAAGTTGTCATTGACGTAGATCACGGGAACGCCGCTCTTGCGTGCACGCGCGGCGAGCCGCTCGATGGTGGGGGCGACGCGCTTCGCCGCTCTCACGAGGCTCTCGGCGCCCTCGAAATCGAACGCGTTGATGACGTCGATGAGGACGAGTGCCGTTCCGGTCCCCATACTTCGCTCGCTCGGACGGCCCGATCGTTTTCGCACGTCTCATCGGCTTAGCGCAAACTTCGCACGACCGAATTCGTATCAGCGAACCTTCCGACCAAAGACGGAAGCGACTGTCATCGGGCCCCCGGCGGTGAGCGTCGGCGCCCAACCGCCGGCGCAGGTCATTCAGTTTGCTTGAACCAGCTCTGCATGCTCTGCGCGAACATCGCGTCACCCGACACCTTCAGCTTTCCCGTGAAGAACGCCTGTACGGCGTTCAGCTTGCCCGACACGAGACGGAGGAAATCGGGGAAACCGAGCGTGAGCGTCACGCGCGCAGGATCGGTCGTTCCCTTCGACACCTCGCACTGCGCGGCCTCGACCTTGACTTGGTAGGTATGGACCGCGTCCGGAGCCTTCACGTTGTACTGAATGACGGCGCTCTGGTCCCCCGCCTTTTCGGGCAAGAAGTGCTTCTTCATTCCTTCGAACACTTCGGCGCAGGTTTGATCGTACTTTCCGGCGAGCGCCTTGTTGATCTCGTCGTCCGACCTGCCGTCGATGGCCTTTCCGAGGGCGGACCTGTCCATGATGTTCGTCTCTGACATGGGATTCTCCTTTAGTGGAACGTCGTCATAGTCGATACGTGCCTGCTTTGACCGCTTCGTAGAGGGTGGTCGTCATCGGCACGTAGCCGTTGTCGGACCAGGCATAGATCGGGTCGCTGACGAGCTCAGGGTCGATGCCCTCCCGCCGGATCCGATTCTTCTGCTGCTTGTTGGTCGAGGTGGTTTCGATCGACGAAAGCACGCGCACGAAGCGCGGCTGGGCGTAGGACGGAAGCTCGCGCGCCGTGCGGTGAAACGCGTCCGCGTCGAAACCACTTTCCGGCACCACTCCCACGAGACCGAATTGGCCATCGTGCGGCGGAATGCGCACGCCTACGACGGCCACTTCTCGAACTCCGGGCGCGCGCGAGAGCACGTCCCCCACCTCGGCGGTGGACACGTTTTCGCCTTTGCAGCGGTAGGTGTCGCCGATGCGATCGACGAAGGCGAAGTAACCGTACGCGTCGCGGCGGAGCAGATCACCGGTGCGAAAGTAACGGTCGCCCTTCGCGAACACGTTGCTCAGAATCTTCGCATTGGAGGCGGCTTGGTCGGTGTACCCGCGATATTTCATACCGGGCACCGAAACGACAGACGGGATCTTGATGAGAAGCTCCCCCGTTTCGTCGACGCCGGGCCGGAGACAAAACCCGCGCGCGTCGCGGAGGTGTTCGCCTTCCTCGGGGTCGAACTTGGCAAGCTGGTAGAGGCGACCGAAAAGCGGTGGTGCGCGACCAACCGATCCTTCGACGCCGTCGCGGTTCATGAGAATGCCGGGCGCTTCGGTGGCGGTGTAAAACTCGCGCACGTTCTCGATGCCAAAGCGCTTTTGGAACATGCCCCAAATGTCGGGGCGCAAACCGTTGCCGACCGCGACTCGCAAGCGATGTTCGCGATCTCGTGGCGTCTCGGGAATGGCCAACAAATAGCGGCAGAGCTCGCCGATGTAGATCATCGCCGTCGCGTCGTAACGTCGGACGTCGTCGAGAAAGCCGCGCGCGCTGAACTGCTCGCGGATGGCCATCGGCACCCCCATCGAGATGCACGAGCCAACGGCGATCAGCACGCCGTTGGAATGGTAAAGCGGCAGCGGCGAGTACAACTTATCGCCGGGCCGGAACTCGAACATCAGCGCTCCATAGAGGGCACCTGCCAACGTGGCGCGGCTGTGCGAAATGCGACAGGGCTTCGGCAACCCCGTCGTGCCCGAGGTGTAGATATAGAGAAAGTCGTCTTCAGCTCTGACGTCGGCCGGAGGAAAGTCGCTCTCGTCGGTCCCGTCGAGGAGCCCTTCGAGCTCGCTCGTGGGCGTGCCATAACGAATGATCCGCCCCCCGTCGACGTGCTCGGCCGTAACGTGATCGACGAACGGCTCATCGACGAGCGCGATGCGCGCTTTGCTCGTGGCGAAAGCGTGAGCGAGCGGTGCACCCGTCAAATGGGGATTGATGAGGGCCATGGTCGCGCCGACGCGCGTCGCGGCGAGAATGAACACGACGTAGCGAGGCGAGTTACGCCCGATGAGCGCCACGATGTCCCCTTTGCGCGTGCCGGCGTCGGCGAGAACGCGGGCAACCTTCGAGCTCAGGCGATCGATGTCCGACCAGGTGAGCTTCTCGTCTTCGGCCTCGAGGGCGAGATCGGCCGGATGCTTCTGAGCATGTCCGAGAGCGAGGCCGAGGAGCGTCGGCCGGCGGCTCACGACGTTGCGCAGCAGCGCCGGCAGCACGTAGCGCGCCGCCGTGAGCACGGTATCGATCTCGCCTGCGCGCGCGCGGCGCTGCATCGGATGTTGAAAAATGAACTTCTCGAGCAGTGCTGCCATGGGCCCTCGCACCGGAAGGAGGCCAAGGCTCGGCGCCGCGGCCGCCCCACACCCTTTTTGTCTACCAAATGGTAGATAGAATTGCAAGTTGGGCCGCGGTGTGGAGCGGCTCCGCCGAGAAGGCGCACCGGCGGTTGAAACATCAATTCTAGGGCCAAACGTGTAGCGGCAGTGACGGTTAGGGCGGCGCCGAGCGTTGATTGACGTCCCCGGCGGTGGTAGGGATGTGGCGACCATTTGGTAGACAACATGAGCGTACCCACCCGACATATTCTTCAGCAGGGGCCCGTGCTGGCGGCCCTCGGCCGCACGGCATTTCTCGCGATGAGGCAGCGGTTGCGCGGCACGCCCGACACTGCGGGCGCTCCGCTCGCGCCCGGACCGGAGGTGTACCGATCGCGCCCGGCGCTTTCGCGCAGCTTGATCGACGACTACATCGCCCACGTGGGAGGCAACCCGCGCGCCTACCGTGACGAAGTGCCACCGCACCTATTCCCGCAGTGGTGCATGCCCGCCCTGGCGCGCACGCTCGAGGGCTTGCCCTACCCGCTTCTCCGCGCCGTCAACGGGGGGTGCCGCGTTCGGGTGCAGGGCCGCATTCCGGACAACGAACCGCTCGAGGTGCGCGCTCGCCTGCAAGATATCGACGCCAATGAACGGCGCGCCGTTCTGCACCAACATTTCACGACCGGTGCGCGCTCCCGCCCCGACGCGCTCGCCGTCGACTTTTATACGATCGTGCCGTTCCTCGCGGCGCGCGCCGGCAAGCAGAGTGGCTCGAGCGCCAGCCCCAAGGCGGCAACCTCGCCCGACAAAGACCGACCGCGTGTGCCGGCGCAGGCGCGGGAGATCCAGCGCACCGAACGTCACAAGGACGCGGGGCTCGCCTTCGCCAAGCTCACCGGCGACTTCAATCCGATTCACTGGCTCACGCCGTACGCGCGCGCGTCGGGATTCCCCAACGTCATCCAGCATGGTTTCGCGTCGCTCGCGCTTTGCTGGGAAGCGCTGGCCAAACACCTTCTCGGCGGCGACGTGCACGCCATCGAGAGCTTCGACGTGAAGCTATCGCGCCCCCTCGTGCTGCCGCGCGAGGTCGGCATTTACGTGCTCGGCAACGAGGTGTTCGTGGGGGACGCTCCCGGCGAGCTGGCTTATCTCACCGGAACCTTCAGCGCGCGAGGTGTCTCATGACCGACGTATTGCTTTCACTCGGGCAGAACAAACTAGCGCGTAATTTGTTGTCGCGCGCGAAACTGCCGATCCCTCTGCCACAAAAGCTCGATCGCACGGCGGGTCCCAGCGCGGAGCGGTTTCTGCAGGACAAGGCCGTATCCATCGCCGGTTCGGGCACGCTCGGTGAAACGCTGCGCCTCGTGATCGCACGGGCGGGAGCCGAACCCGAGGTGCAAACCAATGGGCGCCGAGAAGCGGAGCCCGGTCGCAAGGTGCACGCCCTGGTGATGGACGCGACCGGCCTCGAGACCACGAGAGAGCTGAAGGTGTTGTGGCAAACGTACCAACCGTGGCTCGGCTCCGTGGCACTGAGCGGCCGATCGCTCATCGTGGCGCGCTCACCCGAAAGCGCCCGCAGCGCCGATCAAGCCGCGGCCCGGGCCGCGCTCGATGGATTCAACCGCAGCCTCGCCAAAGAGATCGGTGGCAAGGGCGCAACCGCAAACCTGATCTTTGTCGATGAAGGTGCCGAGCCGCGCCTCGCTGCGGCCGTTCGTTTTTTCCTTTCGGCGTCCTCTGCCTTCGTGAGCGCGCAAGCGTTGCGATTGTCAGCGCTGGCGCGCTGGGATGGCGAAGACCCGGCAACGCAGCCGCTCGCTCGCAAGGTCGCACTCGTGACCGGAGCGAGCCGCGGCATCGGCGAGGCGACGGCGCGCTTGCTCGCGGCCGAAGGCGCGCATGTGGTGTGCGTCGATCGAAAAGAAGAGGAATCGGCGCTCGCCCAAGTGGCGCGCGAAGTGGGTGGCTCGTTCCTGCTCTGCGACGTGTCTTCCCCCGACGCTCCTGGCAACATCGCGTCGCACGTGACGGAGAAGCACGGCGGCGTCGACATCGTCGTGCACAATGCCGGCGTGACGCGCGACCGCATGCTCGCGCGCATGCCGGAAGCGACGTGGAACCAAGTCATCGATGTCAATCTCTCGGCCGTGATCGCGATAAACGACAAGCTCGTCGCAGGGCCGCTGCGCGACGGCGGAAGACTCATCAGTCTCTCGTCCATTGCCGGCATCGCCGGCAACACGGGGCAGACGAACTACAGCGCGTCCAAAGCGGGCTTGATCGGCATGACGCGCAAGCTGGCCCAAGATCTTGCCGCCCGCGGCATCACGGTCAACGCCGTCGCCCCCGGGTTCATCGAGACGCGGATGACGGCAGCCGTGCCGACGATGATTCGCGAAGTCGGCCGACGACTTTCGGCGCTGGCGCAAGGGGGCCAGCCCGAGGACGTCGCGCGTACGATCGCGTTTCTCGCGTCACCGGGCGCGGCCGGTGTGACAGGACAAGTGCTGCGCGTCTGTGGCGGAGCGTTCCTCGGAGCGTAGTCGCTCGGTAGGTCTTCAGTTCTGCAAGAAAACAGCCGTTTCCAGGGCTGAGTCGAGTGCTCGCCCTGCCCTACGCGCAACCGGGCCCTCCTTTCGAGCCCATGCCATCCTTCCCAGCGCGTTTTTCTCGATGCGCACGCGTTATTCCGCCGCGTTCTCAGCGGATCGTCGGGCTCGCTCCACGCACCTGTCGCACCGCAACGCAGATGTGGGCGAACTTGCGGATGGCGAGGTCTTCGTGAGCTTCAGTGCTCGCTTTCGAATCGTGCTCGTCACCTGCTGGTGCGTGCTACTGCCGAGCCTCGCCTTCGCCGGCGAACCCTTGATCATGACCGGCCATGAACTGGTTGGTGAGACGCTCGGGACGCGTCTCGACATTCTCGAGGATGCAGGCGGCGTCTTGACGATAGAGGACGTCACTTCACCTCCCGCATCGGAAAAATTCCAGCGCTCGAACCAGAACGTCCCCGGCTTCGGTCTCACCACGTCTGCCTATTGGGTCCGCTTCCAAGTCGACAATCGACGCGAACGCACCGAACGCTGGCTTTTGGAGGTCGGTTACCCGCCGCTCGACGATGTTCGCTTGTTCGTCCCGCGCCTTTCGGGCGGATATGACGTACGACGGACGGGCGATCATCTCCCGTTCGGTACGCGGGATATCGCCTACCGCAATTACCTATTCGAGCTCGATGAGGCGCCGGGCGTAGAGACGTATTACTTGCGGGTTCGGACGTCGGGCTCGGTCACCTTGCCGCTCCGGGCTTGGTCGCCGAACGCCTTCCTCGAGCATCTGACCGCGAACGAGCCGCTCATCTGGATTTTTTACGGCCTGATGCTGGTTATGGCCGCTTACAATCTTTTCTTGTTTCTGTCGATTCGTGAAGGCGCGTATCTCTACTACGTCTTTTATATCGTCTGCTATGTCGGGTTTCAGTTTTCCCTCAACGGACTGTCTTTTCAGCACCTGTGGCCCAACCAAACCTGGTGGAACGGCAAGGCACTGACGCTCTTCATCGGACTCTCGTTTGGGTTCGGCGTCCTCTTTCAAAGGCAGTTTCTCGCGACGTGGAGCTGGTCCAAGCGTATCGATCGGTATTTGATCGGCCTTGGCGGAGTGAGCTTTCTCCTCAGCTTTGCGTCGCTCGCGCTCGGTTATGCAACCAGCATCCGGCTGCTGGTCGTGTGGGGCGTTCATGTCATCGTCGTTGGTCTGTTTTCGGCGACGATTGCGGTTACGCGGGGGTCTCGCCAAGCCGTTTTCTACCTCGTCTCGTGGCTGGTCCTGCTGGCCGGCATCCTGCTTTATCTTCTACGCACGCTCGGGCTCGCGCCGAGCTCGTTCATCACCGAGTGGGGCCTGCAAATCGGTGCCTCCCTCGAGGTGACGCTGCTCTCGCTCGGTCTGGCCGATCGCATCAACGTGATGCGATCCGATTTGCAAGTTTTGAACCGCCAACTCACCGCGAACGTGACGCAGCTGAGCGGCGCACTCGAGGACGCCGAAGCGGCGACGCGCGCCAAGAGCGAGTTTCTCGCGAGCGTCTCCCACGAGCTCCGAACGCCTCTCAACGCGATCATCAACATTCCCGAAGGCCTGCTGGAAGATTTCCATCAGGTACGCGCGGTAATTTGCGATACTTGCCAAACGATTTTCGGCCTGGAGCCCAATGAGCAGCCGAAGCACATCGAGGCCTGTCCGGAGTGTCGGGCGCCCGGAGCGCTGCGCCAGCACGACACCTGGGTCTACCAAGGCGAGCCGGGCACGACGGCGCGTCATCTCGGCTATATTCACAAGGCGAGCCGACATCTGCTCGACGTGGTGAGCTCGATACTCGACTTCAGCAAGATGGAAGCGGGACGCATGGACCTCGATCTGACCGACGTCGATATTTCGGAGCTGCTCGAGGACATCGTTTCGCCCCTGCGCCAGCTCGCCCAATCCAAAGGCTTGGAGCTCGCCTTAGCGCCGGTGTCTCCGGGCAGCCGCCTGCGCGGCGACCGCGTCAAGATCGCTCAGATCGTGGTCAACCTGCTAGGAAACGCCATCAAGTTTTCGCGTGACAGCGGGAAGGTTCGCGTCGAAGTGGAAGCGGAACCCGACGCTTACGTGATCCGTGTGCAGGATGAGGGAATCGGTATCGCGCACCAGGACCGCGAGCGCATTTTCGAAAGCTTCAGTCAGGTCGACTCGAGCAACACCCGCCAATTCGGGGGAACCGGCCTCGGCCTGGCGATCACCAAAAAGCTCGTCCTTCTGCACGGCGGCGCCATCTGGGTCGATAGCGAGCCCGGGCAAGGCAGCACGTTCAGCGTTCGCCTTCCCAAGGGCGGTCCACCCGCCGCCCTGGCGCAGCGGAACGCCGCCGCCTCGCGAAGATCGGCCCGGCCTTCGGCCGGTCCTGCCGCCGACATGGCGAGCGCAGGCGACCGCGCGCTCCGCGCGTCCGAGGCTCCATGAAAAAAATCGAGTCGATCGCCAAGGATCTCGGAGCGCGCAAGAGCCTTCCTCGCGTGCTCTACGTCGAAGACAACGACGACAACTGGCACGTGACGCAGCTGAGACTCGGGCGCTCGTATGAGCTCGTGCGCGCCACCAACGACCGTGCCGCGTGCGAAGTCTTGTCGCAGCCGGCCAAGCTTTACGCGATCCTCATGGACGTCGAGCTCGGAGGTTCGAGGCTCAACGGCATTCAGCTGACCAAGCTGATCCGCGGCACGCTACCCGTCGAGGGTTTACCCGAGTACGCGCGCCACGTGCCCTTGCTGGAAATTCCGGTTCTTTTCGTCACCGCCTACGGCGACGCTTATCCGCGTGCGGACCTCTTGGCCTGCGGAGCAGACGATGTGCTCGGCAAGCCCGTCAACTTCACGCGCATGAACCTGGCGCTCGCGAACCTCTATATCAAGCGCGTCTTGGTGCGGTGATCTCGGGTTCTTACGCGCGCGATCGATCGATCATGCTCGTAAATCGCTCGAACAGATAAAGCGCATCGTGCGGCCCTGCGGCAGCTTCGGGGTGGTACTGCACCGAAAATGCATTCATGGCGGGGACGGCGAGCCCCTCGCTGGTTTGGTCGTTCAGATGGAGGTGCGTGGTCGTGGCGCGCCCTTCGAGCGAAGCCATGTCCACGGCAAAACCGTGGTTTTGCGTGGTGATCTCGACCTTGCCCGTCACCTTGTCGAGCACTGGCTGGTTGACCCCGCGATGCCCGAACTTCAGCTTGTACGTCTTCGCGCCCACCGCCTGCGCCAAAAGCTGATGACCGAGGCAGATTCCGAAGAGCGGTACTTTGCCGAGTAGCCCCTTGATGGTGTCGACGGCGTACGTCACCGGCGCCGGATCGCCCGGCCCGTTGGACACGAATACGCCGTCCGGCTTGAGAGCAAGGATCTCCGCCGCCTTGGTGCTCGCGGGTACGACGGTGAGCTGGCATCCCGAATCGACCAAGCAGCGCAAGATGTTGCGCTTCAGCCCGAGGTCCATGGCGACCACGTGCCGGGTCGGCGCGCGCGGCGGCGTCGCGCCCCACGAGCCAGCCGACTCCGTAAACACGTAGGGCTCCTTGGGGGTCACCCGCTTGACGAGATCCTGCCCCAGCATGGAAGGTGCCTCGCGGGCTTTTCGCACCAAGGTCTCGCGATCGATCGCGCCGATGGCGCCGTTCTGCGACCCATGATCGCGCAGGTGCCGGGTGAGCGCGCGCGTATCGACGCCGGAGATGGCGACGATGCCAGTGCGCGCCAGGTAATCGTGAAGGCTCTCGGCCGAGCGGTAGTTCGATGGCGATGCACTCGCGTCGCGCACGATGAATCCGGCCACCTGCGGCGCCCCCGCGATGCTCTCGCTGTCTTCCGAGTTGACGCCGGTGTTGCCGATCTGCGGCGCGGTCATGGCGACGAGTTGCCCGCAGTAAGAAGGGTCGGTGAGCACCTCCTCGTAGCCGGTCATCGCGGTGGTGAAGACGACTTCGCCGGTCGCGATGCCGGCTGCCCCCCACGCTACGCCTTCGAAAACGGTGCCGTCGGCCAGACCAAGGTACGCTTTTTCGCCGCTCATGATTCTTCCGTGGCGTCGAAGATGACGGCACCTTCGCTCATCGTCAATGCCACCGCGCCGCGTACCTCGCGCCCGAGGAACGGCGTGTTGGCGCTTTTGGAGCGTAGTCGGGCGCGATCGACCACCCAGGTTTTCTCGGGCTCGACCATGACGATGGCCGCTGGTACGCCTTCGCACAGCGTCGGCACGTCGATGCCGACGACACGCGCGGGGGCCCGCGTCAGCGCGTCGATGAGACGGCCGAGCGGGAGGACGCCGGAGCCGACGAGCCCCAGAAGGAGCGGAAAGCACGTCTCGAGCCCGATGATTCCGGGCGAAGCGGCTTCGAACTCGCAGTCTTTCTCGAGAGGCGAATGCGGCGCATGGTCGGTGGCGATGGCGTCGATGGTTCCGTCGGCGAGCGCAGCGCGCAGGGCGGCGACGTCTTCTTCCGAGCGAAGCGGGGGGTTTACCTTGCAAGCGGTGTCGTAGCCGATGAGCGCCGCGTCGGTGAGCAGCAGATGATGCGGCGTTACCTCGGCGCTCACGGGAAGACCGCGCGACTTCGCCTCGCGCAGGATGCGCACCGCGCCGAGGCTCGATACGTGCGCCACGTGGTAGCGCGCGCCTGTCATCTCGGCGAGCAGCACGTCGCGCGCGACGATGATGTCCTCCGCGACACGCGGCCAACCGCGCAGGCCGAGGCGCGTCGAGACCACCCCCTCGTGCATCTGCGAACCTTCGGTGAGCGCGTGATCCTCGGCGTGCTGAATGACCGTGAGCTCGAAGGTGCGCGCGTATTCGAGGGCGCGGCGCATGACGGCGCTCGACGTGACGCACCGTCCGTCGTCGGACACGGCGACCGCGCCCGCGTCTTTCATGTCCCCCATCTCCGTCAACTCTTGCCCTTTTTGCCCCATGGTGATGGCGCCGATAGGGTGGAGCTTGGGCCCGCCGACCCGCTCGGCGCGCGCGATCATCATCTCGGTGATGGCGCGGGTGTCGTTCACCGGGCGCGTGTTGGGCATGGCGCAGATGTGCGCGAAACCGCCCGCCGCCGCCGCCCCGAGCCCGGTCAAAATGTCTTCTTTGTACTCCTGCCCCGGTTCGCGCAGGTGGGTATGCAGATCGACGAACGCCGGTAAGAGCCATCGCCCCGCGCCGTGGATCACGCGCGCGAGCGGCGCATTGACGAGCTCTGCCGCCGCGCCGCGCCCGATGCGCGTGATGACCCCGCGCTCCACGACGACGTCGACCTCTTCGTCGAGCCCACGTGCCGGATCGATGACCCGAATGGCGGAAAAAATGATGAGCTCGGACGCAGCCTGAGGCATGGCAGCACCGGGCGGTACCACATCTACGGCGAAGAAGGGAGTGCGCCGGACTCAGCCGCCCAAAGCGAACCGCCGGAGCAGTTTCTCGGCGCCTAGGTGCGATTGAGGCGCAGGTTGGCGATGGGCTGCACGGTGGAGATGGGTTGACCCTGGTTGGAAACGTCGTTCCACGCTCGTCGCGCACCGCGCTCGGCCAAAAGTGCGAGAAGCTCGCGCTCTTCTTCCTCGAGTTTTGCGCCGACCGTGTCGTCGATCAAACGTCGCGCTTCGTCGAGTGTCCCGGGCCAACTACCGAGCGTGCGCGCGCTACCTAAGTAGTGCGCGCGCATTCGTGTACCCCAACGCGTCCCGACTTCGCGGGCGACCTCTTCCAGCTTCTCGGAATTTTGTAGCATGCATACCTCCGAGCATTCGGAGCCGTTGGCGTCGCCGATAGCCCCCCCAAGGTTCATGAACTCTATGTCAGCAGAGCTCACAGTGTCGATGAACTTCTTGCGAAAAACCTGGGGAGACGTTGTGGGTAAAGAGACAGAACTCGCCGACACAAACGCGTGTTCACCTCGTCACGATCCTGAAACGATTACACGCGCAAGGTCTAGTTTTTGTAGACCGAAAACGCGCGCGATCCACTCGGGAGAAAGTCCGAATAGCAGGCTCTACACGTCGGCCGAAGTACCTCAGCAGAAATCCTGAGCTACGCATCGGCTGAGCTCCCACTCATTGGTATGCATAGAAAGGGGGTCCGTCCTTGACGGGTGTGATAATTGCCGACAACATGAAAAGTGCCACGCGCGTGTGCCGCACCTTGATGCTCACAACGCATCTTCAGCGGCCCGACGAAGCGAAGGTCGACGAGGGCCGACCCGAGCGAGCAACGACTGAGTGACCCTTCATCCAAATCGAAGTCCCTCAGCAAATTGAAGGATGAGTTAAAAATGGCTCGATCAGCGCCAGCCGGTCGGGGGGGAAAAATAGCTTATGCCGCGGCGCTCGTAGGGGCGCTCGGATGCTCGGTTTACGACGAATCGATGCTCGATCCCGCCAGTGGTGGCGCCTCCTCCACCACGACCAGCTCGGGCGGCTCGAGCGTCGGCAAAGGGGGCTCGACATCGACTGGCGGCAACGGCGGATCGGGCGGAGCCACGACGGGAGGATCGGGCAACGGCGGCACGGGCGGAGCCACGACGGGCGCGGGCGGAGCCGACGGCGGCGCTGGCAAAGGCGGCGCGGCCGGCTCCGGCGGTAAAGGAGGCACGAGCGGCGGCGGAGGCAACGGCGGCAGCGCAGCTACAAGCGGAGCCGGCGGCGCGAGTGGCGCGACAGGAACCGGCGGAAGCGGAGCCACCGGCGGTGCAGCTGGTACCGGCGGCACGGGAGCGACGGATGGCGGTGCAGGCACCGGCGGTGCTGCCGGTGCGGGCGGCGCCGCGGGGACCGGCGCGACGGGAGGGTCAGCCGGCACTGCAGGAACGGGCGGCACCGGAAAAGCCGGCGCCGCGGGGACAGGCGGCGCCGCGGGAACCGGCGGTGCAGCAGGAACCGGCGGCGCCGCAGGCAACGCCGGAAAAGGTGGCACCAGCGGCACGGGCGGCGGGACCGTCGACGCCGGCCCTGACGGCGGGCCCGGACCCACGGGTGGCGGCAACACGCTGATCATCGCCGGCCACAGCAGCAAATGCATGACCGTCGCGGGCAACGGCACCGCAGACGGCGTCAACATCGAGCAGCAGCCGTGCACGAGCAGCTCCGGCCAGGTCTACCGATTCCAAAACCAGGGTGGCAACGTCTATCGCATCTTGCACGTCGCAAGCGGCCGCTACGTATCGGCCAACGGTCCGGCGACCAACAACTACGTCGTCGAGATCCGCAGCTCGAGCTCTTCCGCACTGCAGCAGTTCAACGTTCCGGCCGACACCGGCGTCTACTACAACCTCGTCAATCTCGCCGCCGACAACTGCCTCGACGTGTACCTCCAACAGACGGCCGATGGCGCGCAGTACGAGACGTACCAATGCAACGGCGGCACCAATCAAGCCTTTCGATTCGCCGTACCCTGAGCGCCTCAGGGCGAAAAGCGGGATTCCCTTGCCGAGCCCAACCACCGTGAGGTAGTACGGGCGAACCTCGCCTCGGCAATTTCGACGAATTTCCCGAGCGCAAGGATGCGAAAGTGGCGGAATTGGCAGACGCGCTGGATTCAGGTTCCTAGCCAGAGCAGCGTCGCTTCCGAAACATCGGAGATTGTCGATCCGAGAGAGCCCGAGGTAGCGCTCTCAAAAGAGCCCGTGGCCCACTCAGAGGCCCCATGGCCCGATGCCGACGTCGTCGAGACCGCGCTCGCCTATGCCATCAGGAAGGCGACCGACGCGGGCGAATGGGAGCGTGTGACGCAGCTCGCGAAAGAGCTCGAGGCGCGTCGTCTGGCGCGTGCGACGAACGTCATTTCGATCGACGCTCGACGAGATAAGGGCGGTGGGCGATGATGCGCACCGTGCCTCCTGACCCCAAGCGGCGAAACCTTTGGGGCGATGAGACGTCCCCTCATCTCTCGGAAGAAGAGCGCGCGCGTGCAATCCAAGGGTTCAGCACCGCCGCAAATCGGTTGCTTGAGAGCTGGCGTCCACGTGCTCGGTGGACCGAAGCCGAGAGGCTCGCGATGCAGCTCGCAAATCAGATCGCGATGGCATTCGTGAATCCACCAGGCCCTGGGTACGAGCAAGTCTTCGCCGATGCGCTCGCCGCGTTCGTCAACACGACGCTGCAGAAGAAGCGCGCGATCGCGGTGTCAGCTGTCGCCACGCGGGCTGCCGAATTTCTGGAGGGTCGCCGCTCGATCGGACAGCTCGTGGTCGACCTGACTGCGACGGACAAATTCTTCGCGGTGCTCGCGCTTCAGCCCGACGAGCTCGTTGCGCGCGTGAAGCTGTTCGACCCAGCACCCAAGATCAATTCCGAGAAGAAGAGCGCCGAGGCCATCCTGGCCGGCTTCATCGTCGACCTCGTTGGACGTCCCGTGCTGGGTTTTCCCGACCCCTCCGTGTACGCGGAGGCGTTCGATGAACCGATCGAGGAAGTTCGCAAACGCCTTGCGCGCGACTTGAGCAAATTTATTTCATCTGGATAAGTAGTCGCAAATTCTAAGGAAGCGTGGCGCTCACCGAAACGGTGAGCCGGCCGAATGCGTGCGGCTTTGCTTTGCTCGGCAGCAGTGAGGCACCAATGCGTGAACTGAGTCCCCACGACCTACGGAAAATCGGCGCGCGCGCCGGCGTCGATCCGCGCACTGCTCGCGACATCCTTCTAGGTTCCGACGAGCGGAAAGCAAAGGCTCGCTCGACAACGAGAGCGCGCGTCGAAGAGACGGCGATCGCGCTCGGATACCTCAAGGAGCAACGGAATGCCTAAAAGGCAACGCCTGGCCGGCTCCGTGACGGGGGCCACCGACCAGGCGAATGGTGAGAAGGTAGTCCCGGGTAGCTCCCCGAGCAAGCGGCCGATCGAGACCCCTCCGGTGGTTCTTGCGCCGCTTGTCATCAGCCAGCACACGCATCAGGCGCTCGGATTCAAGACCCCACGCTCGTTTCTCGAATGGGTTGTCGAGTATGGCGTTCCCCACGTTCGCCGCGGCAAAGACCGCTTCGTAGAAGCCGCAATCGCTCTCCAATATCTGCGAGCCGCGAAGCGGGACGCCCGGGAAACGAAACGCGACACCGCAACCGCGGACGAAGAAGCAGACCGAGTTCTCGCGACCATCGGACGCCGGAGGCTCGGTTGAAGGCAATCGAAATCCTGCCCCGCCGCAGCTTGGTCAAAACGGTTCCGCGTGCTGAGTCGGAGCCCGTCGTGCGACCGAAGCGCCTACGCACGAAGCGCCCGCTCTCACCCCAATTTGCTCGGGCGATTGCCGAGCTCGAGTTCGCCGTCGCGAAGAGAGGCGCGCGATGACGTACGAGCAGCTGATTGGTCTCATGATGGCGTGGGGACGCACTGCACCGCCCGAACACCGTGATCGCGTCGCGAGATTCTGCGGAGCCTTATCCGCGGAGCCGGAGGCCATCGAGTCTGCGCGCGAAGCTCATGAGCGTGGCCGCCTGGAGCTTGCGTTCGAAGAGCAGCAGCTATCCGCTGCCGGCGACACCGCAGCCAGCGCGCGGCGCTCAAGGGAACCATGAGCGCGAAACGGTTCGATGCGTTGCGCGCCGCTGATGCCGTCTTCCGCGAGAGCTGCCCATTGACCTGGCGGGCCAGGTTATCGGTGGTGATGCTTGCGGTGGGTGCGGACGCGCTGGGGCGCTGCCGTTTGACGTTGCGAGAAATCTCGGTCGGCGCGGGCATGAGCGACCGGACCACGCGCAAACATCTCGAAGAAGCGATCGCGCTCGGGTACGTCCGACGCGAGGTCGACGACGCAGCCGTTTCCTACCAGCTCACGCTGCCCAAGATCGGGCACGCCGGTGGCCAATGCACTTCAACAAGTACAAGGCGATGGACCTGATCATGAGCGAGGCGTGCGCGCTCTCGTCTAACGCGAAGCTCGTCGCCGTCCACCTCATCAACCGTTCGAGGCCGGACCCTAAGCGGCCCGGATGGAACATGGCGTGGCCGGCCGCGGTGACGATGGCCAAGGCGCTCAGTCTCTCACCTCGCTCCGTCGAGCAAGCAATCGCAGACCTTCGAAGGCTCGGTTCGGGGCTGCCCTTGGCAGTGGAGGTCGAGCGCCGGTACCGGCCTGGACCGGGCGGCCAAGACTCGAACAAGTATCGGTTCAGCATGCCCGCAATAGCTGCGGTCATGCCCGGTGACCATGACCGCAATGGGCGCGGGCTTGGTGTGGTGAGCATGACCGCAGAAAAGGCAGGGCATGACCGCAGAAACGGGGGGGGCATGACCGCGCCGGTTGCGGAGGAATCTTCTAAGGAATCTTCTAAAGAACCATCTAAGAGAGAGAGCGCGCGTGCGCGCGCGGCCCTCCCTCCCGGTTCTGATGTTCATCCGGAGATGACTCGGATGCCGGACGACTTCGTCGCCGGACCGGAGGTCCGTGCAATCGCCGAGCGCAAAGGCCTCGACCTCGCATTCGAGATCGAGAAGTTCGTCGCACACGCGCAAGGCGAAGGCGTCGTTGCTGCCGACTGGCAGGCAAAGGGCAAGCTTTGGATGCTCCGGGCACGGGAGCCCGAGAGCGCGAACGAGAAGCAGGAAAACCGACGCGCAGCGCGGAAGACCTCGCCCATCTCTGCGGCGGAACGGGAAACGAAGCGCATCCAGCTCGGGATTCTTGCCGAGCAGACGCGCAACAGCGCGCTCAGCGCCGAGCCACCGGCTACCGAGGAAGAACGGCGGGCGGCTCAGGCCCGCCTACACGCGCTGTCGCATGGCTTGCTAAAGCCGGTGGTCAACCCGCGCCTCCCACGAGAACCGCTCGACCTCGAGTCGCAGGTGGCAGCCGCCCATCGGAGGCAATCGTGAGCGGCCAGCCGCCTCCCCTGCTCTGCGCCCGGAAACAAGGGCAAAGCGGGTTTCCAATTGTTTCTTGGAACGCGGTTGCGTCACGCGCGGCGCGTCACGTCGGCAGCTTCGGTGGAAGCGAAGTCCACGGAGGCGAGCGAGGAACGACGGACCCGCAAGCACTTTCGGCGAGCTGTAGGGCCACGGATCGGGCCATCGGAGGTGCCGCGTGATCGGACGGCGATCACTCGGCAGCTACTTCAACTGGCGCGCGCCCACCGCGATCGTTGCGACGCCCGTTTCCCCTGCGCCAGCGCCTCAGCCTGCGGCGATCACCACGTCGCCCGCGCCGCACATCGTCGAGCGTGTGAAAGCGCGCAGCAAGGCGCCTATGCGCCGCAATCGCCCATCGACCATCGAAGACCTCGCGCGCATCGCCGGTGTGACGCTACCGACCGCGATCGCGTGGCGCGACGGATGGGGACCAATTTCGCCGCGCTGTCGTCGCGGGTTGGACCGCGCAGCTCAGCAGGGGGGCGAGTGAACCCCTGGCGCACCGCGCACGGTGCCGCCGCGGCTGTCGGCCACCTCGTCGCCTCCGAGACGGCGCCGGCCGAGGAGCTACGGCCCGCTTCGCCTGCGGATACGGACCGACGTGACCACGGGCCCGACGGACGCTTCGCCGTGGGCAACACCGTCGCGCGCTCCAAGCGCCTGCGGAGCGGTTTGCGGGGTGCGCTGGTCGCTCTCGAGAGCAAGGCGGACGTCGCTTGGCAGGCCGCCGACAAGTGGGGCAAGCGCTACGGATCGCATCGACGCGGTGAGCTTGCGCGCGCACACGGCGGCAGCATCAGCGCTGGTGTCGGCTCTCTCGTCGAGGACGCCGCCATGCTCCGGACTGATGCCCGTTACTGGCGGGCGCGCGGCATGGCCGATGGCAACCCCGACTACTCCAAGCTCGCATCGTCGCTCTTGGCTCAGGCCCGGGGTTGCGAGCGCGACGCTTGGGAGCTCGCGTCTCGAGAAGCAGCAGCGCGCGAGGACGACGACGGCGCTGCTCTTCGCCGAGAGCAAGCCGAGTTCCAGCGGCAGCTCGCGGCAAACAACAAGGGGGGCACGTGAAGTTCCGCGACCCCATTGACTGGGAGGACAAGCTCCCGATTCGCCCGAGCTCGCCGGCGTGGCGCGTGGTGGTGCGAGTCCTGTACGGAACGCC
>DATHEQ010000321.1:0-12996 GCA_035318505.1 Polyangiaceae bacterium | reverse complement strand
GTCCATCCCTGGCGGATGCATTGCGCGAGCGCGTCGACGGTGGGTCGATAGGCCGCGTAGTATCCGTCGCACTCCTTGGTGAGGAGCACGTGGATCTGGTGATGCAGGTCGTCCGCCCATACTCCATCCGCGCCCGCTGTCGTGATAGCGCGCGGATCGTTGCGCTCGTCCTCCATGAAGATGCGCCGTCGTGGCTCGAGCGAGCCGGCGAGCCCGGCGACCTCGGAGAGGATGTGACGGTCGGACGGGTCCACGATGGAGTGCGTTGCGTCGAGGCGGAGCGCGTCGAAGCCAAACTCGGTCAGCCAATAGCGCACGTTTTCCAGAACCAAGTTGCGCATCGGGCGGCGCGAGAAATCAGGCGCAGCGCCCCACGGTGTCTGGATGTCAGCCGTGAAGTACGCGGCGGAGTAGCGCGGCAGGTAATTCCCCGCCGGTCCGAAGTGGTTGTAGACGACATCGAGGATGACCGCGAGGCCGCGCTCGTGGGCGGCACGAACGAGCGCCCGCAAATCATCGGGCTCGCCATAGGGCGCAAACGGCGCGAACAGAGCGACGCCGTCGTAACCCCAACCGCGCGTGCCCGCGAATGCCGCGACAGGGAGAAGCTCGATGGCGGTTACGCCGAGATCGACGAGCGCGTCGAGTCGCTGGATAACGCCCCGGTACGTGCCCTCCGGGGAAAACGTGCCGACGTGAAGCTCGTAGATGCTCCAACGATGCAGCGGGGTCGTGTCTCGCAACGCCGATTCGTGGGCGGGGGCCACCACGCGCGCCGGACCGTGCACACCGAACGGCAAATAGCGGGCGTAAGGGTCGGGGAGCTCGTCACCATCGAGCACGATCTTATAGAGCGCTCCGGCATTGACGCCGGCAATCGTTCTGGCGAACATGCCGTCGCCCCACGATTCGAGCCGAAAGCTCGCGCCGCGCCGCGTTCCGTCGCTGTAGAGACGCACTGACACCTCGTGCGCTTCTGTCGCGTAGACGACGAAAGACGTGCCGTTGCCGGTTACGTGAGCACCAGGAACAGATAAGTGAGTAGAGCCGTGCACGAGACGGCACCTCGTTGCAATCAGCAGGCCACTGCGAAAAGCCGCCTCTCACCGAGCAACGGGACCGCGCGATCCGGTCCTCACCCGAGGCGTTTCGCCCGAGAGCCCGCGCCCGCGTGCACAGGCTGCACGACGGCAACCGGCCCTTCTCGGGCTTTAATGCCGCAACCGCGCTCTCACCGCGCCCCCGGGCCATCGACGAAAACGTCCGGCTCTCGGCGAGGGGCAATGGCTTTGTCGGTCCGCTCACGCGCGCGGAATTCATAGACGTCACCGTGCGCGAGGTAAGCGACGCGCTCCTCGACCGTGTCGCCGGTGATGTAAACGCGCAGCTCGACCTGATTCGACGAGTTCGTGAATTCCAGCATGCTTCCCATAACGGACGGAAAGAACGGCGTGAGCGCGAGAGGCGCGTGGCGCGCAGGCATCGCCGTCACGCGCAGGCTTCTTCCTTCCTTCGTGAAATGTTGGGAGCTCCAGGTGGCGAGCGATCGCGTTTGCTGGAAGCCGAGACGCCGGAGTTCGGCGGCGGCGTGACCGGTGGTCACGATGGGCAAGTCTTTTTGGAGCTCGCGCGCCGCGACGCGGTCGAGTGGCCTTCATGCATGTGCGAGAGCACGATCACGTCGAGTGGCGGCAATTGATGGATCGCGAGCGCAGGCGCGGTGAGTCGCCGCGCGTGCAAACCGTAGCCGAGGTGGATGCGTTCGCCGCCATGCAGAAAATTGGGATCCGTCAGAATCGTGAATCCGGCGAAGCGAATGAGGACCGTGGCCGTTCCGATGAAGGTGATAGAGCCGGAGAGTCCGGCGGGGTCTTCGATACGCGACGATTGGTTCATGGCTGACTCCGCTGATCGCGGTCGATCGAGGTGGGCGCGGTTGTTGCATTTCGCGCACCAGGCAAGTCAGCCTCGCGCGATGACCGTCGATGCACACCGCGACGCCGATCCAAGGCCCGACGTACCAAGCAAAAAAGACACGTGCCACCGCAAAAACCTCGTCCAAGCCCGAGCTGGTCCGCCGTTCGACGGCTCGCGCGCGAGCAGTTCGGCGTGGAGCAGTTCCGACCCGGTCAGCGTGCGCTGATCCGCGCCGTGCTCGAGCGGCGCGACGTGCTCGGCGTGCTGCCGACCGGGGCCGGCAAGTCGCTCTGCTTCCAGATCCCCGGGCAGTTGTTGCCGGGCATGACCGTCGTCGTGTCCCCTTTGCTCGCGCTCATCAAAGATCAAACAGAAAAACTCGATCAAGCTGGCGTTCCCGCGACGAAGCTCGATTCGACGCTGACCAAAGGCGAGGAGCGCGATGCCGTTTCAGAAATCCGCGACGGCGAGCCGATCGTCTATCTGACGCCGGAGCGTCTCGACAAGACCGAGGTGATTGACCTCTTGCGGACGAAGGGCGTCGCGCTGCTCGTCGTCGACGAGGCTCATTGCGTTTCGCAATGGGGACATGACTTCAGACCCGCCTACCTCGGAATTCGAGACGCGGCGAAGCGTCTCGGGCGGCCACCGATCATGGCGCTGACGGCCACGGCGACACCCGAGCTGACGCGTGACGTCCTCGCACAGCTCGGCATGAAGGGTGCCGAGATCGTGCGCACCGAGACCGAGCGCCCCAATCTGTTCTTCGAAGTGCTCCGGACGCCGACTGACGAGAAGAAGCGCGACGCGCTCCTCGAGCTCGTTCGCGCGACGGGAGGTTCCGTCATCGTGTACGCCGCCACCATCGCCTGCGCCGAAGAGCTCGACGAGTGGCTCCGCGCCCACGACGTGGACGCTACGCTTTATCACGGTAAACGAAAGACGGCCGATCGGAAGGAGGCACAAGACGCGTTCATGAGCGGCGCCAAGCGCGTCATCGTAGCGACGTCCGCGTTTGGTCTCGGTATCGACAAACCCGACGTGCGCGCGGTCATTCACTACAATTTCCCGGACTCGCTGGAAAGCTACTACCAAGAGGCCGGCCGGGGGGGACGCGATGGTCAACCGGCGCGCGCGGTCCTTCTTTATCGACTCGAGGACCGCCGGGTGCAGGCCTATTTTCTGGGCGGAAAGTACCCGAAGCGAAAGGATCTCATCGGGACCTACGAAGGCATTCGCGCCGTCGGCGGCGATGCCAAGCTGGCGGCGCTCGCCGAATCGACGGGGCTCTCCGATCGGCGCGTCAAGGTGATCGTCGCTCAGCTCGACGCCATGGGCGTTGCCCGGCGTAGTACCGACCGCGTGCGCCTGCTCCGCGCCTTCAACGACGCCGCCGAGCTCGATCGGTTCGTGACGTCGTACGAATCGCGTTTCGAGACGGACAATGAAAAGCTCGACGCCATCATGCACTATGCGCAATCGACCGAATGCCGTGCCAAGCGTTTGGCGGAATATTTCGGTGACGAACACGAAGGGGAATGCCGTCACTGCGACAATTGTCGCGACCATCCGGAGGAGAATGCGGCTTCGTCCGAGGCTGCTCCGGCGCCGAGCTCCCCCGAGCCGGAGCCGCTTCCTTTTCGTAAGGGCCAAACCGTGCAGCACCGCGAGTTCGGTGCAGGCTCGGTCGAAGAGGTGAGCGGGCAGCACGTGCGCGTGCACTTCGAACAGGTGGGCCCCAAGGTCGTGCTGCCGGAGTATTTGATGGAGAGCTCGTAGTCACCATGGGTAAACGTGTGATGCGGCAGTTGGCCTCGGCTTGCATGCCGGGCACGCTCGTCTCGGCGACCTGCTTTTTGCCGCCGGACTGCGAGCAGCGTCAATTGCACATGCGCGCCGCGTCGCCGCCCGGCGTCGCTTCGGCGGCGGGCCCCGAGGAACCGTCCACGGCCGATCACGTCGAAGCTGCTGCAGAAGAAGCGTCTTCCGCGCTTTCACCGCTGCAAGCCGAGAGCTGGCTCATTGAATTGCCCGTCGAGGGATTTCGAGACGCGCGCGTCTCGGTCCCACTCGGCGCGACGGAGCCGCGGCCGATCGTGGTTGCGCTGCACGGCGCTGGCGATCGCCCCGAATGGGCGTGCGGTGGCTGGCGCGGCGTCACGGACGCGTATCCTTTCGTCCTTTGCCCGAGCGGCGAGCCCGGAGGTGCGCCGGGCGGCTTCGTGTGGGGTCACGATTCGGCGGTCGAGCGCGAAGTGAATGCGTCCGTCGACGCGGTTCGTCGCCGCTTCGGCAATCACGTCGCGCAAGGCTGCACGCTTCTCACCGGCTTTTCGCAAGGCGCCATTCGTATGGTCCCCATCCTCGCGCGGGGCGGGGGCTTCTGCGCCGAAGCCGTGCTCTGCGAAGGAGCCTACGATGCTCTCGCCAAGAGCTTCGCGACCGCGTTCGCGGCATCGGGCGGACGTCGCATCCTGCTCGGTTGCTCCCAGCCGTACTGCGCGAAGATATTTGGTGAGCGCGAAACGGTGTTGCGCACGGCCGGCGTCGACGTACGCACCGTGTACAGCGGCGGGCGTACACACAATCTCAATGGCGAGATGGTCAGTACCTTGCGTGCAGCGTGGCCGTGGCTCGTGCGCGACGACGTCCGCTGGGCTTCGTATCTCACCCAGTGAACTCGATCGAAAGACAGAGAGCCGAGCGCCGGATCTGAGCGCATAGCTCTGTGAACACGGTCTTACGTCCAAGGAGCTCGCCCATGTCGCAGGAAAAGCAGCCGGATAGCCAGGAATCGGTACGTCAGGCCCAATGGGTGCGGGAGCATCCGCAGATCGACGAATCGGCATTCCCCGAATACCCCGACGAGCCAATGCGGCGCGGCTCGTCGCGCGGCGCGGTGCCGAACGGCAATCCCTGGCGCCCCGTCGAGCCCGACGAAAAGCCCGGAAGACCGGACTGGGAAGCCGATACGCTGCCGGCCTCTCTGCACACCGACGACGAGCCCACTGGGCCTGTCACGCCAGAAGCTCCCCCTTTGGGCGAGCCTACCCACCAGCCCGCCGTGATCAACGCCGGCAACGAGGCGGACGAGCGAATCGGGCGCGATATCGGTGACGTGCTGGCGACTTCGAAAATGCTCGACGGAATCCACCTCCTCGTGGAGGTCGTCGACGGCGATGTCTATCTGGGCGGCACGGTTGCCGATCAGGCCGTGAGGGGAGAAGTGGAGCGGCTCTCTTCGTCGGTCCGTGGCGTCAAAGAAATACACAACGAGCTCGACGTCCGAAACTGACCTGCCGCCCAAGGCCCTATTGGCCAGCTTGCGTTCTGGGGGGCACGCTCGCGGTCCGAGGATCGAGCGATGCCGAGTTCCCACTTACAGCGTGTCGGAAGGCGTGCTCCGCCGCTCTGTTTACGCACGGGCCACGAAACAGTCACGCTCGACGGGTTCGGCACGCAGCCCATCGTGGTGGCCCTCGTCGGTGCGCCCTTCGCGGCGCGAGGCGAGGAGGACGACCTCCTCGCCGAGGTGCGAGCCGAGCTGCGCGGCCTCGGAGCGGTGCTCTTGCTCCTATCTCCGGCTGGCATTCTCGTCCTAGGCGCGGACGACGAGGCCCAATGGTTTTCGTCGCGGCGCGATGTGCACGTCGAGGACCTCGAACGTGCTTTCGCCCAATTCGGCATCCGACGTGATCAAGACGGCGCAGCTTGCGCGGGCCTCTTCCTGGTGGATGGCGCACGGTGCCTTCGATTCGCGCATATCTGGGACGACGATGGTGAGGGGTCGCTCGTAGCGATTCGAAATGGGCTCGTCGCGGCGGGCCGGGCGGTGATCGCCGCGCGCGAGCGCTTTTTATTGTCACGTCGCGATCTCGTGATGACGAGCCTCGTCGCCGCGTTTTCTCTCATTCTGCTCGATGGCTGTAAGCGGGACGCGCGGCTCGCGGCAGATGTGAGGAGCGTCGGTCCGACGCCCATCGAGGGCGAACACGACGTGACCCTCGACGTGAACGGCGCGCGTCGCACGGTTCGGGTGGACACGCGCACGTCGCTCCTCGATGCGCTGCGCGAGCGGATGGGGCTCACCGGTACCAAAAAGGGCTGCGATCACGGTCAATGCGGCGCATGCACCGTCCACCTCGACGGACGGCGGGTGAACTCGTGCATGGTGCTCGCCGTCGCCGCCGAAGGCGCGAAGATCACGACCATCGAGGGGCTCGCGCGGGGAGAGGCCCTTCATCCAATGCAGGAAGCCTTCGTCGTGGAGGACGCGCTTCAGTGCGGGTACTGCACCCCCGGCCAGATCATGAGCGCGGTCGCCCTCGTGACGGAAGGCCACGCCACCACGGATGACGAAGTGCGTGAGCAGATGAGCGGAAATATCTGCCGCTGCGGCGCCTATACGAACATCGTCGCCGCCATTCAACGCGCCAGAAAAGTCTGAACGAGGTGCCATGGAACCGTTTCGATACATGCGGGTTTCGGATGAAACTTCGGCGCTCGAAGCCGTGGCGAAGAACGGCGCGACCATGCTCGCCGGAGGAACGAACGTGATCGACCTCATGCGCCTCGGCATTACGAGCCCGCCGATGCTGGTCGACGTGAATCATCTCCCGCTTGCCGCGATCGAGGAGAGAGAAGACGGTCTCTCCATTGGCGCCATGGCGCGCAATACCGACGTGGCGTACCACCCCGCCGTGCGCCGGCGCTACCCCGTCCTGTCCGAGGCTCTGCTGTCGGGCGCTTCGCCTCAGCTGCGCAACCTCGCAACGGTGGGCGGCAATCTGTTGCAGCGGACGCGTTGCGTCTATTTCCGAGACGCGGCCAATCCGCACTGCAACAAGCGCAAAGCGGGGTCCGGATGCGCCGCCATGGACGGGTGGACTCGCATGCACGCGGTGCTCGGCACGAGTGAACGCTGCATCGCCGCTCACCCCTCGGACATGGCTGTCGCGCTGGTCGCCCTCGACGCCACGGTGCACGTGCGCGGAAGCCAGGGTGTTCGTCACCTTCCCATCGCCGGTTTTCACACGACGCCGGGAGAGCGGCCAGACATCGAAAGCGTGCTTCTGCCGGGAGAGCTCATCACCCACGTTACCCTCCCGGCGACGAAGTTCGCGGCGCGTTCGCGCTACGTGAAAGCGCGCGACCGTTCGGCGTATGCATTTGCACTGGCTTCGGCTGCCGCCGCGCTCGATCTGGAAGGAACGACCATCAGGGAGGCGCGCGTTGCGCTGGGCGGTGTCACCACCAAGCCGTGGCGCAGCTCGGAGGCGGAGCGACGGCTCGTCGGGCAGAAGCCGGGGCCCGAGCTTTTTCAAGCCGCCGCCGAAGCCGCCATGCAGGGCGCCACGCCGCGCCACGACAACGCGTTCAAGATCGAGCTTGCGCGACGGGTGATCGCGCGGGCCCTCACGTTGGCCGCGGGGATGGCATGACCCAGCCGGTGACGGGTAAAGGGCTCGACCGAGTCGACGCGCGCCTGAAGGTGACCGGCAAGGCATCGTACTCGGCCGAAGTCGCAGTGGCCAATGTCGCGCACGCGGTGATCGTCAGCGCGACGACCGGCAAAGGAAGAATCAAGCCAATCGAGATCGGAGCAGCGGCAAAGGTTCCCGGCGTCCTCGCGGTGCTCACGCATCAGAACGCGCCCAAGCCCCCCGGTGCGGACGAGCCGCGCAAGAACGCCCAGGATCGGCTGCTTCAATTCCTGCAGGACGACGAGATTCGCTACGACGGTCAACCGATCGCGCTCGTCGTGGCCGATACCCTCGAGCGCGCGCGGCACGCGGCAGGATTGGTGCGACCGGAATACGATGTAGAAAAGCCGGTTCTGTCGATCGAAGCGGAGCTCGACCGCGCCTACGCGCCGAAGGACACGCCGCGCGGTCCTTCCGACAAGAAGGTCGGCGACTTCGATGCCGCCTTCGCCAAGGCCGCGGTGCGGGTGGATGGGACCTATACGATGGCCCCCGAGAACCACAATCCGATGGAGATGCACGCGACCATTGCCGTGTGGCAAGGGGATGACAAGCTCACCCTCTACGACACGACGCAGGGCGGCTTCATCGTGCGCCAGAAATTGGCGGCTCTCTTTCGCCTGAAGCCGGAAAACGTGCGCGTGATCTCGCGTTATCTCGGTGGTGGCTTCGGCTGCAAAGGCTCGCCCTGGTCCCACGTGCCGCTCGCCGTCATGGCGGCCAAGGTGACGGGGCGCCCCGTCAAGCTCGTGCTCACGCGACAGCAGATGTTCTATTTCGTGGGGCATCGGCCCCGTACGCTTCAGCGCGTCGCTTTGGGTGCGGAGCGCGACGGCACGCTCTCGGCCATCCGTCACGATCTCACCGGATGGACGTCGCGTTTCGACGAATTCGTCGAGCCGTCCGCGGCTTGGACGCGCCCCATGTACGCCTGCGGCAATGTGAGCACATCGCACCGACTCGTTCGCCTCGATGTCGCGACGCCGACCTTCATGCGAGCTCCGGGCGCGGCTTCGGGCTCTTTCGCGATGGAGACCGCGCTCGACGAGCTCTCCTATGCGCTCAAGATGGATCCGCTCGAGCTTCGCCTCAAAAACTACGCCGAGAAAGACCCCGATACGGGGCGGCCCTTTTCGAGCAAAGAGCTCCGCGCTTGTTATCGCCAGGCCGCCGAGCGGTTCGGTTGGGCACGGCGTAAGGCCGAGCCGCGCGCTAACCGCGAGGGGACGTGGCTCGTCGGTTGGGGGATGGCCAGCGCCGCGTACCCGGCCCATCAGCGCGAGTCCTCGGCAGCCGCGCGAGTGCGTGCGGACGGCACCGCCGTCGTCCAAGCGGGAACCCACGACATCGGAACCGGCGCGTACACCATCATGGCCCAGATTGCCGCCGATGCGCTCGGTCTTCCCTTCGACAAAGTTCGTTTCGAGCTCGGCGACACGACTTTGCCCAATGCGCCGCTTGCCGCCGGATCGCAAACTTCGGCCAGCGTCGGCTCGGCGGTGAAGCTCGCGTGCGAGGCAGCGCGGTCGATGATCGTTAGCGCGGCGGTCGCCGATCCGAGGTCGCCGCTTTTCGGCGCGCGCCCGGAAGACGTCGCGACGGACACGGGAACGCTCGTTTCCAAAAAAGATGTCGGAAAGAAAGACACCTATGCAGCGGTCGTCGAACGCAGGGGGCGCGAGATCGTGTCGACCATTGAAAATAAGGATGTCAAATCGCGCGAGGCCTATGCCTGTCACGCATTCGGCGCGCAATTTTGCGAAGTAAAGGTCGACGAAGCAACGTGCGAGATTCGAGTCACCCGTGCCGTCGGCGCTTTTGCCGGCGGCAAGGTATTGAACGTCAAAACGGCGCGCAGTCAGTTGCTCGGCGGCATGGTGTGGGGAATCGGTCTTGCGCTGCTCGAGCAGACCGTGCGCGACGCGCGCGACGGCCGCGTCGTGACGCGCGAGCTTCAGGACTATCACCTACCGGTCAACAGCGATGTCCCCGCGCTGGACGTCATTCTCGTACCGGAAGATGATCCGCACGTGAGCCAAGTGGGGGCCAAAGGGCTCGGCGAAATCGGAATCACCGGCATGGGCGCCGCGATCGGCAACGCGATTTTTCACGCAACAGGCAAGCGGGTGCGCGAGCTGCCGATCACGCTCGACCGTCTCTTGTGAGCACCGCGCGTAAGGCGCGGTGACGCGGTCGATCGAACGCCGTCCTCAGCCTTCGACGAGGGACTGCGCTCCGTCGATCCACACTTCCGTTCCGCTGATGTGGCTCGAGCGGTCGCTGGCGAGAAACAAGACGAGCTCCGCGACCTGCTCTGCCGAGCCTGGTTTCTTGTGCGTGAGCGGAATCGACCCTTCCGGATATTTCACCGGAACCTTGACCCGATCGGTGTGCCGCACCTCGGTATTCTCCGAGATTTCGGTGTCGATGGCGCCGGGGCAGATGACGTTGACGCGAATTTTGGTGGCACCGAGCTCGACGGCCAGCATCTTGGTCATGGCGACCTGCGCGGCTTTCGAGCTCGCGTAAGCGGTTGCGCCGGTGTTGCTGAACATGCGCGTTCCATTGACTGACGCGCAAACGATGATCGACCCTCCCGCTCTCTTCAGATAGGGCACGGCATACTTGATGGTGAAGAACGTCCCGCTCAGGTTGATGGCAATCGTTTGGTTCCATTCCTCGACGGCGAGCTCTTCGATGGGGGCCCATACACCGTTCACGCCGGCGTTGGCGAACACGATGTGAAGCCCGTCGTATTGCTGGGCCAGCTCTTCGACGGCGGCTTCTATCTCAGCGGGACGCGAAACGTCTGCCAGAAGAACGCGCGCGTCACTGCCGAGCCTTCCAATCTCGCGTCCGGTTTCCTCGAGCTCGGGCGCGGTGCGCCCGAGAAGCCCGATCCGAGCGCCTTGTCGTGCCAGCGCGATCGCGGCCGCTTTGCCGATTCCCGAGCCGGCGCCGGTGACCAACGCCACTTTGCCCGATAGTTCCCGAGGTGCATCGTTTGCCATTGCCCTTAGCTCGTACTGTGTTTGGCCTTCGCTGCCCAACCGGCCAAAGTCGATCCCTTTGGGCTTTCGTCGGATGACAAAGCGAGTGCCGAGAGCGCGTGCCCGGCGCACGGTGGCGTAGCGATGCAGATTCGAACGGACCCTGCGCGCGCGAGTCGATGGTGGCATCGCGGCGTCGTCTATCAAATCTACCCTCGATCGTTTCAGGACTCGAATGGCGACGGCGTCGGGGATCTGCCCGGTATCCGTGCGCGCCTCGATTACTTGGTTTGGCTAGGGGTCGACGCGATTTGGATTTCGCCTATCTACGCCTCGCCCATGGCGGACTTCGGCTACGACGTCTCCGATTACTGCAGCATTCATCCCGTGTTCGGCACCCTGGCCGAATTCGACGCCGTTCTAGCCGACGCGCACCAAAGAGGGCTCAAGGTCATCTTGGATTTTGTGCCCAACCATACGTCGGACCAGCATCCGTGGTTTGTCGAATCGCGCAGCTCGCGCCAAAGCACCAAACGTGATTTTTATCTCTGGCGCGATGCACGGAGCGACGGCGGTCCTCCCAATAACTGGCTATCCGAGTTCGGCGGCTCTGCCTGGCAGTGGGACGAGCAAACGGGTCAATACTATTACCACGCGTATCTCAAAGAACAGCCGGACCTCGACTGGCGCAATCCGCGCGTGCGCCAGGCGATGTACGACGTGCTCCGTTTCTGGCTCGATCGCGGCGTCGATGGTTTTCGTATCGATGCCATTCACCACCTCATCAAGGACGATCAGTTTCGCGATAACCCGACCAATCCCCATTTTACCCCCGCGATGGCGCCGCATCGAAGCCTCGTGCGGGAATTCACGGCCGACAGGCCGGAGGTGCACGCGGTGGTCGCCGAGATGCGGCGGGTCGTCGATGCGTACGACGATCGCGTGCTCATCGGCGAAGCGTGGCTACCTCTGGAGCGCCTCGTCGCGTACTACGGAGAAAATCTGGCCGGCGTTCACTTGCCATTCAACTTCCACCTCATCGGCGCGCAATGGGACGCGCGTCACATCACGGCGCTCATCGACCGCTACGAGGGGTCGCTGCCAAAAGGCGCCTGGCCCAATTGGGTGCTCGGTAACCACGATCGATCGCGGATTCTGACGCGCGTCGGCTCGGCGCAAGCGGCGGTCGCGGCGATGCTCCTGCTCACGTTACGGGGCACGCCCACGATGTACTACGGCGATGAAATCGGCATGAAAGACGTCCCGATTGCGCCGTCGCTGGTGCGTGATCCGTGGGAAAAGAACGTTCCCGGGCTCGGCCTCGGACGCGATCCCGAACGCACCCCCATGCAGTGGAATGGAGGACGTCATGCCGGATTCACCGTGGGTGAGCCGTGGCTGCCCGTCGCGTCCGATCGCGACCGAATCAACGTGGAGAGCGAACGCGCCGATCCTGACTCCATGTTGTCCTTGTACCGTGAACTGCTCGCGCTGCGGCGCGCGGAACCCGCGCTCCACGTCGGCGACTACCGCTCGCTCGAAGTTGGGCCCGATGTACTCGGCTTCGTACGTACGCACGACGAACGCCGGCTCGCCGTGCTGCTCAACCTCGCCTCGCGCGCGATCGACATCGGGGGCGCGACCGAGCTCGGGCGCGTGCTCCTCTCGACCCACCGCGATCGCGTGGGCAGCTCGTTCGCGCAATTGCCGGTTCTCCAGCCCGACGAAGGCGTGGTCCTCGAGATGAGTCGTCTTTCCCGATAAAGCCGACTAGCGCTTTGGGATGATTGGGCATGGTGCCTCCTTGGCGAGAAGGCTAGGCGCTCGTCACGAGGGCGACGCACCCATGCCGCCGGTAGCGGGTGCGTGCAGCCAAGCCCTCGACCAAGGGCGCGAAAGTGCGGCGAATGGTCGATTCGCTGCAGGTTGTGCGCACATGAATGACTGCGCGCTGAGCCGCTTCCGCTCTTCCGAAGCCTCAGAAAAGATGTGGCGCTCGCGTCGTCATTTCGAGTAGCAACGAATTTCCCACGAAAGGCACCGTCGTGACCATCCCCCTGATCTGCGTTTTCATCGCTTTCTCCCTCATTTACCTGCCTAAACTGCCGCTCTCCGTAGCGATGGCAAAGAGCCCAGGAGGGTACAACAACCGGCAGCCGCGCGATCAGCAGGCAGCGCTGGAAGGGTGGGGCAAGCGTGCTGGCGCGGCCCACGCCAACGGCTTCGAAGCCTTCGCTCCCTTTGCCGCTGCAGTTTTCACCGCACATCTCGTGAAAGCCGATCCGCAAACGAGCGCCATCTTGGCCATCGTTCACGTCACCGCGCGCACGATCTATCCGGTCGCGTACATCGCCGGCGTCCACCTTCTGCGTTCGACGGTGTGGTGCATCGGTTTCGGCGCGACGGTCGGACTCTTCATCGCTGCCTTCTGGGCATAGCGCTCACAGCACCGATCGTCACGCGGGTGTAAAGAACCCACGGCAAGCCGTACGAACGGCGAGACGGCCGTGCACATTGCGCGTTACGCTCGTTGCAATGATGGACCCGGCCGAGATCGCGCAGTCATCGTCCGCTTCCAGGCGGCGACTCGAGCTCCGCGTAAGCGG
>DATHEQ010000320.1:0-8558 GCA_035318505.1 Polyangiaceae bacterium | reverse complement strand
CGGGCGGAGGTGGCCCGAGCTCACCCCCCGGCGGCTCGCGTCCCCCCGGCCCGAAAACGCCGAGGCCCCCCGGGCGATCGTCGAGTCGACCCTCGATGCGCCCCGGCCGCACGGTCCCTCCCGTGGGCCGTCGTCGCTCTTCGCGCCGCCCCCCTCCGCCGCCCCCCAAAAGCAACGCGGTACGTCTCATCGTCGCGGCGCTCGTCCTCTCCGCCGGCGCGATCTACTTCACGCTGGTCGTGGGCTACGGCAACTCGCGCGGACCGGGCACGGGACGCGACGTCGACCTCGAGCTGCCGAGCGGCGCCAACGCCGAGGAAATCGCCCAACGTCTCGATGCCGCGGGGCTGGTTCGGCGCCCCCAGCTCTTCGCGCTCTACCTGCGCGTGACCGGCGCAACTTCCCAGCTTCGCTCGGGCCGCCACCTCTTGAGCGACGATCTGTCGCCGCGCGCGCTCGTGCGTCGTATGCAGCGCACGCAGATCGAGGAGAAAGCACGCGTCGTCATCCCCGAGGGGTACACGCGCTTCGACATCGCGCGCCGCCTCCAGGTAGCTCGCGTCTGTTCGGGGCGCGCTTTCCTCGACGCCACGGCCGACCCGGCGCTGCTCGCCGAGCTCAAGATCGGCGGTGCCTCGGCCGAAGGGTACCTCTTCCCCGCGACGTACGAACTTCCGCTCGATAGCGAGCCAAGCCACGTCGTTTCGCGCATGGTCAGCGAGTTCGGCAAGCGCTACGACCGGCTAACGCGCGATAACGCCATGGGGACCGAAGCCTTGCGCCAGCGGATGTCTTGGGGTCAAGCCGAGATCGTCACGCTCGCCTCCATCGTCGAGAAAGAGGCGGCCGTCGACGAGGAGCGTCCTCTCATCGCCTCCGTTTTCTTGAACCGCCTGAACGATCCGAGCTTCAATCCGAAGCGTTTGCAATCCGATCCTACGAGCGCGTACGGCTGCCTCATCATGCCCGAGCGCATCGGATCTTGTCGAAGCTATAGCGGGCGCGTGACGCCGGAAATGAACGCCGACGAAACCAACCCCTACACCACCTACCGCCACGAGGGCCTGCCGCCGGGACCCATCGCCAATCCGGGCGAGAAGTCGCTGCAAGCCGTGCTCGTTCCCGCCGAAACAAGGCACCTCTATTTCGTCGCCCGTGGCGGCGGACACCACACATTCAGTGACACCTTCGCTCAGCACAACGACGCCATCCGCAAGAACCACGCTGCCCAGCAGTGAGCTCTTCCATCATGCCCAAGCGCTCCTCACGCGACCTTCTCCTTGCCGGCGACATCGGCGCAACCAACGCACGCCTGCGCCTCTACGATGGCGCGCAGCGCGTCGTCCACGAGGCGGTATTTTCGAGTCGTCAAGCGCCGTCGCTCGCCCCCATCGTGCGCGCTTACCTCACGGCGCAAAAGGCGCGGGTCGCGGCGGCCGTGCTCGGCATCGCCGGGCCGGTGGTGGGGGGCGTCGTACGCGCGACCAACCTCCCCTGGAAGGTCGACGAACGGCGTCTCGCGCGCGATCTCGGCATCCCCAAAGTGCAGTTGGTCAATGATCTGGCCGCGCTCGCCATCGGTTGCACGCGCATGGGTCGCGCGTCCAAAGTCCTCGTCGCGAAAGGCAGCGCGGTCGCCGGCAGCAACATGGCCGTCATTGCCGCCGGCACCGGGCTCGGCGAAGCGCTGCTCATCTGGGACGGCAATGGCTTCATTCCGTGCGCCACCGAAGGAGGTCACGCCGATTTCGGACCCAATAACGACGTCGAAGTCCACCTTTGGGAGCACGTTCGCCAGCAAACCGTCGGCGAACACGTAAGCAACGAAGACGTCCTCTCCGGGCCGGGGCTCGGGCGCATGTACGACTTTTTCGTCGACCACATGGGCCCGCGAGCTCGCGCGCGCGAAAATGCGACCATCGCGCCTCGCCTCGAGACAGGCGATCGCAACGCTCTCATCACCGAGCTCGGTCTCGCTCGGGAGAGCCCCGCCGCTGCCCGCGCGGTCGACCTTTTTGCCTCCGTTTATGGTGCGGAAGCCGGCAACCTCGTACTGCACAGTCTCGCGCTCGGCGGGCTCTTCGTGTGCGGGGGGATCGCCGCCCGCATCCTTCCGGCGAGAAAAGCTCTTTTTCTCGCAGCGATGCGGAACAAAGGGCGGATGACCAAGCTCCTCTCGAAGGTCCCCGTCGTCCTCGTCGAGGACCCGCTCGTAGGGCTCGTCGGCGCAGGGCATCTGGCGGCGCGGCTCGCGGCGGAGTAAGCACCGGTTGCTCGGAGGAACTACGAGGATGCCCCGCGAATACGATTCGAAGCTCGTCGAAAAGGCCGTCAAAACGATCCAGATGCTCTCGGTGGACGCCGTCGAAAAAGCCGCGGCGGGCCACCCCGGTGCGCCCATGGGGCTTGCATCGATTGCCTTCGAGATCTGGACGCGCCATCTGCGTTACGACCCCTCCGACCCCCACTGGCCGAACCGCGATCGCTTTGTGCTCTCGGCGGGCCACGCGTCGATGCTGCTTTATTCGCTCTTGCATCTCGCCGGTTACGATCTGCCGCTCGACGAGCTGAAGCGCTTTCGCCAATACCACTCGAAGACGCCGGGGCACCCTGAGAATTTCATCACGGCCGGCGTCGAGGTCACGACGGGTCCGCTCGGTCAGGGGATTTCCAACGCCGTCGGCATGGCCGCGGGCATCAAGATGCTCGCTGCGCGCTTCAACACGCCGAGCTCGCCCATCGCCACGGCGCGTGTCTTCGGCATCGCGTCCGACGGCGACATGATGGAAGGGATTTCGGGCGAAGCGGGGAGCCTTGCAGGGCACCTCGGTCTCGACAACCTCATCTTTTTCTACGACGACAACCACATCACCATCGACGGCAAGACCGATCTCGCCTTCAGCGAAGACGTCGGCAAGCGCTACGAAGCGTACGGCTGGTTCGTCCAGCACATCGATGGCCACGATCACGCCGCCATCCGCGCTGCGCTCGATCGCGCCGTCGACGAGCCTCTGCGCCCCTCGTTCATCGTCGCGCGCACGCATATCGCCCAGGGCTCGCCGAACAAGCACGACTCGGCCAAGGCGCACGGCGAGCCTCTCGGCGCCGCGGAAGTCAAAGCCACCAAAGAGAACATCGGATGGCCGCTCGAGCCGACGTTCCTCGTCCCCGACGATGTGCGCGCTCTCTTCAAGGAGCGCGCCGAAGACGGCAAAAAAGAGCGCGCCAATTGGAAAAAGCTTGCCGACGCGCTCGAGAAGGACGGCGAGAAGGGCGCGCTCTTCCGCAAGCTCTTGAATAAGGAGGTGCCCCCCAACCTCTTGGACGAGCTCGTCAAAGTCGCTCCCACGCAAGACGGCGCGACGCGTGCGCATGGCGGCGTCATCGAGCAGCGCGCGGCCGCCCTGGTGCCCTCACTCGCCGGCGGTTCCGCCGATCTCAATCCATCGACCAAGACGTACATCGAAGGCTCGCCCGCGATCGCCAAAGGAAAATTCGAAGGGCGCAATGTGCACTTCGGTGTCCGTGAGCACGCGATGGGCGCGTTCGTGAACGGGATGGCCGCGACGGAGGGTTTCATTCCGTTCGGATCGACGTTCCTCATTTTCAGCGATTACATGCGCGCGTCGATCAGGCTTGCGGCGCTGTCGCATCTACAGTCGCTCTTCGTCTTCACCCACGACAGCGTGTACGTCGGCGAAGACGGTCCAACGCATCAACCCGTCGAGCATTTCTGGGCGCTGCGCCTCATTCCGAACCTCGACTTCGTCCGGCCCGCCGACGCCCTCGAATGCGCGGCGGCGTGGACGCATGCGCTCGAGCGGCGCAAAGGTCCCACCGCGATCGCCCTCACGCGCCAAAAACTCGCCAACATCCCGCGCGCTGCGGGTTTCGACCCCAAAATCATGCTGCGCGGCGCGTACACGCTCGCCGATGCGAGCGGTCCCCCCACGCTCGTCATCATTGCCACGGGTTCGGAAGTTGAAATCGCGATCGGCGCCAAGCCCAAACTCGAGGCCGATGGGCAAAAGGTGCGCGTTGTTTCGGCGCCGTGCTGGGAGGCATTCCAACGCCAGGATGCCGCCTACCGCGATCAGGTCCTCCCGCGCGGCGTGAAGCGCGTCGTCATCGAAATCGGACGCTCCGATCCCTGGCGCGGCGTGGTAGGACCGGAAGGACTCGTCATCGGTTGGGACGACTTCGGCACTTCCGCGCCGAACAAAGACATCCAGCAGCACTTCGGATTCACCACCGACGCGGTGACTGACAAAATCCGAAATTGGCTGAAGTAGCGAGCTTTCGACGCGTTACGAGCGCGTCGAAAGGAGGGGGGCGGGTTCACATGCGAGAAGACACGAGACCCGAGACGCCACACGCCAAATCGAACTCGGACCCTCCGCCCGCGACCGACGCGTGGCGGCGCCCCAAGGGCGGCGACGCGACCTTCATCGATGATGCGCTGTTGGGTCCTGACGCCGGGCGGGTGGCGCGCTTGGATTGGGGCATGGGCGGCGGCAAAATCCGCACGTTGCAAGCGAGGGGCCCCGCGGGATGGGCGCTAGCGGTGCTCCTATTCATTTGCATAGGAGCGCTTCTCTCTCTCTTCCTCGTGTTTGCGCTCGGAATCGGAACCGTGGTGGCGCTCGGTGCCGGCGCGGTCGCCGCGCTCGGCTTCGGCGGCAAGATGTTGCGGCGGCGTTTGACGGGTACGAGACAACTAGGCCGGGGCAATCACTAGCCAGCGATGCGCCCGCGCCGCAGAGCGTGGCTCACGTACGATTCGCCGAGCGCGCGTCGCTCGCGGCGCGCTTGGCCGATGCGAGCACCGCCGTCATCTCCTCGAACCACCCTCGATGGCTTGACCGACCGAGGCCGCCGCCAGCCCGAGTCGACCCGCCGCCCCCGTCCTTGGTGGTGGGGGCGGGTCGTTCGCTGGACCGAAGACTATGGACGGCCTAAAAACACGCGATGCCGAGCCTGCAAGATACCTACGCCCCCAAGAACGAATGCTTCGGATGCGGTCCCGCCAACGCCAAAGGGCTCCAGATCAAGAGCTTCGTCGAAGGGGATGAAGTCGTGGCCACCTGGCAACCCGCCCCCCATCACCACGCTTTCGCGAACATCTTGAACGGCGGCATCATCGGCGCCCTGCTCGATTGCCACAGCAATTGGACCGCCGCCCACGCGCTGATGAAAGCAAGCGGCGCCACCGAACCCCCCTGCACCGTGACTGCCGACTTCCACGTCAAATTGAAGCGCCCCACCCCGATGGACGCAGGTCCCGTGCAGTTGAAAGCAAAGGTCGCCGAGCTAGAGGGCGACCGCGCGGTCATCGAAGCGACGCTCGAAGCGGGAGGCAAGCTGACGGCAACATGCCGAGGGACATTCGTCGCCGTGAAAGAGGGTCACCCGGCGTACCACAGGTGGTAGGGAACGGAGAAGCTCGCGAAGTCCTTGCGTAACTCGGCTCCCCCCGCTACCTTCCGGCCCGCTTTCCGCCAAAAACCGAAATCTGGTCCCCATCGTCTAGTCCGGCCCAGGACACAGGGTTTTCATCCCTGGTACGCGGGTTCGAATCCCGCTGGGGACGCTCTATACTTGTATGATTACGGCCGCTTAACGGAATGTTGGGCCAAGTTTGGGCCGGCTCTTCTCACTTGGAGTGGGTGAGAAGGGAGGCGGTAGTTTTCGAAGCTTCTGTCAACCGCCACGAAGAACTGACCCACTTTGGCCACCAGGAATTGACCCACCCTGGCGGTGCGGTGAGCTCTCACGGCGAGAGGGTCGGCACCTCCGAGTCTGCGTCCTTGCGCTTTGTGGGTAATGCGACGCGGTCGCCTGACCGCGGGTTACGCAAACGTCGGCGTGTTGAGCGAGACGGTCGAGAAGCGCGGCCGTCAGCTTGTCGTCACCGAAGACGCGGTTCCATTCGCTGAAGGCCAGGTTCGAAGTGATGACGGTCGCGGCGCGCTCGTGGCGAGCCGAGAGCACGACGAAGAGCAGTTCACCGCCAGCTTTCTCGAAGGGAACAAAACCGAGTTCGTCGAGGAGCAGCAGCGACGCACGACGAAGCCGGTCCTGGAGTCGCGAGAGTAGTCTCGCGTCGCGAGCTTAGGTGGGCGTGCGGACGAGATCGGAGGCACGGTAGAAGAGAACGTTGTGGCAATGTTCGATGGCCTCGATGCCGAGCGCGATGACCACATGCGTTTTGCCGGTGCCGACGGGGTTTACGAGGACGACGTTGCGTGCGGCGGGGATCCAAGAGCAGCGGGCAAGGTCCTCGATGCGTGCGCGCTCGAGGCCATGCGCACGACGCCAGTCGAACTGCGAGAGTGTTTTGCGCGCCGGAAGTCGGGCGGCGCGTAACGACGCTCCGCAGCACGATCGGCACTTCGGTTCATTGCCGCCGAAGTCCCCGACGCGCTGCTGGTCGTGTGTGCATGCGCAGAGCATCGGATATAAATCTGAGTCAGCGCATTCCGCGAAGCCATTTGTCGGTGGCCGGCTGCTCCTTGGTGGCCAGCGTGGTGCATTGATGGGCGTCCTCCAAGGCGCGTTGCATTTTGCTGTCGATCCCCTCCATCGAGCGCAGGCCCAGATCGAAGAGCGCCCGAATGCGCGCGACCCGCGCGGGATCGCAGGTCGCCGCGGCGATGCGTGGAAGACCGCCGAGCACCTGCGGGGATGCGATCTTGGCAAGCGCTTCAGCATGTTCTCCGATCCATGCCGTGAGCACGTCACGGGTGCTACGGCGTGAAGCGAATCCGTGGAGAAGCCGGAAAAGACCTAGGTCTTTGATGGTCCCGTCGAGGGAGAGCTCGAGCGCCCGGCGGACGAGCACCGGATCGTCGAAGTTCGCCAATCCGGGAACACAGACGCTGCGCACGTCCGGGGTCTTGCCCTGTTTGAAAGTCGCGACGAGTTGCTCGAATAGATGGGGACCACCCTCCCTGGCGGCGATCTCGACCGCCACTCGTGCAATGTCGGCGTCGGTGCCGGCGGGATTGGCGAGCCACGCGTCGGTGATCCGTTTTGCCTGTGCGATCGTCGCCTTGTCCTCGCCAATCCGGCCGAGAGCGAAGAGCGCCGAAGCTCGTAGTTGGATGTCGTCCTCCGGCTCGCCCTTCTTGGCGGTCCAACCGGCGCGTTTTGCGACAGGCCCGACGATACCGCGCACCAGGTTCGCGAACCCCGGCCGGGCAGCCTCCGAGATGGCTACCCTGTCGACTTCGCGCAGCGAATCGACGATTTGATTCCACACGAGCGAACTCGTTTCTTTTTTGAAACGCGAAAGCAATTGCAAATAAGCCGTCAGCCCGAGGTCGCCGCTCCATACCGTTGCCCACGCGTTGGCGACGACGCCGAAGCGCTCGCGTTCGGTCAACCTCGTGAGCGACGCGCCGGTAAGCTTGTTGAGATCCGCACCGTCGAGCGCGATGCGGTAATAGCCGTTTTCGTCCTGGTTCGCGTAAAGGAACGATGGACAGCGGGAACCGGGTGGAAGCTCGATGTTGCCATCGGCGGCCTCGAGCGTCGTGCAGGCGCTGCTCACTTCGGCGCCTGCGTCGAATGCCAAACACACCGGAATGCGCCAGACCTTGTCGCTTTTGCGAGCACGATCGATCGTGCGGTATTCCGACTGGCGCAGTCGAACCGAAGGCACCGCGCCCGCGTTGCATACCAGCTCGGCGCGGACCGACGGCACCCCGCTTTGCTCGGTGAACGACGCCATGACCTGGGCGACGTTGCGGCCGCCGCTCACCTCGCCGAGTGCACCGTAGAGATCGTTCGCAGTGACGTTCCCCCATTCGTGCCTCTTGAGGTACCGGCGAACGCCGTCGCGAAATGCTTCTTCGCCGAGCCAGTGCTCGATCATGGTCAGCACCGCTTTGCTCTTGTCGTAAATGATGAGGGGGTTCCACGCTCCGAGATCGTCGGTGCTCGTCACCGGATTGCGGATTTTGGGCGCGGCGGCGAGCGCGTCCTCGACCATTGCCCGGTTTTTGTCGCGCACGGCGTGCAGCACTACGTGCGACGCCGGATTCCACTGATCGACCATCTTGTCGCCCATCCAGCTGGCGAAACCCTCGTTGAGCCAGGCGTCATCCCACCACGACATCGTGACGAGGTCCCCAAACCATTGGTGGGCGAGCTCGTGAGCGACGCCGCCCGAGACCAAGCGCTTGGCCATGGTCGACCCGGCCATGAGGAGCCAATCCTCGTGGAACGTCACGAGCCCGGCGTTCTCCATACCCCCGTAGGGGAACCGCGGAACGGCGACGACGTCGAGCTTCGGATAAGGATAGGGGCGATCGAAATACCGACTGAGCTGCTCCAGCTGTGTCGCGATCGCTTCTAGCGCGAACTCGCCTTGAGCTGCTTTTCCTTTGGTCGCAACGAGTCGTACCGGTACGGGAGTCCCGGGCCGTTCTCGTGTTTCGAGGGGACCCACCGCGAATGCGATCAAGTAGGTAGGCAAAGGGGGTGAAGAGGCAAACTCGAACTCCACCAGATCGCCGCGCGGTGTGCGCCGCGTCTCAGGCATGTTCGCGAGCGCG
>DATHEQ010000319.1:0-22654 GCA_035318505.1 Polyangiaceae bacterium | reverse complement strand
ACGTCGAGCGCATTGGCCCCCGGCAGCTGCATGACCCCCATGCCGACACCGACTTGCCCGTTGAAAGTCAGGGTCGACGAGTAGTCCTCGGCGCCGAGCTCGGCGCGCCCGATGTCACGCACGCGCACCAAAGTGCCGTCGGGGTTGGCGCGTACGATGATGTTGTCGAACTCGCGCTCTTCGACGAGACGCCCTTGCACCTGGAGACTGATCTGGAAGTCTTTCTCCACGGGCGCGGGAGGTTGGCCGAGCTGACCGGCGGGAGCCTGCAAGTTCTGTTCGGCGAGCGCGGCGACCACGTCGGCCGCGACGAGGCCTCGTTCGGCGAGCTTGTTCGGGTCGAGCCAGAGGCGCATCGCAAAGCGACGCTCACCGAAGATCTCGACGCTGCCTACACCCTTCACGCGTTTGACGGCGTCCTTCAGATAAACGTCCGTATAGTTGCTGAGAAACTTCTGATCGTACTGGCCGTGCTCGGAAACGAGCGCCAACGCCGCCACGAACGAGCCCGAGCTCTTCGTCACGGAGATGCCCCCTTGCTTCACTTCGTTGGGAAGGCGGGCTTGCGCCGTGGAGATGCGGTTTTGCACGTCGACGGCGGCGACGTCGATGTTGCGGCTCGGGTCGAAGGTGATGGAGATGTTGCAGCTACCGTCGTTGGCGCTGGTAGAGGTCATGTAACGCATGCCCTCCACGCCGTTGATCGCTTGCTCGAGCGGCATCGTCACCGAGCTCTCGACCACTTCGGAGTTGGCCCCGATGTAGAACGCCGACACCGACACCTGCGGCATCGCAATTTGCGGATACTGCGCGATGGGGAGCGTGGGGATGCAGATGGCACCCGCGAGCACGATGAGGATCGAGCAAACGGCGGCGAAGATAGGTCGCCTGATGAAGAAATCGACGAACATGCGTACCTGTGCGGCGCGAGAGAGCGGTGAAAGTCAGAGTCGAGGAGCTTGCGGGGTGGCGGAGGAGCCCGCGCCGGGCTGCGGTTCGGGCGATGAACGAGCGATGGGCGAGCCGTCGCGGATCTTCTGAATGCTCGATCCCACGATCTCGACGCCCGGTGTCAGCCCTCCGGTCACGACGAACTCGTTGCCCTGAATGGCGCCCACGCTGATCGGCTTCTGCCGCGCGATGAGCGCCCCTTGCGGGCTCGTTTCGACGACGAAGACGAAGTACTGACCTGCTTGGCGCGTGACGTCGACGGTCGGCACGGTGAGCCCGGGGCGCTTCGACCAGATCATCCGCGCTTTCAAGACCTGCGAAGTTCGGAGGCGCCCGTCGTTGGGACAAAGGGTCTTCACCAGCACCGTCTGCGTATCGACGTTCACCTGTGGCGAGATGAAGGACGGCTTTTCTTCGCAGATCACTTTGCCGTCTTCGCCGACGAGCGCCACCTTCGTTTCGGGCTGGATGGTGGCTGCCTTGTGGATCGGAACGTACACATAGGCTTCGACCAAATTGTCCTGATCGACCGAGGTGAGGCGTGTTTGCGGGGTCACATAGTCGCCGATCTTCACCGGCACGTCGCCCAAGGTGCCGTCGCTCGGCGCGGTGATGCGGTAGTAACGGAGCAGCTCGGATTGCGCCTGCACCTGCGCTTCGCCGGCTTTGACGTCGGCTTCGGCGACGGCGCGCTGCGAGTGGCGCTGCTGGTACTCGAGATCGCTGAGCAAACCCTCCGCGACGAGGTTCTTCGAGCTCTCGTCGTTGTGCGCGGCAAAGTCGCGCGTCGCCTTGCGCGTCTCGAGAGTTGCCGCGAGGCCCTTCAAGGTGGCGGTCTGCTGTCCGGGGTCGATGGCGATGAGGAGTGCGCCCTGGCGCACCCGGTCACCGGGTTTGGACGGGATCTTGCGGATGTAGCCGTTGACCTGCGCATAGAGGGTGATCGACCGCCGGGAAGTGAGCGACGCAAGGTATTCGTCCTCCTCGTTGATCGGCTTTTCGGTGAGGCGCAGGATGTCGACCGGCAAGGGAGGCATCGCCTGCGACTGCGCTTCGGCGCCGTGACAACCTGATGAAGCGACGGCGCCAAGTATGGCCGCGGCGGCGAAGGGAAGGGCACGGCGTGCCCGGCGCTCAAGCCCGCACGGCGCACGACGGGGGGCCTCGGTGGGGCGCTCGGCCGGCGATCTGCTCGGAGGGGGTGACATTCGGAATTGCTTCAGAACCTGTGACATTGGGAATTGTTCCCTACCTCGCGTGACGAGTTGGAAAGTTTCAGGTGTGGGCGAGGATGGCAGGAGCAATGGACGCGCGCATCACTCGAGAATCGTTCATATAGCATGGCGCCTTTGCGCCGCGACCGAGCTCGGAGGGTGCGACTTCGGGTGCAGCGAATCCATGTTCGTCGAAGCACCAAGAAAAATTTCAACGGGCGGGCTTGCGGGATCTCCTTTTCGAAGGAGCCTCCGGTCGCGCCGCGGCAATGACGGCCAAGAAAAGGCGTACCAGCGCACTAACCAGGGCCGACGTCGGGGGGGGCGTTGGTCGCATGATGGCGTCCGTGACGAGCTCGTTGCACGCGCCGGCCATGGCGATGGCCGTCAGACTGAAGTCCTTGCGCGCCACTCTGCCCTGTTCGGCGAGCGCTTGCGCTTGTGCCTCGATCAGCGACGCGATCTCGTAGATGGTCTTGCGTCGCCTGCGTTCGACTCTCGCGCTGGCTCCGACCACCTCGACGCAAGCGATGCGGGCGTAGCGCGGGTCGTCTAAGACGGCGTGGACGTATGCTTCTAGCCCCGCCGTGACGCGATGGCGCGGCGTGCTGTGTGATTGGTGCAGGGCGGTGACCACCGCTTTGCGGGTCCGATGGATGACCGATTCGTAAACCTCGAGGAGCAGCTCCTCGCGGCTGGCGAACTGCTCGTAGAAGTGACGCGCGGTGACGCCGGCCTTCGAGCAAATGAGCTCGATGGAAGTAGACGTGTAACCCCGGGTCCCGAAGAGCCCAAGCCCCGCGTCGAGGAGGCGCGCGCGGCGTTCTGCCAGACGTTCTTTGACGGACCGCCCCGCATAGGGGCGCGCGCTCACAGCGCGAACGCTGCGGCGGCCCGATGCCCCTCCCAGAGGGCGAACACGAGACATGGCGCGAGCGTTGTACGCGAAAGCCGGACCTTCCGCATCTTTACGTTGCTGCGCGCCGCGTCCGCCCTTCCGCGCACCAAATGGTGCCTTCAGACGCCCCTCGCGCGGACTTCGCTATCGGCCTACGGTGGTTGTGCGCGATGCTAGAACCTTGGATCGGCACATTCGACAAGTAGGCTTGTTAGATGTGAGTAAACCGTTGTAAAGAAACATGACTGCGGTCTGGTTCCGCGCGGAAACTGTGCCGAGAAGGAGCGCGTGATGCGGGCTTGGGTCCTCGTTTCGACTTTGGCGTCGTTCGTCATTGGCTGCAGCGATACGTCAGGTTCCGCCCCTCGCGATACGAGCCGCGGCGGAAACGCAGGAGCGTCGACGGCCACAGGTTCGGGCTCGGGCGGAGGCTCCGTGGGTTCGGGCGGGGCGGGCGGTTCCACCGGGGGGACGGGCGGCTTTGGCGGTACCAGCGGGGGAGCGGCGGGTTCCGGTGGCGCCGCGGGAACGGGAGGGTCGGATCCCACTGACGCCGGCGCTAGCGACGCGGCCGGCGTCGTCGACGCAGCCAAGCCTGACGTCATCTTCGGCTGGCCCGAGACCGTGCCGGGACTCAAATGCAAACCGGGCCATTATCACGGCACGTTCATCGGCACCTACGCGTCCTCCGCCACCATCATTCCGCTTCCCATTCCCGTCGCAGGTGACATCGATCTCACCCTCGTGCAGTCCGCCAATGGCGAGGTGCTCGAGATCACGAACGGGAAGCTCGCGGGCACGGCCGATCTGATCTTCCCTTTTTCTGCCGATCTCGTGGGCAAGCTCAATTGCAAAGTTTCGAAGCTCGACCCCGCAACCGCGCTAAAGGATGGCTTTTATATCGTGCTCGGCGTCAATTTCCCCTTCGAGGGCCCGTTCCTCGGCGACTACGACAAGGTCGCCGCCGCCTTCGTCAACGGAGCATGGGACGTCAAAGAACCGAACCCGCTCTACGGAGGCACTGGATCATGGGAAGCAACGTGGGTAGGCCCGTGAGATCCGCGCTGGCCGGCGTTCTCGGAGCAGGCCTCACCATGCTGGCGGCGTGTTCGTCGGACGGCGCTGGCGATCGACCGTCGCCCTCGACTCCCGATGCCAGCGTCACGGGCGGAGGCGGAAGCGGCGGAGGCTCGAGCGGCGGAAACGGGGGCGGCGGCGAAGCTGGCTCCGCGGGCGCTGGGGCTGGAGGCAGTGGAATCATCATCGGACCGGGCGACAGCGGTGCGGGGCCGAGCGACTCGGCAGGGTGCGCCTCCTCGACGATCAAAGCCGATCTGCTGCCCGCCAACCTGCTCTTCGTGATCGATCGCAGCGGAAGCATGAACTGCAATCTGCCCCCCGTCACCAGCTCGAGCGACTGCGAAGCAAAGCCGGATCGCGCCGATCCCATGCGCCCAAGCAAATGGGAGATCATCCGCGAAGCGCTCAAGTCGGCGTTCGCGTCGCTTCCTCCTTCGGCCAGCGCCGGCATCTCGTATTTCAGCAACGATGACGAATGCGGCGTGCAATCCATGCCGAGCGTCGCGGTGAAGTCCATCGACGCGCCGCAGGTGGCCGCCTTGAGCGCCAGCCTCGACGCCATGAAGCCCGCCGGAGGAACGCCCATCGTGGGTGCCACCATCCTCGGCTACAAGCATTTGCACCAGCAGCTGAGCTTGCCGGGGAGCGATTTTCTGGTCCTCCTTACCGACGGCTCCGAGAGCTGCACCCCCGCCGAGGTGGCCGGGCTCGTGTCGACCCAGGTTCCCAACGCTTTCTTGGTGGGCATTCGCACGTTCTCCATCGGAGTACCCGGAAGCGAAAGCGCACGGGGTCTGCTTTCTCAGATTGCCTTTGCGGGTGGCACCGCGGCGAGCGCCACTTGCGACCATGCGGGCGGCAAGGACGTCGGCGACTGTCACTTCGACATGACGACCTCACAGGACTTCGCCGGCGATCTCCGTAAGGCGCTCGCCACCATCACCGGCAAGGCGCTCACTTGCACGTTCGACGTTCCCGCGGGGCCGGCGGGACTGCCCGTCGATCGCAGCAAGGTCAACGTCAACTTCACCCCCGGCGCGGGGGCCGCGGTGCCTATTCTGCAGGACAACACGGCGCTTTGCGATCAGGGCGCGGACGGCTGGCAGTACGCAGACAACGACGCCAAGATCATCCTTTGCGGCCCAACCTGCGCAAAAGTAAAAAGCGACCCCGGCGCGCGCATCGACATCATTCTCGGCTGTCGAACCGTCATCAAGTAGCCGCTTTCGCTCCGGTTGGCGCGATGGCGCCGCGGTGACCGTCTTCGATGCCGTGCTCCAGCGTTCGGAGGGCCGCGGCCGCGCCTAGGTTCGAGCCGCCCGCGCATTTGTACATTTCGCCCGGCTCACCGCGTCTAGCTACTGCGGGACGCGCGCGTAGAGAAGCGGGTACCAGGGGACGCGACTTGTCAACAGGGCGTTCATTGCCAATTGATTGTGGTACGAGGCTAGGTTTATGGTTTGAGCAGGCGATGAAGCGTTTCCGTCGCCCGGAGGTTGCCGCTATGGCCAATCATCAGCGAAGGTTGCGCACGTTGGGCGTGATGTCTGTGTTCTCCGCCACGGCGATGGCAGGGTGCCACAATACGACGATCTGCGAGCCCACCACGGCCGCGCTCGGGCAGATCATCACGTCAGGGGTCTCCGAGGCGTACCTCGCGCAGGTGGACAAGGTGGGGGCGGATGTCCCGCACATGGCGTGCAAAGCCGAAACGACGATCGCCACGACCAAGTTGTTCTTGCGCGAGAGCGAGGATGACAACTGCGACTCCACCGGAAAGAAGTGTCAAGGGCCGGGCAACATGGACCCGCGGGTCCAAGCTCCCGGCTCGAACGTGCACATGACGCAGGGCGAATTCCGGGTGCTCGGCATCGGAAAGGGACTTGCCATCGAGGATTGCAGTCAGGCGTCGCTCCGGGCCTGCAATGCGGGAATCGATGCGTATTACCTGCAGCAACGCGCCGTTCGGCCACCTACCATCGAATGTCGCATTGCCGATTACCAGTCCGCCTGCGAGCCTGGAGGGCGGCAGCCGCGCGTCGCGCGCGCGGTCGCTCCCGCTGCGCCCGAGCCGTCCCCGGAAGACCGACTGCCCGCGACCTGGATCGCGCGGCTCGGGGATACCAAAACGCGGCCGGTCGCCATCCGCGCGCTTCTTCACTTTCACAGCGACGCCATGGCGCGCACCAACCAAAACGCGGCCGATCCCGCGGTCAAAGGCGTGCTCGACCAAATCATCGAGCCGCTGACCAAGACGTACGTCGAGTCGAGTCTCGAGCGGGGCACGCGCATTCTCCTCATCAAGTTCCTCGCCGATACGCGTGACCCGCGCGCCGGTCGAGCCTTCATCCACGCGTGCCACGGATTCGCCACCGCCGCAGGGCCCGACGAAGAAGACGTGCATCAGGCGGCGCGCGCCATCGGGGCGATGAAGTACGACGAAGCGGCTCCTGCGCTCGGCGAAGCGTTTGCCAAGCTCGAGGGCGGTTCGGCCAAGGGCGGGGCGGCCGCGAAGAGCGTCTACGGCGCCATGGTCCAGCTGAAGAGCGCCGCGTGGAAACCGATGCTGCTCGAAAAAATCGGTCGCCCGTTGGAGCGCCCGCGCTCCAACGACGCTGCGCTGTCGGAGGCGTATCAATCCCAGGTCTTTTGGCAACAGACGTCCGCCGAGCTGCTCGGCACCCTCGGCGATGCCAGCGCGACCAAGCCCCTGCTCAAGGTGCTGATGGAGAAGGACAAAGCCGAGGTCGCCGGATCGGCGCTGCTCGGCATCGTCAAAATCGGCGCGGCAGCCGTCCCCGTGCTCGTCGACGTCCTGGCCGGCAAAGACACGGAAATGGTCGAATTTAGTAAGAGCAAATCGGCCGACGCTGGCGGTAACGCCAAATCGTACGTCAGTGCGTCGGCGCTGGCGCTCGGCGCCATCGGCCGAGTGGATGCGCGCTCACCGATGATTCAGGCGCTCAAATCTGCGGACAACGAGATGAACCGTGCCGTCGTGTCGCGCGAGCTGACGGCCCTACCCGTCAGCACCGACGCCACCAAGGCATTTCAAAGCGGCTACGAAAAGGTGCCGCCCACCGCGAGCATTTGGCCGTCGATGTTTGCCGCGCGCCCCGCTTTGCTCACGGCCTCGGCTCGCTTCTACGACGCCGAACTCGTCCCCTGGCTTCTCGTCCAGGCCAACGCCGCCAAAGGCAAGGACGAAGAGACGCTCAGCGCGGCTTTGACGAGCGCCATCAAGTTGATGAAAGGCGCTCACGTCGCGAAAGTGAAGGTCGTCGTCGACAAGATCGGCGCGGAAAAGGAAAAGAGCAATTTTCAGGCGGCCGCCGACCTTCTCGGCAAGTGCGCCGAGGAAGTCGACTGCTACTTGGCCAAGCTGAAGGAAGACGAGTCGACGGGCGGCAGCGGTTTCGTGGGCGTGAAGGCTGCCCACATGGTCGGGATGCTGGGCGACAGCCGTTCGGGAATGGAGCTGGTCAAGCTCCTACCCAGTCTTCGCAACGCCGATGTGCGCGCGGCCGCTGTCCTCGCCGTCGATCGCGCCGTTCAGAAGGATTCGGCGTCTGTCGCGGACGCCTTGCAGAAAGTCGTCGACGATAAATCGGGCGATGCATCGTCCTCCATGTCGTCGACTTACGCCGAGCAGGTGGTGTATCGACTTCGTGCGCGCTGAAGGAAACGACACGATGCACCCGCGAGACGAGCGCGCGGGCGCCGATGACCCTCTCGCCCGCGTGTTCCAGCTGGGTGCCCCAGACCGCCGGCGCGCGCTCTCGTTGGCGCTCGCGGCAGCTCTGCTCGCACATGGCGGCATGGCGGGCGGTATCCGGTTGCGCGAGGAGCAATGGGAAAGGGATCCACCTCCGCCCCTCGGAGCGCAGGAGCTCGCGATCGAGCGTGAGGTGCCGGCACCGCCGTTACCCCCCGAGCCGGAGTTGCCCCCTCCGCCACCCCCGGAGCCCACGCGCTGGGCGTCCAATGTGACCGCCCCAGCCCCGACTGCTGCCGAAGAGCCGGACGAAGCACCGGCGTCCGAGGCCGCGCAGGCCGGAGAGGTTCTCGTGCAGGAAGGCGGTGAGGACGAAGACGACGAGACGGATGAAGAGGACGAGAACACCTTCATCGTCGGCGACGCGGGCACCTACGCCGGCGGGGTGACCGCAAGTGGAGGGACCTCGGCGGCGCCCGTGCGCGGATCGGTGGTGGCCGAGGGCGGGGTTCCCGGCGGTATCGGCACGCCAGCCATGGCGGTTAAACCGGCGGTGCGCGACAAGTCACGCGGCGCGTGGCTCGAGAGCACGTCGTGGGACGACTGCGACTTTCCCGGCGAAGCCGAGCGCGATCGCATCCGAGACGCCGTCGTCGAAATGAAGGTCACCGTGCGACCGAACGGCACGGCTCAAGCTGTCGACATCGTCGAGGACCCGGGACACGGCTTCGCGCGGACGGCTACTGCCTGCGCGCTCAAGCACAAATTCGCTCCCGCGCTCGATCCCGCCGGAAACAAGATCTGGGGAACGACGCGCTCCTTCCACGTCGGTTTCCACCGCTGAAGCGCAGAGTTACGCTGGGCGGCGTACGCCCGGGCCGCGGCACGCGCCGGTGCGGGAACTTTTCTCCCGGTTCGCTGTGTAAGAAGCATGGGCCAACGACAAGCCACGACGCGAGGGGTTTTGCCAGCCAAGGAGCAAGAGCTCTCGCGCGCAACCTTGGAAGGGTGCAAGGCCCATGAACCGCTCGCATTTCGCACTTTCGTGCTTTGCCATCAGAGCGCCGTCTTCGCGCTGGTGTCCCGAATCGTCGGCCCCGGCGCCCAGGTCCAGGACCTGGCGCAGGAAATTTTCCTCCGCGCCTACCGCGCTTTTCCGTCGTTCGATCTCGACGGTCCGGCGCGCGTCTCGACCTGGGTATTGACGATTGCCGTTCGCCTCGCACTGAACGCGAGAAAAAGAACGGCGCGCACCGTCGTCGTGCCGCTTACCGACGCCATCGTGGTGCGCGACTCGATCACGCCGGAGACCGAGCAAGCGCGCCGCGAGCTTGGCCGCGCGATCGCCCGCGCCGCCGCCGAGCTGTCCGACGATCAGCGCGCCGCCTTCGTTCTGGCGGAATTCCACGGCATGTCGCTGAGCGACATCGCCGCCGCTCTCGAGATTCCGGAGGGGACCGTGAAAACTCGCCTGTTTCGCGCGCGCGCTCTTTTGCGCGAGCGACTCACTGCTTTCCAGCAAGAACCGAAGGGAGAAACGCGATGAACGCCGAAACGACGATCGATTGGGAATGCTGGGAGGTCGAAGAAGCTCCCTCCGACTTTGCGGATCGGGTCTTATGCGCCGCGCTCGCCGAGTCCCGTCCATCAGGCACATTGCGTCGCACGCGCCGCTCGGCGCGCTGGATGGGCGCGCTCGTGGCTGCAGCGGTGGCGGGCGGCTCGCTCACCGTATTGGCGATGATGCAGCGGGGCGCCCGTCGATCGGCGGCGCCATCGATCGACCCCCAGGCAGCTCCGAACGATCATGCGCCCCTTGCGAGAAGCGCTGGCGACGCCGCGAAGGTTCCCCGGGCGAGCCGCGTGCCGCAGCCAGCAGATCATGCAGGCACGGTCGTCGACCGCGAGCTACGCGACGCCGTGCGCGCGCGGCTCGTGCTGCCGCTCCAGGCGCAAGGCGTCGAGCTTGATCCCCACACCGGTCTCACGATCCCCGCCGGGTCGAACGGCCCCTCTCACAATCTTTCCAAGGAGTACCTGACCGCGCGCATTCGCGAGGATTTCTATCCGTTGGCGTCAGCCTGCTACGCGAGCGCGCTCGCCAAGCTGCCCCAAGTGCGCGGGCAGATCGTGGTCGACTTCATGATCGTCGGTGACGCCAAAGTGGGGGGCATCGTCGATCAAGCCAAGATCAACGAGCGAACCGACATCGCCGATCCGGAGTTTACGGGGTGCATTCGCGAATCGATGCTCAGCATGATCTTCGCGCCGCCCGAGAACAACGGCTGGGTTACAGTGACCTACCCGTTCAAGTTCGCGCCCGGCGAGGAGGACGAAGGGTCGCCCCGCGACGAATAAACGCAAAAGCCGGGTGTCCAGCGCGCCGCGCGAACAGCCGTGGTGTAAATCGAGCGGCGGGTGAGATGGAGTTGACACGGCGATTGCCGGGGCGGTCCAATCGGTATTGCAATGCGGCTTTTCGTGCGGCCTACGGCGCTCGTTTGGCTCTCGATGGGATGCGGTGCCGTCCCTGCGCCTGCTCCGCTGCCCGATCCGCGTCCGCCGGCCGCCGTCGAGCAAGCTCCGCTCTTGGCATCGTCTGTTCCCGTCGAAGCGTTGCCCGAACCCGAGCCCACTGCACCGCCGCCCGATCCGGCCAAACCGTGCACGCCGGAGATGGTCTTCGTCGCCGAGCGTTTCTGCATCGATCGCTACGAGGCCACCATGGTCGACAAGGCGACGCGGCGCTCGTTCTCGCCGTTTTATCCAGCGAACCGGAGGGAAGTCCGGCGCGCCATCGCGGGCCAGAAATGGGGCCCGGCCGCGCTGGGTAAGGAGGAAGTCGAGCCCCCCGTGCCGATCCTTCCCGAGTGGGAGCGGGGTCCCGACACCGAGGCCCTCGCCGTCTCTTTGGCGCACGTGACGCCGCAGGCTTATCTCAGCAAACCGACTGCCCTAGCGGCGTGCGAATCGGCGGGCAAGCGCCTTTGCACCTTGTCCGAATGGAAGGTCGCCTGTCGCGGAGACCAAAATACGCGTTACCCCTACGGTGAGAAGTATCGAATCGGTGTCTGCAACGTCCACGGCACGAGCCACCCCGCATCCATCCTCTATGGCAATGCGTCGCTCGGGCATTGGGATCCGCGCCTCAACCAAGTGATGGTCGGCGGCGCACCGCTTCTCCGTGCAACGGGGGAGACGCCCAAATGCCGCAGCTCGTGGGGCGCCGATGGCGTGTACGACATGGTGGGCAACCTCGACGAGTGGGTGGAGGACGACAAGTCCACCTTCGTGGGCGGTTTCTATGCACGCGACACTTTCCGCGGTTGCGACGCACGGGTCAGCAAGCACCCGCCGATCTTCTTCGACTTCACGACGGGTGTCCGCTGCTGCGCCGATCGACGGGACGGCAAGAGCACCGAATAGCGCCAGTTCGAAACTCCGCGACGCAAGGCATGGAAACGCTGCGCGCGGCGTGTGGGATGCGTAATCTCCTCTGCGACTCGCGCCGCCGTCCTACCCGGGTCGCGCCGGACACGGTGAGGGCGACATTCGCCTGACGTTTAAGACATAGCCGATGGTGCCGTTCTGCCGGTCAAACCATGGCAGGACCAGCCCTCAAGCTCGCCGTATCGGAACCCCCGATCGACATCAATGAAGCCAGCGCCACGGAAATCCGCGAGGCACTCCCCGGCATCGGCGAAAAGCTCGCGATGCGCATCGTCGCCTACCGCGACGAGCACGGACCTTTCGAAACTGCCAATGACTTGACCCGCATCCCGGGCATCAACGAGAAGCGCATCTCGCGCATGGCGGACCGCATCTCGCTGACGCCCCCGAACTCCGGCTATCAGCGATCTGTCCCGGAAACGGTGGAGCGCGAGTCGCTCCCGCCCTCCCGTCGGTTCTCGATCAATTCCGACGCCTTCCCCGGTTCCTTCGCGCCTTCGCTCGATTCGCTCTTGCCGCGCGGCCCCGAGGAGCCGAGCCATGGCGCATCGCTCATGCCCTCGGCTCGCCCGATGCGCAGCGACGTCGGCGGATCGATACTCTCGGCCGCTCCGGCGCGAATGAAGACCGTGTCGCCCCACAGCGCCCCTGTCGAACGGGTGGTGCAAGACACCGAGGCGTTCTTGCACATTCCGCTCAACCGACCGTGGCGAATCTGGGTCGTGCTCGCCGGGCTCGGCCTGTTCTCCGCGCTCGGCGGCGCCATCTTCGGCGTACGCTCGCAGGACGGCGGTCCCCGCGGTCAGCTCGAGCGAAACATCACGCGCGTACGGAACGACGTCGCCGACATTTCCGGATCGGTGCAAAAGCTCGACAGCCAAGCGACGACGTTCGCCGATTCCATCAACCTGCTCGATGCGCGTTTGAGCGAACAAGAACAAAAGACGAATCCGCGCGCCAAGCTGGGATCGTATGCCACCGCAAAAACGCCGGAAAAGTCGGCGGCGCCGACCAGCGTGCGGCGTGATACGGAGGAGTCACCTGCTCGCCGTCGCGTGCGCCAAGCGATGACGGAGTTCGAAAGCTCGCTTCCGTCGGCCGCCGGCGAGAAGTAGTCTTCACGACGCAAGTCTGCGGCCGGCGGCGCGCGTCGGTGACGCTCGCACCGGGCGCGTCATCCCTGCCGTTAGCAAATAGGATATACGGTTCGTATGGGCCACCATCGGACTTGCGCGTGCGCCGTCGTTTCCATCGTTCTCTCACTCGGTGGGTGCGGCAAAAAACAGTCGCCTGCCGGCGTCGGATCGGGCGAAGGAACGGCCGCGCCTGCCGCGGGAGGCCTCGGTCTCGCTTTCCTCAATGGGTTCGAGGGCGAGATTGGCCTGCTGTTCAAAGACGCCAGCAAGGGGAGTAAGCCCGCTCGGCCGCTATCGGTTCTCATCAAAGACAACAAGCTCCGCCTCGAGCTGCCGCCCGAAGTGATGGCGTCGAACGGGATGGGCAAAGGGTACGCGGTCATCAACACGCCGGAGAAGAAGCTCTACGCCGTGCTCGAGGACAAAAAGCAAGTCGTGCTGATCGATCTCGACAAGGCCGGTGAGCAACTGAAAACGTTCGGCTCCGGCGTCGAACCCGGCTCGCGCGAAGGCAAAGAAGCGCCGTCCCATCCTCCCCCCAAGGTGACCAAGACAGGACAAAAAGACTCCGTCGCCGGCTACGCCTGTGAGATCTGGGACGTCGTTCCCGACAGCGGAGAAAAGATGAGCGCCTGTGTCGCCAATGAAGGTGCGTCCTGGTTCCGGCTTCCGCTCACCGGCATTCCCACCGAGCACGCCTGGGCGCTCGAGCTGCTCGATGGCAAACACTTTCCGTTGCGCGGAATCGCCTACGACAAGGCCGGCACCGAAAAAGGGCGCGTCGAGGTCACCAAAATCGACAAGAAGCCGCTCGTGGCGACCCTCTTCGAGATCCCCCAAGGCTACAAGGTGGTCGATTTGCAACAGATGTTCATGGCCATCGGTGCGATGGGAGGGGCGCCCATGATGGGCAAAATGCCGCCCGGCCTGCCGCCGAACATGATGCCGCCCGGCATGATGCCGCCGCAGATGGGCAATGCTTCGCGCGCGTCTCCCCCGCCGACGAAACATCCTTGAAGACGGCTATCGCACAATGATTGAGCTTCCCTTGCCTCTCTTATCCAGATACCAAAGACAAGCAGGCTCGCGAGTTCCGATCGTCGCGAGCGGGGTGATCAACGCAGGGGGGAATCGCTGATGGCGCTGCCGCATTCGCAAGGACGAACGAGTTACGACAGGGCCGACGCGGTCCCCGACTCAGCCCACCCTGTCGTGGAAGCCGTGCCTCGCGCCATCGTGCGGGGCGCCGACGGCAGCACGACGTGGGTGGCGCGGTGCCCGCGCTGCTGGGATCACAACGACGAAAGCGTCGTAACCGGCACCGAGGGTTCGGCCCGCGCCCAATGCGCTGCGTGCGGCGCGATCGTCGAAGTGCGCGAGAGCGGGATTTTTGCCGCATCGCCGACGATCCCGCCGCCCAAGGAATAGCGCCGCTTCTCCGTCACGCTCGCGTCCCGGCGGGCGTCGCGTTCATATCCTTGAGAATGCGTTTCGCTGCGTTATGCCCGGACGCGCCGATGACCGACCCCGCCGGATGGCAGCCGGCGCTGCAGGAGTAAAGGCCGCCGACGGGATACGCGTAAGGGTGACGATCGGAAAATCCGAGCTTGTTGTCGACGTGGTGGATGTGCCCGCGCGTCATGCCGAAGTGCTGTTCGATTTTCTGCGGGTGGAGGGCGAAGGTGTCGACGACGAGTGATGACGTGCCCGGCGCGAAGCGGTCGCAGATCGACAAGAGATGGCGCGCGTAGCGGTCCTCCTCTTTGTCCCAGGTCGTGCCGGCGAGCTCGTAGGGGACCCACTGCACGAAGAGCGCCGCATTGTGGCGGTGCTCGGCATCTTGCAGCGAAGGGTCGACCGAAGAATGGATGTACCACTCAATGCTCGGAAACTCGGGAAGCTTGCCCTCCTTGACGTCGGCGTAGGCGCGCGCAAGCTCGCCGATGACCCGGTCTTCATCAGGAAGAAGATGAATGGTCGGCCCGAATTGGCCGCGATTTTCGGGCAAGCAGCGGAAGGTGGGGAGCTCGGCGAGACACAGGTTGAGCTTGAACGTCGTTCCGTCGTGCTTCATCCCATCGAGTCGCGCGAGGTAATCGCTGGCGAGGCGCTCGCGACCGACCAGCGCGGCGGTGCGAAACGGGTCCGCGTTGGAGACGACGACGTCGGCGGCGACGAAACGCCCGTCGGCGAGCTCGACGCCCGTCACGCGCCCGGACGACACGTCGATGCGCGCCACCTTGGCCTCGGTCTCGATCTGTACGCCCGCGGCACGTGCAAGCTCGGCGAGCCGTTGCGTGATCGTGCCCATGCCGCCTTGCACGATCATCCACGTGCCGCCTGAACCCGGCAGCCTGCACATATTGTGGACGAGGAGGTTCATCCCGGTTCCCGGCGTGTCATACCCGCCGTCGACGCCGGAGAAAGCGTCGGTGACCGCATACATTGCCTTCAAGAGGTCGCTCTCGAAGCCGAAGCGCTCGAGGTACTCGCGCGCCGTTCCCCGGCAGAGCCGCACGAAGTCGTTGCGGAGCTCTTGGCGAATGAACCTCTCCGCGGTGCCTTCGATCGACAGCGGCTCCATCAGCCACGACGGCGCGAGATCGTCGCGCATGCGGCCGAGCTCGTCGTTCAATGCCGAATTGGCTCGCCAATCGCGCTCGCTGAAAAAGCGGAGGAACTGCTCGCGCATGGCCGCCCTGTCCGATCCGAACAGCAAGTAGCGATCGCCGGTCGTCGGCAGAAAGTAATGAGGGTCCCGGCGTAAGAGCGGCAACTGAAGGCCGAGCTCCGACATGAGCTCGGGGGGCATCAAGCCGAGCAAGTAAGCGCCCGTCGAGATCCCGAGCCCCGGCGCCTTTCGGAACGGGTACTCCGTTTTGGCGGCGCCCCCGACGACGGTTTTCTCGTCGAGCATGAGAACGTCGAGGCCCGCGCGCGCGAGAAGGACAGCCGCGACGAGACCGTTGTGCCCCGCGCCCACGATGATCACGTCGAATCGACTCGCCATGCGGGGCGAGTATGCCTCATTCTCGCGCTGTCGCGAGCGTCTTGCCCCTTACGGCGCGCCGCGACTCTTTTCGACCGCCCGCAGAATGCGGCGCATGAGAAGATCGGGGTCGAACGGCTTTTCGACGTAATTCTCCGCGCCGAGCTGCAGCGCGGAAAGGCGATGCTCGTGCTCGGCGTGCGACGAGTACATGATGATCGGAATTCGAGCCGCCTCCGGAAGTGCTTTCAGTTGCGCGAGAACGTCGCGACCGTCGACGTCGGGCAGGCCGATGTCGAGGAGGATGGCGTCCGGCTTGCGCAGCGTCACGAGCGGCGCCGCCTCACCACCCGTCATGGCGTGAATCACCTCGACACCCGCCGCGACCGCCGCGCGGTCAATGGTTCGATGTAACAAATGGTCGTCATCGACGACCAACAGCAGGATCTTCGCCTGGCTCAATCGGTACCCCCGGACTTCGGAGTGTAGAGGTGGTGGCTGCTCTCAGTCGATCGATTTTCTATGCCCGTCGACGGCTGGCCGCAATGACAGCACCATTTCAGGCAGGGGTAGCAGAATGGTCGCCCCGTATGTGCGCAGCGTGCACGCCTCGTCGCCCGTGGCGGATCTTTAAGGGCGAAAGCGCGGTGTTGCGGGGGCCGGCTCGTCGCGCGACTCCGATCGTCGCATCCGCGTGTCGAGGGTTGCGTCGAGGTAGGTAGCGCCGTTCGCCACGCCGGAGCGACATATCTCGTAGACGTGTGGATCGAGCGCGCGGAGCGCGTCCACATCGACGCGATCGGCGAGCAGCGCGCCGTTCGCCGCCTTGACCGTGACTTTCATGCCGGTCGGGCTCGCGTACAGCAGCACTTCGCGATCGCGCGTATGGAGGGTTCCCAGCAAGCTCCGCGACGCGGCGGTGATTGAGGGATCGGAGGACGTCGCGGACGAGGAGGTCACCGCGCTGCTGCAGCCGAAGCCGAAGAACGCGATGGCGAGAGCGGCAAGCGGTTTCATGCGGCTCAGTATAGCGCCGTGATCGGTCCGGCTGCACGCGCCGAAAGCTCCGCTATCCTCGGGCGAATGATCGCGCGCTGGGTGCTCTTTCCGCGCTACTTGCTGCGAGCGAAACCCAACGCCGAGGCCGGCGTTCGGGGTTTACAGAAGCTTTCCATCATCATTCGCGACGGGGAGGTCGAGGCGTGGTTTCTGCCCGCGGACGGGCTTGCCCCCGGCCGAACGGCCCCGCTCGTCGTTTTTGCTCATGGGAATGGCGAGCTCATCGAAAATTGGCCTGAAATGCTCGATCCGTACCGGCGTATGGGCATGCACGTGCTCTTGCCGGAGTATCGGGGTTACGGCCGATCGGCAGGTGTGCCCTCCGAAAAAGCGATCGTGGACGACTTCATTCGCTTCTACGACCTGGCGTGCGCGCGATCCGACGTCGATCCTCGCCGGGTGGTGCTGCATGGCCGATCGCTCGGCGGCGGCGTCGTATGCGCGCTGGCGCGTCAGCGGTGCCCCGCCGCGCTCGTTCTCGAGTCCACCTTCACCAGCATTCCCGATGTTGCCCGAAGGTGGCTCGTGCCGGCAGCGCTCATTCAGGACCGATTCGACAGTGCGAGCGTGGTGCGATCCCTCGACGTGCCCATTCTCATCTTCCACGGCACGCGTGACCGCGTCGTCCCCTTTGCTCACGGCGTCGGGCTATCGCAATGCGCGCGCCGGGCGCGGCTCGTGCGCTACGAATGCGACCACAATGACCTACCTCGCCATCAAGACGGATTCTGGTCCGAGCTCGCGCGCTTCGTCGAGGAGCAAGGGCTCCTACCCGGCGAAATCGCGACTGGGCCGCGGCGGCAGGGCTGACAAGGACCCGGTCGCCGCGCGAGAGCGCGTCTTTGCTCTCGGCCGGTAAAAGGAGGAACCGGCGGCCCATTAAGTCCAATCGCTTCGGTGCCGCGCGCGCGCTCGATCGGAGCGACGCGTTTGGTTCCGCTCATCGCTTCAACGGCGGAGGGAGCCTGCGACATCGAATAGCAAATCCTTGCACCTCCCGTGGGTCTCACTGAAAAGAAGCTAAGGCTGCCGGACAAAGCTCTGTCGCGTAAGTGGACGAGACTACGTCATTCGGGTGGATTCTTCACGCGAAGATTGCGAGACCCATGCCGTCTTCACGCGCTATGGTGCACGCCTCGCATGGCGCTATCTCGTCCAGCTCCGGGCGCCTCGGTTACCGAGCGCCTCTATTACGATAACCCGCTTCTCCTTGAGTTTCGGGCGCGTGTGACGGCTCGTTCCCAATTCGATGGCAAGGTCAGCGTGCTGCTCGACCGCACGGCTTTCTATCCGGAATCAGGCGGACAGCTGGCCGACCGGGGCAAGCTGCATGGCATCGACGTATCGGATGTCCAGGTCGACGCCGACGGCGCACTGCATCATGTCTTGGTCGGTGAGCCGCCGGACATCGGCGCCGAGGTGGCCTGTCACATCGATGCCGAGCGACGGCGCGTGCATATGGCGCTGCATACCGGTCAGCACATCTTGTCGCGCGCCCTTCTCGATACTGCCCAGGCAGAAACAGTGTCCGCGCGCCTCGGCGAAACCGCCTGCACCATCGATGTCAACATCGCCAATCTTGCGGAGCGGGACGTGGCGCGCGCGGAAGATCTCGCCAATGCCGTCATCGAAGGGGACGTCGTCATTCGATCGTTCTTCCCCGATCCCGCGGAGCTCGCGCGATTGCCATTGCGGCGCGAGCCGAAGGTGAGCGATCACGTGCGCGTGATCCAGATAGGCGACTTCGACTTTACGCCGTGCGGCGGCACGCATTGCCTTCGTTCGGCGCAGGTAGGGCTGGTCCATATCGTCGGCATCGAACGCTACAAAGGGGGCACGCGTGTCACTTTCGGGGCGGGGCGCCGCGCGCGTGAACAGCTGGTCGGCGAATCGGTGCTGCTTCGCGCGCTTGCACAAGAGCTGTCATCGGGGCCGCACGACGTGCCGGCAGCGGTCGAAAAGCTTCGCCGCGAGCTCCTCGCAACGCGCGAGGCTCTCGGTCAAGCGCGTGCGCGGCTGGCGCAGCGAGCCGCGGATGAAATCATCGGCGCCGCGCAGGCCGAGGGCCGGGACATGGTCATCGCTCAACTCGACGACGCGTCCGCCGAGCTTTTGCGCGCGGTTGCCAAACGCGTCACCGAATTGCCCCAGGCAGTGGCGATTTTGGCGGGTCGCGACGAAGAAGGTGCGCCGGTCGTGGTGGCGCGCGGCAGCGCAAGTGGCTTCGATTGCGGCGGCTTCCTCAAGCGGGCCGCCCAGGCCGCGGGAGGTCGCGGGGGAGGCCGCCCCGAGCGCGCCGAAGGAAGAATTCCGGCCAACGTCGATTGGCCGAGCCTGGTCCGTTCGTTGCTCGACGCCCCGCACGAGGCGACGTAACCAACAGAACCGCGGTTCAGCGAGCTCGGCTCGGCCGCTCGCGCGGCGTAGGATGCCACGTTATTTCCGGTTTTGAGGAGGCACTTTGAGGCAGTCGAAAATGAACATTGGCGCGATCGCTGCGCTCGCCATCGCCACGATGGGCGGTTGGCTCTTTGCCAGCGCGGCGCGCGCGGCGGAGCCGGACAATGAAATTTCCTTCGTCTCCTCGCATGCAGCCGCCGTGGAGACGCCGAGTGCGCCGAACGCGTGGGGAGGACCGCGCATCGGCACCGAGACGACCCTCTCGGAGCGCGTCGTCAAATACGAGATCGAGGCCACGCTCGATCCCAACGCGCACACGCTCGAGGGGCAGGAGAAGCTGACTTGGCGAAACCGCAGCGCCCAACCGGTGAGCGCGGTGTACCTGCATCTCTATCTCAATGCGTTCGAAGGCCCGGGTAGCACTTTTTTCACCGAGTCGCGCCAGAATGCGCTCGCCTTTCGCAGCAACGTGCAGCTCGACGACGGCCAGTGGGGTCACATCGAGCTGAGAAAGGTGCAACAAAACGGGGCACCGGTGCCTTGGAGGTTCGTGCACCCCGACCAGGGGCCGGACACGGATCACACCGTCGTGCGTCTCGACCTGCCGACGCCGGTGCCCGCTGGCGGCAGTGTCACGCTCGACATTGCGTTTCATGATCAACTGCCGCGCGTCATCGCCCGCACCGGCTATTTCGGCAGTTTTCACATGGTGGCGCAGTGGTTTCCCAAGATCGGCGTGCTCGAGCTCGCCGGCGAGCGGGGCGCAACCGCGCCGCGCTGGAATGTTCACGAGTTCCACATGCACAGCGAGTTTTACGCCGATTGGGGCGAATACGACGTGCGCATGACGGTGCCGAAAAACTTTCAAGTGGCATCGGCCGGTGAAGAGCAGGGCGAGCCGGTAGCAAAAGGGGACCTCGTCACCCGCCGATTTACGCAAAATGACATCCACGACTTTGCCTGGATGGCGGTCGATAACTTCGCCCCACCCCTCGAAGCGGATTGGGATGGCCCGGGCAGTCCCCGCGTGAAAGTGAAAGTTTTTTATCCGGCCGAGTACCTGGCGAGCGCACGGCGGGCGCTACAGGGCACCCTCGATTCGCTGCGATGGTTCTCCGACACGCTCGGCCCTTACCCGTATCGAACTTCGACTTGCATCATCCCTCCGTTCAACGCCGTCGAAGCGGGAGGGATGGAGTACCAGACGATCTTCACCTCCGTCGGGTTTCCCGATGCCGAGCCGGACACGTCCCATGGCGTCATCGTCGACTTCGTGACCATCCACGAGTTTGGCCACGGCTATTTCTATGGAATCCTGGCGTCCAACGAGTTCGAAGAGCCCTTCCTCGACGAAGGCATGAACGAGTTTTGGGACATTCGCATGATGGACGCGCGTCGCGAGCAGGCTCACTTCGTCACGCCTTTTCTCAAGACGCTCGGCTTTGATCCGTCCGGCAGCGGTTTCGCGCTGCAACGCATCAGCGGCGCGCTCGATTCGCATCCCGCCGATCCCATCGGACAGAACTCGTGGGACCGCGTGTCGACGCGCAGCTACGGTCAGGTTTATTCACGCACGGCCACCGTCATGCGCGATCTCGAAGCCCGCCTCGGCAGGGAAGCCTTAGAACGGGGATTTCGAGCGTACTACGCGAAGTGGCGCTTCAGGCACCCGAGCACCGCCGACCTGCGCGAGGCGCTCGCCGAAGCATCCGGCAGTCGCGCGACGGTGGAGCAGGTATTTCGGCAGAACGTGTACGGCGCAGAGGCCATCGACGATCGCGTCGAGAGCCTGAACAGCGACGAGCAGCTGCCCGAGCCAGGCATGATGCTCGTCGACGGCAAGTGGATCGAGCGCACGCGCGACGAAGTCGACAAAGACATCAAGGCGCAGAAGAAAGCCTGGCGACTCGCCCACCCCGATGCCCTTCGCGGGGAGGGCCCCTATCCGTTCCGCACCACGGTAACGGTGCGCCGCAATGGAGCGCCTGTCCCGCAGACCCTGGTGGTGAAGTTCGAAGACGGGTCGCGGGAGTCGGTGCAATGGGACGACGACGCGCGCTGGCGTCGCTTCACGTTCGTCAAACCCATCCGCGCCAAATCGGCGGAGCTCGACGAAGGCCGCCAGCACTACCTCGACTACGACAAACTCAACGACGGCAAGAACCTCGACCCCGAGCGCGCCGCGTCGCTGCGTTGGGGCCTCGACCTCTCCGCCGTCGTCGAAGTTTTCTACGCGCTCTTGGGTGCACTATGAACGAACGATCGCGACTCACGGCCATTTTGCGCGGCGCCATGGGCGGCGCGTTGGAATGGCGGCTGCTCACCCTTTTTACGGCAACGGTGCTCTGGACGACGCTGGTGGCGTCCTTTCCCGCGTGGCGCGTGCTCGCGAGCGTGCTCGACGACTCGCCGCGGGCCCAGGAGATCGCCAGCTCCTTCGATCTCTTGGCCTTCTCGGACATGGGCATGGCGTTGAATCGGTCGACCGCGCCGATGATGGGCGGCGTCGCGATCGGAACGCTGCTCGGCATCGCGTCATGGCCGTTTCTTGCCGGGATGGCCGTCGCGGCTGCGCGCGGCGAGCGCGCGCGCACGTTCGCGCCAGTGCTGGAGGGGGCAATCCTCTACTACACACGCATGCTTCGCATCGGGCTCGTTGCGATCGTGCCGTTCGCGCTCATTGGCGTGATCGTGGCCGGCGTTTTCAAGGGCGCGTCGCAGCTCAGTCGACACGCGATCCTCGAATCGCAGGCCAGTCTCGTCTGGCGCATGGCGGCCGTTTTGGCGCTTTTGGTATTCGTCGTGGTGCACGCGACGCTCGAGGCCGGTCGCGCCGCATTCGGGGTCGACGACAACTTGCGGTCTGGCTGGAGCGCCTGGTTGCGCGGCGTGCGACTCACCGGTCGCGATCCGCTGCGCGTGCTGGGCGCGTACCTCGGTGCAACGCTTGCCAGCTACGCCCTCGCCGTGCCGCTCTTGATCCTTCGCCTGCGCCTCAGCGGCCCGAGCATGGGAGCACTGGTGGCCGGATTCATCCTCACCCAGCTTGCCGTCGTTTCACTGGGGTGGGGTCGTGCCGCGCGGCTCTTCGCACTGACGGAGCTCGCGCGATCGGCGCGGCCGGCGAGCGTGCTGCCGGCCGCGAGTTCCGAGGCAGTCCCCAACGACCTTCAGGTGATTTCCTCGGGCTCGATGCTTGGCGAGCTCGATCCGCATCGACGCTAGCGCGCTGTGGGTAAGACGCTGTCCGGTGGCGTGCGACACGCTGCGCGCGTTATCCCGAATCGGTTGACAAGAGCGTAGCGGAAGGAGAGCGTCAAAGGAGTGCTCGGTTTTGGCATCGGGCACCCGCGATAAGGAGTCCACTTTGCGACTGGGTGCCGCCTCCGTCCTCCTCACCATCGCGTCGCTCGGGTGCACGCACATTCCGAAGACGCAGCCGTATGTGCTCAACATGGGCGCGAAGACCTGCGGCGAGCTCGGTCGAGCAGCCGTCAGCCGATCCACCGAGGAGTTTCTGGCGGGAACCGTGATCGCAGCGCTGGGGGCGACTGGGGTCGGGACGGGAATTGCAATGGGACCGGACACCGCGCCGGATGCGGCCTGGCACGAGCGAAGCCGCTTTCTGCTCATCATGGCGCCGAGCGCCGTCGTCACCGCCATTGGGGTGGCGATCGCCGCACGGTCGCAAGAGACCAACTCGCTTGCCGACAAGACGACGATCGCGTTGTCGCAAGGCAAGGACGAGGCGGACCGCTATCT